>NZ_JBFAVD010000030.1:0-92982 GCF_040679615.1 Streptomyces sp. NPDC052225 | reverse complement strand
CCGACGCGGCGCCCGCCGAGGCTTATGTGGAGGCGGCCACGCTGGGCGGCGCCCGCGCGCTCGGCCGTGACGACCTGGGCCGGATCGCACCCGGCAGCGCACCGGAACAGGGCAGACGCGTCACCGTTCCCCCGGGTACCGCACCCCCACCTGCTCCCTGACGGAGTCCAGCGTGCGCATGACCGCCAGCGAGCCATCCAACGGCACAAGCGGCGACTCCGTGTCCCCGGCCCGCAACCGCCCCATCACCTCGAGCGCCTCATGCCGCATGGACCCGCGCGGCCCGTCCTCCGGCGCCGTCGTGAACTCCTCCGGGGCCCGCCCGTCCCGGTGCAGCACGAACCGCTCCGGGTGGAAGAAGCCCCCGGGCACATCGATCCGCCCCGTGGCCCCCGTCACCGAAGCCGTCACCCCCGTACCTGCGTTGATCGCACAGTGCAGCACCGCGTGAGCACCGCTCTCCCACGAGAGCAGCATTCCCGTCTGGAGATCGACGCCCTCCTCCGAGAGCGCCGCTCTCGCCGTCACCCCCGACGGCTCCCCGAGCAGCAACTGCGCGAACGACACCGGATACACCCCGAGGTCGAGCAGCGCGCCCCCGCCCTGCGCGGGATCCCGCAGCCGGTGCGCCGGCGGGAACGGCCCGGCCAGACCGAAGTCGGCCTGCACCGTGCGGACCTCACCGATCGCCCCGTCGTCGACGAGCGCCTTCAGCCGCCGGATCAGCGGGTTGCAGTACATCCACATGGCCTCCATGAGGAACAGGCCGCGCGAGCGCGCCAGCGTCACCAGCTCCTCGGCCTCCCGCGAGTTCAGCGTGAACGCCTTCTCGCACAGCACCGCACGCCCCGCCTCCAGGCACATCCCGGCCGCGGCCCGGTGCGCCATGTGCGGCGTCGCCACGTACACCACGTCGACGTCCTCGTCCGCAGCCAGCGACGCCCAGTCGCCGTACGCGCGCCCGATCCCGAACCGCTCCGCGAACCCCTTCGCCGACTCCTCGGACCGCGACGCCACCGCCACGACCTCCGCGTCCGGCAGATCCAGCAGATCCGCCGTGAACGACGCCGCGATCCCGCCCGTCGCGAGAATCCCCCACCGCACCCGCTCCGCCACCATGCCCACCCGCTCCAGATGTTGTTCCCGACCACTCCGCAGAGCTGAGAGCATAGGTAATCGCACGTACGACCGGGAGAGACGAAAGGGAACGGGGAGCCACGGAATGGCGGAGAGCGGAAGTACGGGGAGCACAGGAAGCGGCACCCGGAGCACGGCCGGCGCGGTGGGAGCACCTCGCGGCGGCACCCCGATCCCCGTACCCGGCAAGGCCGTTGCCGCCGGAACCAGCGCCCTCGTCACCCTCGTCCTCGGCGGCCTCACCGCCGTGCCCGCGCTGTCCATGGACATGTACCTCCCGGCGCTCCCCGAGGTCACCGGGAATCTGCACACCTCCGCAGCCACCGCCCAGCTCACCCTCACCGCCTGCCTGACCGGCATGGCGCTCGGGCAGCTCGTGGTCGGCCCGATGAGCGACAAGTGGGGTCGCCGCAGACCCCTGCTCGTCGGCCTGCTCGTGTACGTCGTCGCCACCGCGATCTGCGCCTTCGCCCCGAACGTCGCCCTGCTCGTCGCCTTCCGGCTGCTCCAGGGCCTCGCGGGCGCCGCCGGTATCGTCATCGCGCGGGCCGTCGTCCGCGACCTCTACGACGGCGTCGCGATGGCCCGCTTCTTCTCCACCCTGATGCTGATCTCCGGCGTCGCCCCGATCGTCGCGCCGCTCATCGGCGGCCAGGTCCTGCGGATCACCGACTGGCGCGGCGTCTTCGTCGTCCTCACCGTCATCGGCGTCGCGCTCACCGCGATCGTCTGGAAGTGCCTCCCCGAGACCCTGGAACCCGGACGCCGGCACAGCGGCGGCACCGTCGAGGCGCTGCGCACGATGCGCGGCCTGCTCGCCGACCGCGTCTTCCTCGGCTACATGATCGCGGGCGGCTTCGCGTTCGCCGCGCTGTTCGCGTACATATCGGCGTCCCCGTTCGTCATCCAGGAGATCTACGGGGCGTCCCCGCAGACCTTCAGCCTCCTCTTCGGGCTCAACTCGGTCGGCCTGATCGCCACCGGGCAGCTCAACGGCAAGGTCCTCGTCGGCCGCGTCAACCTCGACAAGGTCCTCGCGACCGGCATCGCCCTGATCATCACCGCCGCGACCTTCCTGCTCCTGGTCGCCACCGGCGTCTTCGGCGCCCCCGAGGACCTCGGCCTCGCGCCCGTCGCCACCGGACTCTTCGTCCTCATGGCGTCGATGGCCCTCGCCACCCCGAACACCAACGCGCTCGCCCTGATGCGCACCCCGCACGCCGCCGGCTCCGCATCCGCCCTGCTCGGCACCTCGTCCTTCCTCATCGGCGCGATCGCCTCGCCGCTCGTCGGCATCGCGGGCGAGCACACCGCCGTCCCCATGGCCGTGGTCCAGCTCGCCTGCGGCCTGGCGGCGGCCACCGCCTTCATGGCACTGTGCCGCCCGTGGCAGCGCACGGCCGAGCCGACGGGGGAGGTGGCGGACCGCTGAGCTCACCACGACTGCGGCACGGCACCCCCGAGCGGGCCGGCCTCGACGCCGCACAGCTCGCCGGTCTCGTCCGGGACGTGCGGCTGCTCTCCGAAGGGCCGCGCCCCTGGTGCGCGGGCGCGGTGCTGCTCGCCGGACGCGGCCCGGTGATCGCCGCCGAGGCCGTCTGCGGCTGGGCGGTGCGCTATGCGTCGTACGACGAGGCGGCCGACCGCGGGGTCGAACTGCCGGGCGCCGCCCGCATCCCGATGACCCTCGACACCCCCTTCGACCTCGCCTCGCTCACCAAGCTGTTCACGACGATCGCCACCGTGCAGCAGATCGAGCGCGGCACGCTCGGCATCGACGCGAAGGCCGGCGCCTACCTGCCCCGGTTCACGGCCGCCGCCCGGCACGGCATCACCGTCCGCCAGCTGCTCACCCACACCTCGGGCCTGCGCCCCGAACTGCCGCTGTACGACGCCCCGGACGCGCCCTCGCGCCTGGAACTCCTGCGCACCGAGGCCCCGTCCTCCGCGCCCGGCGAATACCTCTACTCCGACCTGAACATGCTGCTGCTCCAGCACCTCCTGGAGCGTCTCACCGGCCGGCCGCTCGACGTCCTGATCCGCGACGGCATCACCCGCCCCCTCGGCATGAACGCCACGTCGTTCGGGCCGCGCACCGGCGCCGCCGCCACCGAGGACCAGCGCCGGCCCTGGGCCAAGGCCGACCGGGGCATGCTCCGGGGCGAGGTGCACGACGAGAACGCGTGGGCGCTCGGCGGGGTCGCCGGGCACGCGGGCCTCTTCTCGACGGCCCACGACCTCGCGGTGCTCTGCCGCACTCTCCTCAACGGCGGCTCGTACGGCACTGCCCGCATCCTCGGCCCCGACTTCGTCGACCTGATGCTGACGGCTCCCGGCCTCGGCTTCCGGGTGGATCAGCCGGGGTTCATGGGGGAGTTGGCGGGGCACGGCGCGGCCGGGCACACGGGGTTCACGGGGACGTCCTTGGTCGTGGACCCGGTGACGGACACGTTCCTGGTCCTCCTCGCCAACACGGTCCACCCGCGCCGCCGCCCGGCCGACAGCGGCCCGCGCGCGGCGGCGGCCACGCGTCTTGCCCGGGCCGTGGTGCCGCTGGGGTCGTGCGGGGGATAGCTCGGGGCTGTCGGTCGCGTTGCCGGGTGCGCGTGGTTCGTGGCTGGTCGCGCAGTTCCCCGCGCCCCCTGGGGAAGCCGCGCGCAGCGCATGCTTCAGGGGGCGCGGGGAACTGCGCGGCCGGCCCCCACGCACGCGCACCCGGCGACAAGGCCGAACCCGGCAGACGCGCCCCGTAAAATCACGGGGTGAACGCCCCCATCGAGCAGCCCGCCGACACCCTGCGAAACGCCCTCGCCGCCCTCCTGGAAGGGCTCCCGCCGAGCCAGGCGACCCGCGCCGTCGACCGGCTCATCGCGAACTACCGGGGCACCACCCCCACCGACGCCCCGATCCTGCGCGACCGCGCCGACGTCGCGGCGTACGCGGCGTACCGGATGCCGGCCACGTTCGAGGCGGTCCGCTCCGCGCTCGACGCCCTCGCCGACGCGGCGCCCGACGGCTGGGCCCCGGCCGGACAGCTCGACATCGGCGGCGGCACCGGCGCCGCGGTCTGGGCCGCGCACGAGGTGTGGCCGGGGCAGCGCCCCACGACGGTCCTCGACTGGTCGGAGGCCGCGCTCGCGCTCGGCCGCGAACTGGCCGCCGCCGACGCCGGGTTGGCGGAGTCGGTGCGCTGGGAGAAGTCCCGTATCGGCACCGGACAGGACCCCGAGGCCACCGGCCTGGTCACCGTCTCGTACGTCCTGAAGGAACTGACCGAGGCGGACCGGGCGGCGGTCGTCGACGCCGCGGCGCGGGCGGCCCACCCGGACCACGGCGCCGTCGTGATCGTCGAACCCGGCACCCCCGACGGCTACACCCGCGTCATCGAGGCCCGCGATCGCCTGATCGCGACCGGTTTCCGGATCGCGGCGCCGTGTCCGCACAGCGCCGCCTGCCCGATCGTCCCGGGCACGGACTGGTGCCACTTCTCGGCGCGCGTCGCCCGTTCGTCCCTGCACCGGAAGGTCAAGGGGGGTTCGCTCGCGTACGAGGACGAGAAGTTCGCGTACGTCGCGGCGACGCGCTTCGCGCCGGCCCCCGCCCCGGCCCGGATCGTGCGCCGCCCCCAGATCCGCAAGGGCCAGGTCCTCCTCGACCTGTGCGAGGCGGAGGGGGACCTGGACCGGGTGACGGTGACGAAGAAGCACGGGGTTCTGTACAAGGAGGCCAGGAACGCCGACTGGGGCGACTCCTGGGACGGGAGCTGAGGGGCGGGGTTCAGGCCCGCAGCTCAAGCGTGCAGCACTTGACGCTCCCGCCCCCCTTCAGAAGCTCGCCCAGGTCCATCCCGATCGGCTCGAACCCGCGCTCCCGCAACGGCTCGAACAACCCCAGCGCGGCCTGCGGCAGCAGCACGTGCAGCCCGTCCGACACCGAGTTCAGGCCGAAGGCCACCGCGTCCGCCTCCTCGGCGATCAGCGCATCGGGGAACATCCGCCGCAGCACCTCCTGACTGCCCGCCGAGAACGCCGGCGGGTAGTACATGACCTCGTCCGCCGCGTCGTCGAGCACCGCGAGCGCGGTGTCCAGGTGGTAGAACCGCGGGTCCACCAGATCGAGCCCGATCACCGGCCGGCCGAAGAACTCCTGCGCCTCGCCGTGCGACAGGGGTGATGCCCGGAACCCGCGCCCGGCGAGCACGTACGACGCGGTGACGGCGAAGTCGCCCTCGCCCTCGTTCACATGCACCGGCTCGCACACGTCGGCGTACCCGTGCGCGCGGAACCACTCCAGATGGGCGACGGCCTCCAACTCCCTTTCGGGGTGGGCGAACCGGGCGCCGAGCACCCGACCGTCGAGGACGGTCGCCCCGTTCGCCGCGAACACCATGTCGGGCAGCCCGGGCCGCGGGTCGAGCACCTCGACGGTGTGCCCGAGCGCCCGGTAGCGGTCCCGGAGGTCCTCCCACTGGGCGACGGCGAGCGGGACGTCGACGGGTTTCGCCGGGTCCATCCACGGATTGATCGAGTACGTGACCTTGAAGTGTGCCGGTGGGCACATCAGATAGCGCCGGGGTGTGGCGCGCCGTTCCACAGAACGAGGAAGCGGATTACGCAATGAGGGCTCCTCACGACCGCAGGGGCTGTTGTCGCCCATGGTGCGGCCGGAGAAGCCCTCCGGGCTGTGAACCGAACGGGTGGTTCGCGTCCGGCGCGGCTCACGACGCGTCGTCAGTGCCGCGCCCCTCCTTCAACTTCCGCAACAGCTCCCGCTTCTGCGCCGCGGGGTCGGCCCCCGCGCCGACGCTCCCGCCCCGCCCGCCGCCGCGCAGCGCCTTGCGGGAGAGCTTGTTACGGGTCCCGCCGACGCCCAGCATGCCGCCTGCTCCACCTCGGGTCATGGTGTTCCCCTTCCATAGGTAGTCGAGACGTATCGTCTCGTCGACATCTCCACTGTGAACGAGACGGATCGTCTTGTCAACGCCCTATCGAGACGGCACGTCTCGCCTCGCCCCGCTGCTACATTCGACGTATGTCTGCCAAGAAGACGGTCCCTGACTCCGCCCGCCGCAGCGAGCGCTCCCGCCGCGCCATCTACGACGCCGCCCTCGCCCTCGTCGGCGAGATCGGCTACCCCAGGACCACCATCGAGGGCATCGCCGCCCGTGCCGGTGTCGGCAAGCAGACCATCTACCGCTGGTGGGGGTCGAAGGCCGAGGTGCTGCTCGAGGCCTTCCTCGACCTGGGGGAGCAGGCGGCCCGCGACGCGGGCGGCGAGGACGCGTACGTCATCCCGGACACCGGTGACCTCGCCGCCGACCTCAAGCACGTGCTGCGGCTCACCGTCGACCAGCTCAAGGACCCCCGCTACGAAGCCCCGTCCCGTGCGCTGGCCGCCGAGGGCGTGGTCAACGAGGAGGTCGGCAGGATCTTCACGGAGAAGCTCCTCCAGCCGTCGCTCCAGCTCTACGCCGACCGCGTGCGCCTCGCGCAGGAGGCCGGACAGGTGCGCCAGGAGATCGACCCGCGCATCGCCCTCGAACTGTGGGTCTCCCCCCTCGCCCAGCGCTGGCTCCAGTTCACCGGCCCGATCTCGTACGAGTACACGGACACGCTGGTCGACTACGCCCTCTACGGCATCGCGCCCCGCTGAGGGGTCCGGGCCAGCAGGCCCGGCGCGTTCGTGATCACGCCGTTGCAGCCGAGCCGCAGCACCCGGTCCCGGTCCGCCGGCGTGTTCACGGTGTGCGCCCACACGCGCGGCACCCCCGACCTGACGGCCCGCACGAGATCGGCGTTGCGCGCCTTGTAGTCCATGTCGAGCACATCGACGTACGGGGCCCAGCGCTCGGGCCGGTCGGTCCTCATCTGCCGTGCGGAGCGCCAGAGTTGGGAGATCAGGCCGAGATGGTGCGCGCGCCGGGCGACCGCCGGGTGGTTGGAGTTGACCAGCACCGAGCGGGTCAGGCCGCGCGCCCGGATCAGCCGCGCCAGGCCGCGCAGACTGTCCGGGTCCTTGGCCTCCAGCATCAGCACGATCCGGCCGCCGAACCGGTCGAGCACCTCGGCCACGGTCGGCGGCCGCTCGGCCCGCCAGCTGCCCGGAAGTGACGCCTCGGGCCGCAGCCGTACGCCCTCCCACCCCTGCCGGTCCAGGTCGCGCACCAGGCCCGTCGAGTAGGTCGTACGGTCCAGGGTCGCGTCGTGCATCACCACGAGCGTGCCGTCGCGCAGCATCCGCGTATCGAAGTCGAGCACCTGCGCGGTGCCCCGCGCGTACGCCGCGGCCAGCCCCGACATGCTGTTCTCCGGGACTTCGAGGGCGCCGCCGCGATGCGCGGTGTAGGTGACGCCGGGCAGCCCGTCGACGGTCAGCGGGCCGCTGCCCCACTCCAGGGGAGCCAGCGGCGGCGCGAAGGCGAGGGTCGTCAGGGAGAGGGCGCCGGCGAGCGCGACGATCGGTGCGGTCCTGCTGGCGAGAGTGACCATGCCGACAAGATTGAGCGGCGAATCCTGATAAATACGGCAATGTCACCCGTTCGTGGACCCGTCCTCACCGACCCCGGATGTGGACTCCGGCCCCCCGGGGAGCAGGATGGTGCGACCATGGTGGTCCGGGGTTCAACCGGCACTCGGCACGACGGCGATGGTGAGGGGCTAGATGGGCGCGGAGCACGGCGGCCGCTTCGGCGGGGACGACGGGTCGACGGGCCGGGGGTCCCTGGGCAGGTTCACCCGGTGGCTGAAGTCGGCCAGGGCCCCGAAGGAGACACCGGTCGACACCGACCGCGAGTCCCTGCTGCTCGCCGCTGCCGCCGCCGGACTGCCCCTCGCGCCGGCCGCCCACCCCGCCGACTACCGCTGTTCCTGCAACCGCATCGGCTGTCCGACGCCCGGCACGCACCCCGTCTCCTTCGCCTGGCAGACGCAGTCCACGACCGACCGCGGCCAGATCGAGCGCTGGGCCAGGCACCAGCCGCTGGCCAACTTCATCACCGCGACCGGCATGGTCCACGACGTCCTCGACGTGCCTGTGGAGGCGGGCGAGGAAGCCCTTGAGCGGCTCCTTTCGAGCGGCGTCGAGGTCGGCCCCGTTGCCCTCTCCGGCGGCGACCGCATGCTCTTCTTCACGGCGACGCGCGGTACGCCCGCCGACGAGGACGAGTGGTGGCCCTGCGAGCTGGACTGCCACCCCGAGACGATGGACGAACACCCCGGCCTGCGCTGGCACTGCCGCGGCTCCTACGTCCTGATCCCCCCGGCCCGCCTCCCCGCCGACCGCACGGTCACCTGGCTCCGAGGCCCGGAACACCCCCTCCCGGACCCGCTGACCCTCCTGGAACCGCTGACGGACGCGTGCGCCCGCCACGCAGGAGCAGAGCCGGACTTCGAGTCCGCCTGGCCGTAGGGAGGGGCTGCGCCCCGTCAGGGGCGCGGGGAACTGCGCGAGCAACCGAACTCGAGCCCGCGCCCGGCGAACAACACGCCTCGGCAGACGAGTATCCGCTCAAGACCCTTCGGCGGTCGTGATCCCTTCGACCCGAGCCACAACGCCCACATCCCCGGAAGCCCCCGCAGGGACAGCCGCAGCCTGGCTCGACACATACCCGTACGTCGCAGACTGCTTCGCGTCGCCGGACATCAGCGCCTTCACGCTGGGACTGATCGCCGGCAGATCGCTCCCGGTGGACGCGGTCTGCTTCTCGTAGCGCCGCGTCGTGAAGAACACCAGCGCCCCGCCGTCCTCCGTACGCAGCGCGACCGGCGCGTAGTCGCCCGACGTCAGCGGCTCGTCGATGTACTGCGTGGCGAGACCGGGCCGCGAGGCGTTCTTCTTGCGGGTCTCGCGCCACTGCGTGGTGTACGCGCCCGCGGCGAACCCGTCACCGCCGTCCTTCATGTACGCGGCGTACTTCGCGCTCACGTCCTTCGGCGGCATCGCCAGATCCTTGGCGTCGGCTGCGACGGCCTCGCCCCAGCCGTCCGCGTCCTTCTTGAACGCGGGCAGCTTCCCGGCGGCGAACAGCGTCAGATACGACACCGCCCACGGCTCGCTCTCCGCGTTCCGCGTGAAGACCATCACCCAGCGCGAGCCGGCGACCCGGTTGTTGGCCGAGTCGGTGACGAACCAGCGCGGCCAGCCCGCCTTCTTCGGCACGGTGATGTTCGTGTCGGTCAGCTTCAGCGGCGTGTGCTTCGCGTTGCCGTCCGGGCTGACCGTGCGGCCCGCCTTCAGCTTGGCCGCGTCGATCGCGCCGAGCGCGCCCGTCACGTAGCGCGCGTCGGCGGACCGCTCGTACGTCTTGTCCGCCTTGTTGTACGCGGCGAGGAAGGTGTCCAGGGCGCGCGCCGCGGAGGCCCTCGTGGTCGTGGGCACGACCTCCAGCTCCCCGTGCACGGTCACGCATCCGCTCGCCGTGAGGGACAGCACGACCGCGGCGGCCGCCATCGCGGCCGGCCGGCCGAGCCTGTTCATGACCTTGCTCATGACGTTGACTTCACCTTCCGCTTCCCTGCCCCTGCACGGGGCCGAACCCTACCGGGAAGAGGAGGCGCGCACCGCGTCGGGCCTACGCGACAGCAGCCCGGCCGGAGCGAAGAACAGGGCCAGCGTCGGCACCAAGTACACGAACCAGACGACGACTTGGAGCACCGTCGGGTCGGGCTGGAAATTGAAGACGCCCTTGAGGAGCGTGCCCAGCCAGCCGTCGGGGGCGATCGTCGAACTGATGTCGAAGGCCAGGTTGTTCAGGCCGCCGAGGAAGTCCGCCTCCTGGAGGTCGTGGACGCCGTACGCGAGGACACCCGCCGCCACGACGACCAGCATGCCGCCGGTCCACGTGAAGAACTTGGCCAGGTTGATGCGCAGCGCGCCCCGGTAGAACAGCCAGCCGAGGACCACCGCCGTGGCGAGGCCGAGGAGCGCGCCGATCACCGGCTCCGTCGTGCCGTTGCTGGTGGCGTGCACCGCCGTCCACACGAACAGGGACGTCTCCAGGCCCTCGCGGCCCACGGCCAGGAACGCGGTCACGACCAGCGCCGCCGTGCCCATCCGCAGCGCCGTGTCCAGCTTGCCGTGCAGCTCCGTCTTCAGGTGCCGCGCGGTGCGCCGCATCCAGAACACCATCCACGTCACCAGACCCACGGCGACGATCGACAGCGAACCGCCGAGCGCCTCCTGCGCCTTGAACGTCATCTCCTGCGAGCCGAATTCGAGCCCGGCGCCGAACGCCAGCGCCACGAACACGGCGACCCCGACACCCAGCCACACCGGCTTGAGCGCGTCGCGCCGGTCCGTCTTCACCAGGTAGGCGACGAGGATGCAGACGATGAGGCTGGCCTCAAGGCCCTCGCGCAGCCCGATCAGATAGTTCGCGAACATGTGCTCACGCCTCCGTCTTCTCGAAGAGCGCCCGGCCCCACCAGTCGTTCTTGTCCTGCACACCCGGCGGTACGGCGAACACCGCCGAACCCACGTGCTGGATGTACTCGTTGAGCGCGTCCGTCGCCAGATTGCGCTGCACCGGGATGAACCCCTTGCGGACGTCCTTCATGTACGCGAGGAAGAAGAGCCCCGCGTCGAGCCGCCCGAGCCCGTCCGTCCCGTCGGTGAACGAGTAGCCGCGGCGCAGGATCGTCGCGCCGTGGTTGGAGTCCGGGTGCGCGAGCCGCACGTGCGCGGTCGGCTTCATCGCCTTCAGGAACGGCTCGTCGCGCTCCTTCGCCTTGCCGACCGGCGCGCCCTCGCCCTTGTCACGGCCGAAGACGTCCTCCTGCTCCTGGAGCGAGGTGCGGTCCCACGTCTCGATGTTCATCCGGATCCGGCGGGCCACGAGGTACGAGCCCCCGGCCATCCACGAAGGACCGTCGGCCCACACGTGCTTGTCCAGGCGGGCCTTCTCGGTCCCCGCGATGTTGCGGGTGCCGTCCTTGAAGCCCATCAGGTTACGAGGGGTCTGCTCGTCCGGCGTCGTCGACGACGTCTTGCCGAAGCCGAGCTGCGACCAGCGGATGGCGACCTTGCCGAAGCCGATCCGGGCCAGGTTGCGGATGGCGTGCACCGCGACCTGCGGGTCGTCGGCGCAGGCCTGCACGCACAGGTCGCCGCCGCTGCGCGCCTTGTCGAGGTTGTCGCCGGGGAACTTCGGCAGCTCGACCAGCGCCTCGGGCCGCGCGTCGGCTATCCCGAACGTCTTGCCGTACTTGTCGAAGAGCGACGGGCCGAAGCCGATCGTCAGCGTGAGCCGCGACGGCTTGAGGCCGAGTGCCTCGCCCGTGTCGTCCGGCGGCGCCTCGGCGAGCCCGCCGTACGCGCCCTCGCCGACCGCGCGGCCCTCGGTCATCAGGGCGGCGGCCTTCGTCCAGTCCTTCAGGAGCTGCACGAACTCCTCGCGGTCCTCCGTCTTCACGTCGAACGCGGCGAAGTGCAGCCGGTCCTGCACGGGCGTCGCGATGCCCGCCTGGTGCGCGCCGTGGAACGGCACCGCGCCGCCCGACTCGGCGGCCGGCTGCATGTCGTCGCCGCCGTCCCGCGTCAGGGCGACCGCGCCGCCCGCCGCAGCGGCGCCGAGCGCGAGCCCGGCGCCGCCGACGGCGAGGAGTGAACGCCGGGTGGGGGCGGGGGAGCCGGCGGTCTCGTCCGTCATCTCAGTGCTCCTTGACTCGTGCTTCGCCGTTACTTCGAGACGACCGCGGCGGCCAGCTTCGACAGCGGCTCCGCCAGCGCGTTGACCGCGTCGGACAGCTCCTTCTGGTCCGCCTCGGCGACCTTGTCGTACGAGGTGAAGTCGTAGGAGGTCTTGTCCTTGCGGTACTTGTCGAGCAGCGTGTCCAGGGCGGCGAACTGCTTGTCGAGCTCCTTGGCCAGCGCGGGGTCGTTCTCCGCGGCGACCGGCTTCAGGAGGTCGTACGCCTTCTCGGCGCCCTCGACGTTGGCCTTGAAGTCGACGAGGTCGGTGTGCGAGTAGCGCTCCTCCTCGCCGGTGACCTTGCCGGTGGCGACCTCGTCGAGGAGCTCCTTGGCACCGTTGGCCATGGAGGTGGGCGTGATCTCGGCCTTGCCGACGCGCTGCTGCCAGTCGGCGAGGTCCTTGTCCAGCCGGGTGGCGAGCGCCTTCTCCGTCTTGCCGAGCTTCTTGTCCTTCCACAGCGCCTTCTCCAGGCGGTGCCAGCCGGTCCACTTCTGGCCCGCTTTGAGGCCGTCGGCCCGCACGTCGACCTTCGGGTCGATGTCGCCGAAGAACTCGGCGACCGGCTCGGTGCGCTCCCAGCCGATGCGGGAGGTGGCGTACGCCTTCTTCGCGGCGTCCAGGTCGCCCTTGCGCACGGCGTCGGTGAACGTCGTCACCTTGGGCAGCGTCTCGTCGGCCTGCGCCTGCACGTACTGGCGGTAGGCGGCGACGGCCTTGTCCAGGCGCGGGTCGCGCTTGACGGCCTTGCCGCCGGTCGCCTTCACGTCCTGGCGGTGGCCCTTGCCCTTCATGCCGGGGATGCAGGCGATGCGGTAGGCGCCGCTCTTCACCTCGGCGGTCAGGGTGTGCTTGGTGCCCGGGCCGATGTTCTCGCGCTCGGAGACGATCCGGTCGTCCGGGAAGAGGATCTCGACCTCGGTGACCCGCGACCCCTTGTTCTCGACGGCCAGCTCGACGTGCCCGGCCGGGAACGAGGTCGCCGACACCTTGCAGCTGTCGTCGGTGGCGGTGACCTTGATGGCGCCGGGCCCGCTGCTCTTGGCGTCGCTCTTCTCGGTGCAGCCCGTGACGGCGGTCAGGGCCGCCACCGTGGCGACGGCGGTGGCGACGGTGAGACGGACGGCTCGCATACAGGGCTCCAGAAGGCGCTCAAGGACGTTCACAGCTACAGATAAGGCGGCCCTAACTTATATGAGGCTTACCTCAGTGCTACCCGTCTCGTCCGTGATTCACCTCTCACGGGAACCGCCTGGTCGCGACCCGGATACGACCGACCCTCGGACGACCCAGAGGCTGGTCAAGGGAAGGTCAAGCGGAGGGTCGCCGGGGGCGTGCGACGTGGTTCACTGCCCCGGTGAACGAGGTGAACGGCAGGGCCGGCACGGCCGATGACGCGGCCGACTACGACGTGCTGCGGGTGTTCTGCGGGGCGGACGGCCGTCACGGCAACGAACTCGGTGTCGTACGCGACGGCTCCCGCATGCCCGACCGCGCCGAGCGGCAGGCCTTCGCGGGCAAACTGGGCTTCAGCGAGACGGTCTTCGTCGACGACCCCGAGCGCGGCGTCATCGACATCTACACGCCGACCCTGCGCCTGCCCTTCGCCGGCCACCCGTGCGTCGGCTCGGCCTGGCTGCTCGACGTACCGGAACTGGTCGTGCCCGCGGGCACCGTCGGGGCACGCCTCGACGGGGAGTTCACCTGGATCGAGGCGCGCGCCGAGTGGGCCCCGCCGCGCACGCTGCGCCGGTACGGGTCGGCCGCCGAGGTGGACGCCCTGCCGGTGCCGCCGGCGGGGGAGTGGATCTACGCCTGGGCCTGGGAGGACGAGGCGGCGGGCCGCGTCCGTGCCCGCGGCTTCCCCGGCCGGGACGACGGCATCACCGAGGACGAGGCGACCGGAGCGGCGGCGCTCCTCCTGACGGACCTCCTCGACCGCGCCCTCAACATCCGCCAGGGCCGCGGCTCCCAGATCCTGACGGCCCCGCAGCCGGAGGGGTGGATCGAGGTGGGCGGCCGGGTCGCGGGGCTCCGCCCCGGACCCCGCTCCTCAATCGCCGGAGGGGCTTGATGACTGATCGCCGGAGGGGCTTGATGACTCAGGCGGCGACAGGAAATTCCTTGCCCAGCGCTTCGAACACCCCGGTGTTCAAAGCGAACGCCCGCTTGCACTCGGCGACGACCCGCTGCTTCTCCAGCTCGTCCACGGCAAGGCCGTCCAGCAGCTCCCGGTACCGCCGCTTGAACGCCGCCGGGTTCCCGACCTGCTCGAACACGTAGAACCGCACCCCGTCTCCCTTGCGCGTGAAGCCCCACGTCTTCTCCGCCTTGTCGCGGATGATCTGCCCGCCGGACAGGTCGCCCAGGTAGCGGGTGTAGTGGTGCGCCACATACCCGGCGGGCCACCGCGCCGCGCACTCCTCGACCCGCGCCGCGTACTCGGCGGTGGCCGGCAGCGCGGACACCGTCGCGCGCCAGTCCGCACCGCGCAGATGCGCCAGGTCGCGCTCCAGCTCGGGCACGCGCGCCAGCTCGGGCTGGATGAAGGGACCGGCGACCGGGTCGCCGGCCAGCCGCTCCATGCCGCCCTCAAGTGCCTTGTAGACGAACCACAGTTGCTCCGTGTACCGGGCGTACGCGTCCACACCCAGGGCGCCGCCGAGCAGATCGCCCATGAACGTCGACGTCTCCGCCTCCGTGTGCTGCTCGTGCGACGCGGTCCGGATGACGGTGGAGAACGGGGTGTCCATGGAGCCTCCGCTGGCAATGCTGACAACGCTGCTGCGTTCTAGTTAAGTTAGCCTTACCTAACATAACAGGCTTCCCGACAACCTGTCGGTAAAAAAGTACCCCGATCCCCGATCAAGGGAACGTAAAAGCCCGCCCCGGGAACGGGGCGGGCTTCACCAGCGGGTCTGTGCTGTGCGGCTACGGCAGCGTGAGGATCTCCGTGCCGGTCTCCGTGACCACCAGCGTGTGCTCGAACTGGGCCGTGCGCTTGCGGTCCTTGGTGACGACGGTCCACCCGTCGTCCCACATGTCATAGTCGTGCGTGCCCAGCGTCAGCATCGGCTCGATCGTGAACGTCATCCCCGGCTGGATCACGGTCGTCGCGTGCGGGCTGTCGTAGTGCGGGATGATCAGGCCGCTGTGGAACGACGAGTTGATGCCGTGCCCGGTGAAGTCGCGCACGACCCCGTAGCCGAAGCGCTTCGCGTACGACTCGATGACCCGGCCGATGATGTTGATCTGGCGGCCCGGCTTCACGGCCTTGATGGCGCGGTTCAGGGACTCCCGGGTCCGCTCGACGAGCAGCCGCGACTCCTCGTCGACGTCGCCGACCAGGTACGTGGCGTTGTTGTCACCGTGCACGCCGCCGATGTACGCCGTCACGTCCAGGTTCACGATGTCGCCGTCACGCAGCACCGTGGAGTCCGGGATGCCGTGGCAGATGACCTCGTTGACGCTCGTGCACAGCGACTTGGGGAAGCCGCGGTAGCCGAGCGTCGAGGGGTAGGCGCCGTGGTCGCACATGTACTCGTGCGCGATCCGGTCGAGCTCGTCCGTCGTGACACCCGGCGCGATGGCCTTCGCGGCCTCCGCCATGGCCTGCGCCGCGATCCGCCCGGCGATCCGCATCGCCTCGACCGTCTCCGGGGTCTGCACCTCGGGACCCTTGTACGGGGTCGGCGCGGGCTTGCCGACATACTCGGGACGCCGGATGTTTCCCGGCACGGTACGGATGGGTGACTGTTGCCCCGGAACGAGGAGGGCGGGCGACGACTGCGACTGGCCAGACATGCCAGCGAGTGTAACGAGGGCAGGTGGGGGAGCATGGCCCTGAGGCGCCCCCTGAGGAGAGGAGTCGGTCGTGGCCCTGTTCAAGAAGCGGACCGTCGGCAAACCGGGTGAGTGGTACTACTGCCTGGAGCACCAGAAGGTCGAGGAGGGGCCGGAGTGCCCGAACAAGGACCGGTTCGGTCCCTACGGGACCCGGGAGGAGGCGGAGCATGCGATGGCCACCGCCCGGGAGCGGAATCTGGAGTGGGAGAACGACCCGCGCTGGCATGACAAGGAAGCGCGGGGCGAGGACGACGGCTGAGCGCCGTCACGCGTGCTCTTTCGTCGCCGGGTGCAGCTTTCTTCGTGGCTGGTCGCGCAGTTCCCCGCGCCCCTAGAAGGCATGCGCTCCGCGCAGCCTTCATAGGGGAAATGCGGCGCGCAGCGCCTGCATTTCAGGGGCGCGGGGAACTGCGCGACCAGCCCCCACCCACCCGCAGCCGCGACACAAGCTCACCACCTCGCCGGCGGCGGCGCCGTCAGCTGGTCGGCCAGGCGCGACAGGCGGTCGCGGAATTTCCGGCGCCCCCGCGGCCGAGGCTCCGCGTTCTCGCCCGCCGCCGCGCTGACCAGATGCTGCACCGTGTCCAGGTCCAGATCCGTGTCCCCGGGCACGGTCAGCGCGTCGTGGGCCATGGCGTGCAGGTCCCCGTTCCCCGCTGTCCCGGAGTCGAGCGCCAGGACGGTCGCCCCCGCCCGGCGGGCATCGTGCACCCGTTCGAGGAGCGGGGCGCCCACCGGTTCGGGCGTGACCACGAGGAGCGTCTCCCCGCGCCGCGCCGCCTCCAGACGGCCGAGGCCCACCGCCAGATGGGCCGGGTCGCCGGGGCGCGCGGCATGGCGTACGAGGGTCGGTGACAGTTCGGGCGTGCCGGACCAGGCCGCCTCGTCCACCAGGTGCGCCGCCAGGTGCCAGGGCTCGTACCCCTCGCTGCCCACGAGGAGCAGCCCGCCGCCGTGCGCGGCGACCGAGGAGCGCAGCCCTCCGGCGAAACGTCGGGTGGCGGCGGGCCACTGTGTCCCGGCGAGGACCTCGCGCAGCAGCGCTACTCGTACGGCGTCCATGGGGCGCATGGTGCCTCAAGTGCCGGGCCCGTTCGGGTCGTTCGCGGGAAGACCGCCCGTACGGGGCGGCCTCGGGCCGGGGCGGGCCCGCTCTGTGCCGGCTCCTTCCCGGCCGGGCCGTCCGCCTCCCGCGAGTTCACCCGCCCCGCGATCGTGCGCGCCGCCTGGAACTCGCCGATGCCCGGCTCGCCGTACAGGACGAGCACCCCTGGGCCCCCGTACGACGGTGAGGTGCCGCCCGCTCCTGCCGCCATCGGGCGGGCCGAACGGCCCATAGGACAACCGAAGTTCACCGCAAGTTACCTTCAGCGGGAAGCATGGCGGGCATGTCCGTCACAGCAGAGCACCCGGCGACGCCCGAGACGTCCGTGCCGTTCCGCGCGGGGGAGAGCGGCTACGCCAGTTTCCGTATCCCCGCCGTCGTGCGCGCGCCCGACGGGACCCTCCTCGCCTTCTGCGAGGGCCGCAGGGCCTCCAGCGCGGACCACGGCGACATCGACATCGTGCTGCGCCGCTCCATCGACGGCGGCCGCACCTGGGGCCCGCTGCGCGTCGCCGTCGCCAACGGCGCGAACCTCGCGGGCAACCCCGCCCCCGTCGTCCTGCCCTCCGGCCGCGTCCTGCTCGTCCATGTCCGCAACGCGGCCGCCGCCACCGAGGACGCCATCCTCCGCGGCCGCGTCTCCGCCGCCGACGGCCGCCGCGTCTGGCTCACCCACAGCGACGACACCGGCCTCACCTGGTCCGCGGGGCGCGACCTCACCGCCCGTACGAAGAAGCCGGGTTGGCGCTGGTACGCGACCACGCCCGGCCACGCCCTGTACACCCGCGAGGGCCGCGTCGTCGTCCCCGCCAACCACTCCCTGCCGCCCACCGGGACCGACACCGGCACCGAGGCCAAGTACAACGGCGGCCACTGCCTGCTCAGTGACGACGACGGCGCGACCTGGCGCATCGGCTACGTCGACGACAACCCCGACGGCTACATCAACGCCAACGAGACCTGCGCCGCCCAACTCCCCGACGGACGCCTCTACTTCAACACCCGCAACGACTCCCCGTCGCCCGGCAACCGCGCCGACGCCTGCTCGGCCGACGGCGGCGCCCACCTCACCCGGCCCTTCCGCCCGCAGGCCGGCCTCACCGGACCCGTCGTCGAAGGCAGCCTGCTGCACCTCGGCGACCCCGACGTCCTCCTCTACTCCGGGCCCGCCGACCCGGCCGCCCGCGCCCTGATGACCGTCCGCCGCAGCCTCGACTCCGGCGTCACCTGGCAGCCCGCCCACACCGTCGACGGCCTGCCCGCCGCCTACTCCGACCTCGTCCGCGTCGACGACGGAACCGTCGGCCTGCTCTACGAGACCGGGGACTTCTCCCCGTACGAGACGATCACCTTCCGCCGGATCCCGGTGGCCGCGCTCACCGGCCCGTACGCATGAGTAGGGTCACAGCATGACTACCAGTGACAGCGCACCGACCGCCCCGAAGGCCCCCGCCAAGGACCCCTGGGACCTGCCCGACGTCTCCGGCCTCGTCGTCGGCGTCCTCGGTGGCACCGGACCCCAGGGCAAGGGCCTCGCCTACCGCTTCGCCCGCGCCGGCCAGAAGGTCGTCCTCGGCTCCCGCGCCGCCGAGCGCGCGCAGGCCGCAGCCGACGAACTGGGCCTCGGCATCGAGGGCGCCGACAACGCCGAGTGCGCCCGGCGCAGCGACATCGTGATCGTCGCCGTGCCGTGGGACGGCCACGGCGCCACCCTCGAAGCGCTGCGCGAGGACCTCGCGGGCAAGCTCGTCGTCGACTGCGTCAACCCGCTCGGCTTCGACAAGAAGGGCGCCTACGCCCTCAAGCCCGAAGAGGGCAGCGCCGCCGAACAGGCCGCCGCCCTGCTCCCCGACTCCCGCGTCACCGCTGCCTTCCACCACCTGTCGGCCGTGCTGCTCGCCGACCCGGAGGTCGAGGAGATCGACACCGACGTGATGGTCCTCGGCGAGTCCCGCGCCGACACGGACCTCGTGCAGGCCCTGGCCGCCCGTATCCCCGGCATGCGCGGCATCTTCGCGGGTCGCCTGCGCAACGCCCACCAGGTCGAGTCCCTGGTCGCCAACCTGATCTCGGTCAACCGCCGCTACAAGGCCCACGCGGGCCTGCGCGTCACGGACGTATAAGGGCGTATCGCCACGTACGGGTCGCGTTCAGGCGCGGACGGGGCATGGGGGACACTGGTCGGCGAACATCGCCGTGCCGTACGTGCCCGCATTGGAGCCGACCCCATGCCCCGCATCGCCCTCTTCGCCTTCCTCGTCTGCCTGCTCGCCGTCGCGGCGGCCGTGGTGTCGTTCGTCCAGGGCAGCTTCCTCGGGATCGTGTGGGTGCTGATCGCGGGGATCACGTCCAACATGACGTGGTTCTACGTGCGCAAGGCGAAGCTCGACAAGGCGGCGCGGGCGGAGAAGGCCGCGCCTACCGCGTGACGACCGGGATCTCCGGGGTGCCCTCCCAGAAGCGGTAGAAGCGCTGCCCCCAGTACGTGTCCCACTCAGTGACGCCCAGAGAGCGCAGCACCGCGTCGACCGCGTCGAAGAACCACTGGTTCACCTCCGGGATCCACAGCACCGCGAACACGGCGAGCAGCCCGAACGGCGCGAACGGCTCCACCTGCCGCTTGATCTTGTACGACAGCCAGGGCTCGAGCACCCCGTACCCGTCCAGGCCCGGCACCGGCAGGAAGTTCAGGATCGCCGCCGTCACCTGGAGCAGCGCCAGGAACGCCAGCGCGTAGCGGAACGTGTCCGGCACCCCGTCCAGCGCGTGCAGCCAGAACGGGGCCGTGCAGACCACCGCGAACAGCACGTTCGTCAGGGGCCCCGCCGCCGAGATCAGGCTGTGCTTCCAGCGGCCCTGGATCCGGCCGCGCTCGATGAAGACGGCGCCGCCGGGCAGACCGATGCCGCCCATGATCACGAAGATGACGGGGAGCACGATGCTGAGCAGCGCATGCGTGTACTTCAGCGGGTTCAGCGTGAGGTAGCCCTTCGCGCCGATGGAGATGTCACCGCTGTGCAGCGCCGTGCGCGCGTGCGCGTACTCGTGCAGACAGAGGGAGACGACCCACGCCGCCGTCACGAACAGGAACACGGCGAAGCCCGGCTGCGAGGCGTAGTCCGTCCACACCGCCCAGCCGGACACGGCCGTGATCGCGACGATGCCGAGGAAGACGGGGCTGATCCTGCTGTCGCCGCGACGGGATGTGGCGGTGGTCATGGGGTGGTGCTCCCGGGGTCGCTGGTCGTGTGGCGTCCCTGAAGGTACCCGCCACGCAGGACAAACGTGTCGCGGTACGGCGGGAGTTCCGGCCAAGGTGGACCCCGTGACCTTGTGGACCGTGTGGTACGAGAGCTGGCAGATGGAGTGCTGCGGGACGCCGTTCGCCGTGGGCGACGAGGTGGCGCTGCCGCTGATGATCACGCCGCGGGAGCAGGTCGGCGACGCGGCGGAGTGGGAGGAGTGGTTCAGCGTCGTCGAGGGGCCGGTGCGGCACGAGCGCGGGTTCCCCGTCGTGCGGGGCGCGGGCGGGCTCGACGCGGCGCTGCACGGGTCGCTGCGCACACCGCCGGAGCGGATCGCGCTGACCGGGCTGCTGAGCGTGGAGCTCCACACCGGGAAGTGGCCGCGGGCGGTGGGGCGGGTCACGGCCGTGCGGATCCTGAGCCGGGGGTACGCGCCCGTGGCCCCGGGCAGCACGACGTACTCGCCGGTGCCGGGCAAGCGGTGGCTGCGGGACGCGGACACCTGCCCGAAGTGGTTCTCCGACGAGAGCCGTGAGCGCCGGGACGACGGCGCCCTCGTCACCCTCGCGGTGCCCGGCGACCGCCCCGCGCCGGAGCGGGGACAATAGGCCCGTGCGCTACCGCATCCTCGGCACCACCCAAGCACTCCGCGACGACGGCACGGCCGTCCCGGCCGGCGGGGCGCGGCTGCGTGCCCTGCTCACGGTGCTCGCGCTGCGGCCCGGCCGGACCGTGCCGGTGAGCGTGCTCGTCGACGAGGTGTGGGGCGCCGAGCCGCCCGCCGACGCGGCCGGAGCACTGCAAGCCCTGGTGGGGCGGCTGCGGCGGGCGCTCGGGGCCGGTGCGATCGACTCCGTCGACGGCGGCTACCGGCTCGCGGCCGGCGCCGACGACGTCGACCTGTTCCGGTTCGAGCGGCTCACCGGCGACGGCGCCCGCGCCTTCGCCGACGGCAACCCGGGCAAGGCCGTCGACGTGCTCGACGACGCGCTCGCCCTGTGGCGCGGCCCCGTCCTCGCCGACCTGCCCGACCGGGTGGGGGAGGCCGCCCGCTGGGAGACCCGGCACCTGGACGCGCGGCGCACCCGGCTCGCGGCGCAGCTCGCGCTCGGCCGGTCCGACGAGGCGCTGCCCGAACTGACCGCGCTGTGCGACGCGCACCCCCTGGACGAGCCGCTCCAGGCCCTGCGCCTTCGCGCCCTGCGGGACGCGGGCCGGGCGGCCGAGGCCCTTGCGGCGTACGAGGAGATGCGCCGCGGGCTCGCGGACGCGCTCGGCACCGACCCCGGCCCCGAACTGCGGGCGCTGCACGGGGAGTTGCTCGCCCCGGCCGACAGGGCCCCGGCAGGCACCGCCCCCGCCCCCGAGCCCCGGACGGCGCCCGCGCCCGGCAATCTGCGGGCCCGCCTCACCTCCTTCGTCGGCCGCGCCGACGACATCGAGGCCCTGCGCGCCGAACTGGCCCGCGTCCGCCTGGTGACGCTGCTCGGACCCGGCGGCGCAGGCAAGACCCGGCTGTCGCAGGAGGCCGCCGAGGGCATGGCGGACAGCGTGCCCGACGGCGTGTGGCTCGCCGAACTCGCGCCCGTGGGCGACCCGGACGCCGTCCCGGAAGCCGTCGTCAGCGCGCTCGGCGCCCGCGAGACGGTGCTGCGCGGCGCCGGCGCGGAAGAGCTGCGCGTCGCCTCCGAGCGGCAGGGCGACGACCCCCTCGTCCGGCTCGTCGAGCACTGCGCGGGCCGCCGGATGCTGATCGTCCTCGACAACTGCGAGCACGTCATCGGCGCCGCCGCCGAACTCGCCGAACACCTCCTCGCGCACTGCCCCGGCGTCACCGTCCTCGCCACCAGCCGCGAACCCCTCGGCGTACCGGGGGAGTCGCTGTACCCGGTCGAGCCGCTGCCCGAGCCGCACGCGCTGCGGCTCTTCGGTGAGCGGGGCGCCGCCGTGCGGCCCGGGTTCACCGTCGACGAGAGCCCGGCGACCGCGGACGCCGCCGCCGAGATCTGCCGCCGCCTCGACGGCCTGCCGCTCGCCATCGAACTCGCCGCCGCCCGGCTGCGGATGCTCACCCCGCGCCAGATCGCCGACCGCCTCGACGACCGGTTCCGGCTGCTCACCTCCGGCGCCCGCACCGCCCTGCCGCGCCAGCAGACGCTGCGCGCCGTCGTCGACTGGTCCTGGGACCTGCTCGACGACCCCGAGCGCGCCGTCCTCGCCCGCCTCTCCGTGTTCAGCGGCGGCTGCGACCTCGCCGCGGCCGAAGCGGTGTGCGGGACCCAGGAGTTCGACGTCCTCGACGCGCTCGGCTCCCTCGTCGACAAGTCGCTCGTGGTCGCCGCCCCCGACGACGGCGACGCGACGATGCGCTACCGGCTCCTGGAGACCGTCGCCGAGTACGCGGGCGACCGGCTCGACGAGTCCGGCGACCGGGCCGCCGCCGAACGCGCGCACCTCACGTACTACCGCGAACTCGTGCGCACCACCGACCCGTTGCTCCGCGGACACCGGCAGCGGGCCGGCATCGCCCGTATCGAGCGCGACTACGAGAACGTACGCACCGCCCTGCGCCGCGCCGTCGCCACCGGAGACGAACAGGAGGGGCTCAGCCTCGTCCTGTCGCTGTGCTGGTTCTGGCACATGCGGGACCTGCGCACCGAAGCCCGCGTCTGGTCGCGGGAGGTCGCGGCGCTCGGCCCCGACCCGTTCGCCGGGCCGCCGCGCGTCGCCCCGCCGCTGCACCAGCGCTGCACCGACGTCCCGCCACCACTCACCGGCGACCTCCTCGAAGAGGCCCGGCGCGAGGTCCACCTGTCCCGACTGGCCTATATGGACCAGGAGTTGGACGTGTGGCAGTCGGAGGAGGGGCAGGCCACGCTGCGCGCCATCACCGAGGCCTACCGCCCCGACCTGCCGCAGGCCTGCCGCCCGCCGGGCAGCTTCTGGTACTTCGCCGTGATGATGTCCGGCCGCATCGACGAACTGCGCGATCTCGCCGACCTGACCGTACGCACCTGCCGTGACCTCGGTTACCGCTGGGAGCTCGCGCTCGTCCTGCAACTGCGGGCCAACGTCTCGGCCAACCGCACCGAATGGGCCGCCGACGGCCTCGCCGACGCCGACGAGGCGATCGCCCTCTTCGACGAACTCGGCGACGCCTGGGGTGTCGCCGAAGGGCTCTCCGCGCGCGGAGAGGCCTACGAGCGGCTCGGCCGGTTCCGGGACGCCGCGGCCGACTACCGCAGGGCCCAGGAGGTCGCCGAGGAGATGGGCGCCCACGCCCAGTTCGCGATCCTCCAGGTCAGGATCGCCCAGGTGCTGATCGAGGAGGGCGAGGGCGAGCGCGGCGAAGCGCTCCTGTGGGAGGTCCTCCAGCCGGCGAAGCGGCACACGAACGAAGCCTGGCCCGCCGCCCGGATGTTCCTCGTCGCCCATCTCTCCTTCACCGGCCGCACGGCCGAGGCCCGCGAGCAACTCGCCCTGCTGCGCGACGAGTTCAAGGTGATGGACTTCCTCTTCTTCCGGGGCATGACCACCGGCATGGAAGCCATGGTCGACGTCCTCGACGGGCTGCCCGACGACGCGCTGCGCCGCACCCGGACCGCCCTGGAGCTCTCCGGGGACCCGCTCTCCCTGGTGATCATGCCGCACCTGTCGGCGCTGCATCTGCTCGCCGGCGCCCGTGCGCTCCTGCTGCGCGCGGACCCCGGCGACGCGGAGACCGCGGCCCGGCTCATCGGCGCGTCCGACGCGTCCCTGCCCGTGTCGCACATCCGCAACTCCATGGAGCGCCGGTGGCGGGAACAGGCGGAGGCGGAGGCGCGCGCGCTCCTCGACGACTCCGCGTACGAGCGGGCCTACGCAGAGGGCGGTGACCTCTCCCTGGAGGAGGCCACCGCCCTGCTGTGAAGCGACGCTTACGACGATCCCGTATCTCCTGCGACGTCTCCCGCGACCGTGTCAGTTCTTCGTCGTGAACTTGCGGATCGCGATCGGCGCCATGATCGCGGTCAGTACCGCGGTCCAGCCGAGGGTCACCCACAGGTCGTGGGCGATCGGGCCGCCGGTCATCAGGCTGCGGCAGGTGTCGGCCAGCGACGAGATCGGGTTCCAGTCCGTGAAGGACTGGAGCCAGCCCGGCATCGACGCGGTCGGCGCGAAGATCGACGAGCCGAACTGCAACGGCATCATCACCAGGAAGCCCATGGCCTGCACGGCCTGCGCGCTCTTCATGGTCACGCCGAGCACCAGGAAGATCCACATCAGGGACGAGCCGAACAGCGCGGTCAGACCGATCGCGCCGAACAGACCGGCCCAGTTGGTGATGTCGAAGCCGACGAGCAGCGCGACGATCATCAGCACCGTCGTGGCGCACAGCAGCCGGAGCAGCTCCACGACGACCTTGGCGACAAGGACCGAACTGCGGCCGATGGGCAGGGACCGGAAGCGGTCCATGATGCCCTTCTGGAAGTCCTCGTTGAAGCCGGTGCCGACGCCCTGCGCGATGTTCATCGACATCATGGCGATCATGCCCGGGATCACGTACTGGACGTACGCGTCCTGGCCGCCGCCCATGGCGCTGCCGATGGAGCCGCCGAAGACGTACACGAAGAGCAGGGTGAAGATGATCGGCATCAGGATGGCGTCGAACATCGACTCCGGGTCCTGCTTGATCCACAGCAGGTTGCGGCGGATCAGCGCGCCCGTGTGACGCAGGTGGCCGCGCAGGCCGATCTTGGGGTCGGCGTCGACCTTGATGGTGGGCGCCGTGGCGGTCAGGGTTGCGGTACTCATACGGCGACCTCCTCGAGTTCGGGCCGCGCGTCCTGCGGGGCGGACGCCTTCTGGCCGGTGATGGACAGGAACACCTCGTCCAGGCTGGGCAGTTCGGTGGCGATCGAGCCGATCGTGATGCCGCGCGCGGTGACCGCGCCGACCACGGCGGTCAGCTGCTCGTCGCTCAGGATCGGGACGAGGACGGCGCCCGCCTCGGTGTCCACGGTGGACGTGGCGAGGCCGGTGATGCCCATGTCGTCCAGGGCGTTCGCCAGCGGGCGCAGCTCCATCGGGTCGGCCGGGCGGATCCGCAGGGTGCGGCCGCCGACCTTCGCCTTCAGCTCCTCGATGCCGCCGTTGGCGATGACCCGGCCGCGGTCGATGACGGTCAGCTCGTGGGCGAGCTGCTCGGCCTCTTCCATGTACTGGGTGGTCAGCAGGACGGTGACGCCGTCGCGCACCATGCTCTTCACCTCGTCCCACACCTCGTTACGGGTGCGGGGGTCGAGGCCGGTCGTCGGCTCGTCCAGGTACAGGACGTGCGGGCGGCCGATCATGGAGGCGGCGAGGTCGAGGCGGCGGCGCATACCGCCGGAGTACGTCTTCGCGGGGCGGGTCGCCGCGTCGGTGAGGGAGAAGCGCTCGAGCAGGGCGTCGGCCCGGGTGCGCGCCTCCTTCCTCGACAGGTCGAGCAGCCGGCCGATCATGTAGAGGTTCTCGCGGCCGGAGAGCTTCTCGTCGACCGAGGCGTACTGGCCGGTGAGGCCTATCACGCGGCGGAGCTGACGGGGCTGCCGCACGGCGTCGTAGCCGGCGACGATCGCCGTGCCGGCGTCGGGGGTGATCAGGGTGGACAGGCAGCGGACGAGGGTGGTCTTGCCGGCGCCGTTCGGACCGAGCACACCGAGGACGGTGCCCTCGTGCACGTCCAGGTCCACGCCGTCCAGCGCCTTGGTCGCGCCGTAGTGCTTGACCAGCCCCCGTACGGACACGGCCACGGGGCGGCCGCTCTCGGGGTTGTTGTCGATTCGCGTCATGCCAACAAGGTGACAGCCGCCACCGACAACTCACCGACAGCCCGCCGACAGCCCGACTGTCGGCGGGCTGTCGGCGACATATCGCCCAGGTGCGGGCCGTGGGGTGCCCCGGCCTTCGGCCGGGTGTCGTACCCACCCGCAGCCACCCGTGCGGATTCGGGTGTCGGGTGCGGGTTCTCCTGTGGAGCTTCTCGCCGTCGGCGGCTGCCGGGCCGTGGGTCGTTTCCCCGGCCTTCGGCCGGTTTCGTGGCCACCGGCCGCCACCCGTGTGGAGCTTCCCGCCGTCGGCTGTCGCGCGTCGTGGGTGTTCGCGGCCGGGTGCCGGTACCCGTCGGCGGCCGCCCGCGCGGACCGGGGTTCCCCGCCGTCGGCGGCCCCGGGCCCCGCTGACGGCGGCTGCCGCCCTCCCGCACCCGCCGACGGCGGGTCACCCCCCCCACGGGGAGGCCGCACCCGACAACCGAATCCGCACGGGTGGCTGCGGGTGGGCACCGGCGGCGTGCCAAGGCCGCAGCCCGTCGACGGGGGAAGATCGACGGGCTGCGTTGGTGCCGCTATGGCTTCAGGGGGCCTGCTGGGGGGCC
The DNA here is from genome assembly GCF_040679615.1 of Streptomyces sp. NPDC052225. Classification (NCBI taxonomy): domain Bacteria; kingdom Bacillati; phylum Actinomycetota; class Actinomycetes; order Kitasatosporales; family Streptomycetaceae; genus Streptomyces; species Streptomyces sp. NPDC052225. Next base: position 66,565 of record NZ_JBFAVD010000030.1, on the reverse strand, counting down.
TAGTGGACGGAGTGCTCCTCCAGAGGGAACGTTCCGCCGATGACGTCCTCCGCAAACGCCTTCGCCGCGTCGGACATGACGGACCGCAGATCCGCGTACTGCTTCACGAAGCGCGGCATCTTGCCCCCGGTCAGTCCGAGCGCGTCCGTCCAGACCAGGACCTGCGCGTCCGTCTCGGCCCCGGCCCCGATCCCGACCGTCGGGATGTGCAGCATCCGCGTGACCTCCGCGGCCAGCTCCGCCGGGACCAGTTCCAGGACGACCGCGAACGCGCCCGCGTCCTGGACCGCCTTCGCGTCGCGCAGCAGCTGCTGCGCAGCCTCTTCGCCGCGCCCCTGCACCCGGTAGCCCTGCGTGTTGACCGACTGCGGGGTCAGGCCGATGTGGGCCATGACCGGGATGCCCGCCTCGACGAGCAGCTTGATCTGGGCGTGCGAGCGCTCGCCGCCCTCCAGCTTGACCGCGCCGACCCCGGCCTCCTTCACCAGCCGCATCGCCGAGCGCAGCGCCTGGACGGGGCCCTCCTGGTACGAGCCGAAGGGCAGGTCGCCGACGATCAGGGCGCGGCTCGTGCCCCGCACGACCGCGGCGGAGAGCATCGTGAGCTGGTCCAGGGTGACCGGGACCGTGGTGTCGTAGCCGAGGTGGCAGTTGCCCGCCGAGTCGCCGACGAGCATCACGGGGATGCCGGCCTCGTCGAAGACCGACGCCGTCATCGCGTCGTACGCGGTCAGCATGGGCCACTTCTCGCCCCGCTCCTTGGCGAGGGAGATGTCCCGCACGGTGATGCGCCGGGTGCCCTTGCCTCCGTACAGCGCCTTGGGGTCGCGCCCCGTGCTGCCGTCGGTGGTGCTGTGGTCGCGGGCAGCCGAAAGCTCTGTGGGTTGCGTCATCGCAACGGCTCCTTCAATTCGTCTCGAGGCGCCCTGACGGCGTCCCCGGATCGCCTCCCATGGTGGCACCGCGTGTCGCCTTCGCGCCAGGCCCCCACCGGCGGACGCGTCACAGGGCACTCCGGTAAAGGCTCGGTAAGGCTTTGACCGTGACTTTCAATACGAGACGGGGCCGTATCGAAATGGGGCTAGGGTCGTAGGTATGACCACTCCTGCCGTTCCCGCGGCCCCCCGGATACCGGAGGCCGTGCATCGCCGTCGCTGGGCGATCCTCGCGGTGCTCATGCTGAGCCTGCTGATCGTCGTCCTCGACAACTCCATCCTGAACGTCGCGATCAAGACGATCTCGACCCCCGCGCCCACCGGCCTCGGTGCCACGCAGAGCGAGCTCGAGTGGGCCATCAACTCCTACACCCTCGTCTTCGCGGGTCTGCTGTTCACGGCCGGTCTGCTCGGTGACCGCCTCGGGCGCAAGAAGGTCCTCATCGGAGGACTCGTCTTCTTCGGGATCGGGTCGGCGCTCGCCGCCGAGTCCGGGTCCCCGGTGCAGCTCATCGCGTTCCGCGCCGTCATGGGACTGGGCGCCGCCTTCGTCATGCCGGCCACGCTCGCCGTCCTCATGAACGTCTTCGAGCGCGAGGAGCAGCCGAAGGCCATCGGCATCTGGGCCGGCGGCGTCGGCCTCGCCATCGCCATCGGGCCGATCACCGGCGGTCTGCTGCTCGACCACTTCTGGTGGGGCTCGGTCTTCCTGGTGAACGTGCCGATCGTGATCCTCGCCGTGATCCTGATGATCGTGCTCGTGCCCGACTCCAAGGACCCGAAGCCGGGCCGCATCGACCTGGTCGGCGTCGGCCTGTCCATCGTCGGTCTCGTGCTGCTCGTCTACGGGATCATCAAGGGCGGTGACGAGGGCGACTTCACCAGCGCCCAGGTGCTGGCCACCATCGCCGCGGGGCTCGTCGTGCTCGTCGCGTTCGTCGTGTACGAGAAGCGCAGCGACCACCCGTCGATCGACATCGACTACTTCAAGAACAAGGTGTTCTCGGCCGCGATCGCCGCCATCGCGCTCGTCTTCTTCGCGCTGATGGGCGTCACCTTCTTCTCGGTCTTCTACACGCAGAGCGTGCGCGGGTACACGCCGTTGCAGACCGGCGCCCTGATGCTGCCGCTCGCCGCGGCCCAGCTGATCTTCGCGCCGCGCGCCCGGCTCGTCGTCGACAGGTTCGGGGTGCGCGCGACGACCACCGGCGGTCTGGTGCTGCTCGCGGGCATGCTCGCCGCGTTCACCGTCCTTGAGGCCGACACGCCGATCTGGCTCATGGAAGTGATGTTCTTCCTGATGGGTACGGGCATGGCGCACGTCATGACACCGACCAGCGTCGTCATCATGCAGGCCCTGCCGCGCGAGAAGGCCGGCTCGGCGTCCGCGCTGAGCAACACGTTCCGCCAGGTCGGCGGCGCGCTCGGCATCGCCGTGCTCGGCTCCGTGCTCTCCACCGCGTACCGCAGCGGCATCGAGGACAAGCTGAGCCTGCTGCCCGCCGGGCTGCGCGACACCGCGGGCGGCTCCATCGAGGCCACCCTGGGCGTCGCCGAGAAGCTCGGCCCCAAGGGGCAGGCCCTGGTCGGGCCGGCCAACGACGCGTTCCTGCACGCCATGCACGTCACCGCCCTGTGCGGTGCGGGCGTCGCGCTGATCAGCGCCGTCGTGACCGCCCTGTTCCTGCCGGGGAAGGTCCCGGCCACGCCCACCGAGCAGCGCGGTGAGCCCGAGAAGGTGGGTGCCGGGGGCTGATCCTCGGAGGCGACGTCGTACTCATGGGGGAGCGGCGCTGAGACAATCGCCCCGGAACCCGGCCGGAGGGTCGGGTTCCGGGGCGCAGGCGGAAGGCGGAGGCGGACGTGGACACGGGACGGACCGAGCGGCAGGCGCGGCAGCGGAGCGGCGGGGTCCCGAACGGCAGGACGCGTCCGGCCGGGATCATGGCGCCGGTCCGCGGCAGGCCCCGCAGCGAGGCCGTGGAGCAGGCCATCGTCGAGGGCGTCATCCAGCTCCTGGAGGACGGTGTGCCGCTCACCGAGCTGTCCATCGAGCGCATCGCCCGCACCGCCGGCGTCGGCAAGGCCACCATCTACCGGCGCTGGAGCGGCAAGGAGGAGCTCTTCGTCGACGTGGTCGCCTCCATCGAGGAACCCGAGCCCGACCTGCCCGGCACGTCCATGCGCGACGATCTGATCCGGCTTCTTGAGCACATGCGCAGACGCGGCCTGAACCTGCGCGCCTCGGCCCTGCTGCACAACGTGTTCGCGCAGATGAAGACCCTGCCGCGGCTCTGGGACGCGTACCACGAGGTCGTCGTCGAGCCGCGCCGGCGCGCTCTGTACGACGTGCTGCGGCGCGGTATCGCCGAGGGCGAGCTGCCGGCGGACACGGACGTCGAGTTCGCCGGCGACCTGTTCACCGGGCCGATGCTGCTGCGCACCGTCATGCGCTCCGACGCGCCGCTCGCCGACGACCTCTCCGAGCGCATCGTCGACGCCGTCCTCGCGGGTCTGACCGCCCGCTGAGCCACGGCCCGTATGTGCGGGTTTCGTCACAGAGGCCCCCGGGACCGCCGTGTCCGGAACTTCGAACACCGGATCACTCGTCCTCGTGGCCGTACGGACGTCACGTACCCGGCAGGCCGCGGGCGTGACGGAACAGATCGCCGCTGTTCATCGCCTAGGGTCAACAGGGCGAGAACGGCGGGCACGGCAGGCAGTGAGGCGACGACGGTATGGCGCAGGCGTACGGCAGCTCGGACGGCCACGACTCCGGATCCACCGGACCTGGCGCGCGACTGCGGCGCCTGGGACACCGGCTGCGGAGCGACCGCGGCTACTGGCGCCGCGGCATCGTCCTCGCGGCCCTCGCGGTGCTGCTCGCCCTGGTCATGCTGCTGCACGCGCAGATCCCCAACACCGTCGGCAACCTCGGCTCCCTGACCGAGACGTTCCTGCCGTGGCTCGGCCTGTTCGTCCCGGTGCTGCTCGTCCTCGGCTTCGTGCGGAAGTCGGCGACCGCCGTGATCGCGGTGCTGCTCCCGGCGATCGTCTGGCTCAACCTCTTCGGCGGTCTGCTCACCGACAAGCAGCACTCCGGCGGCGACCTCACCGTCGCCACCCACAACGTGAACGCGGACAACGCCGACCCGGCCGGCACCGCCGAGGCCCTCGCCGCGTCCGGCGCGCAGGTCCTCGCCCTCGAGGAGCTGACGGGCGAGGCGCTGCCCACGTACGAGAAGGCGCTCGCGGACGCCTACCCGTACCACTCGGTGCAGGGCACGGTCGGGCTGTGGAGCAAGTACCGGCTGACCGACACCCGGCCCGTCGACATCAAGCTGGGCTGGACGCGGGCCATGCGCTCGACCGTCACGACGCCCGAGGGCGCGGTCGCGGTGTACGTGGCGCACATGCCGTCGGTGCGGGTGAAGCTCGACTCCGGGTTCACCGCGAGCCAGCGCGACAAGAGCGCGGACGCGCTCGGCGAGGCCATCGCCGACGAGCGGCTCGGCAAGGTCATCCTGCTCGGCGACCTGAACGGCACGATGAACGACCGCGCGCTGAACGCCGTCACGTCCCAGATGCGCTCCACGCAGGGCGCGGCGGGCAGCGGCTTCGGGTTCAGCTGGCCGGCCGCGTTCCCGATGGCCCGCATCGACCAGATCATGGTCAGGGGCGTCGAGCCGGCCTCGTCGTGGACGCTGCCGGAGACCGGGAGCGACCACCTGCCGATCGCGGCGCGCGTCGAGGTGTGACGCGGGAATACGTGGTGCACGCGACTTTGTTCCGCCCGTAAACTTACGGAACCGCTCACCCCCTTCCTTTGGACGCTCCCTCATGCCCCTCGCCCTGCTCGCACTCGCCGTAGGCGCATTCGGCATCGGCACGACCGAGTTCGTGATGATGGGCCTGCTGCCCGACGTCGCGAGCGACCTCGGCATCTCCATCCCCACCGCCGGACACCTCGTCTCCGCGTACGCGCTCGGCGTCGTCATCGGCGCCCCGCTGCTCGCCGCCGTCACCGCGCGCATGCCGCGCCGCCGCGTCCTGATCGGGCTCATGGTCCTGTTCGTCGTCGGCAACGCCGTCTCGGCCGCGGCCCCCGACTACCACTGGCTGCTCGTCGCCCGCTTCGTCAGCGGGCTGCCGCACGGCGCGTTCTTCGGCGTCGGCGCGGTCGTCGCCACCTCCCTGGTCGCGCCCGAGCGCAAGGCCCGTTCGGTGTCGCTGATGTTCCTCGGTCTGACCGTCGCCAACATCATCGGCGTGCCCGTCGCCACCGCCATGGGCCAGCAGCTCGGCTGGCGCGCCACGTTCCTCGCGGTCAGCGCCATCGGCCTCGCCGCGATCGGCTCCCTACTCGCGCTGGTCCCCGCCGACCACGGACACGGCACGGCGGTGGGCGTACGGGACGAGTTGCGCGCCCTGCGCCCGCTCCCGGTCTGGCTCGCCCTCGGCACGACCGTCGCGGGCTTCGGCGCGCTCTTCGCGGCGTACAGCTACATCACGCCGATGCTCACGGATGCGGCCGGCTTCGCCGCGTCCGGCGTCACGCTGCTGCTCGCCCTCTTCGGCGTCGGCGCCACGATCGGCAACCTCCTGGGCGGCCGCCTCGCCGACCACTCCCTGCGCGGCACCCTCTTCGGCGGCCTGATCTCGCTCGGCGCCGTCCTCGCGCTCTTCCCGCTCCTCATGCGGACGGAGTGGAGCGCGCCGCTCGCGGTGCTGCTGCTGGGCCTGACGGCGTTCGTCACCGGCTCCCCGCTCCAGCTGATGGTGATGGAGAAGGCGGCCGCGGCCCCCTCCCTCGCCTCCTCCGCGAACCAGGCGGCCTTCAACCTGGCCAACGCGGGCGGCGCCTGGATCGGCGGCCTCGCCCTCGCGGCGGGCTTCGGCGTGACGTCCCCGGCGCTCGCGGGCGCGGCCCTCGCCGTCCTCGGCCTGGCCGTCGCGGCGGCCTCGTACGGGGTGGACCGCCGCCGGGGGCAGCGCGGCACCGGCCGGCTCGTCGCCGCGCACGCCCCCGCGGAGCCGGAGCTCGCGCACCGCTGAGGGCGGGCGGCCCGGGTGCGCGACCCGGGCCGCCCCCGGCTCAGGCCTTGTATCCGAGGACCGTCATCATGCCCGCCTCCGAGTGGTAGACGTTGTGGCAGTGGACCATCCACAGGCCCGGGTTGTCCGCGTCGAAGTCGACCGTCAGGGTGCCGTTCGGCAGGACGACCGCGGTGTCCTTGCGGGGGCCGCCGACCACGTTCGCCAGGGAGAACGTGTGGCCGTGCAGGTGGACCGGGTGCCACATCGACGTGGAGTTGGCGAAGACGAGGCGGACGCGTTCGCCCGCCTCGACCGGGTGGCGCTGGTCCGCCGTGTACGGCTTCTTGTCGAAGGCCCAGTCGTACGCGGCCATGCCGCCGGTGAGCTGGAGCCGGACCGTGCGGTCCGGCTCGCGCGGCGCGAGGGCCACCTCGTCGGCCGCCTTGAGCCGGTCCGCCGTGAGCAGGCGGCCGTCCAGCTCCTCGGGGCGGGTCGTGGCCGTCGGGGCCGCCCCGGAACCCGTGCGCAGGACCGCGAGCGCCGACGCCTTCTTGCCCTCCGCGAGCGCCGTCAGCGGGAAGACGCCGTCGCCCGCCGTGACCAGCACGTCGTAGCGCTCGCCCATGCCGAGCAGGAGCGCGTCCGTCGTCGCGTGCCGCACCGGGAAGCCGTCCGTGTGCGTCACCGTCATGGTGTGGCCGCCGAGCGCGACGCGGAACGCCGTGTCGCCGCCCGCGTTGATGAACCGGATCCGGACGCGGTCCCCGGGACGGGCCTCGAACGACGAAGGAGCCTTCGGCGTGCGGCCGTTGACCAGGTAGTACGGGTACTTCACGTCGCCCGCGTCGCCGCCGAGCAGGTCGCTGGTCGCACCCATCATCATGCGGGAGGGGCCCGACACGGACGGCGACGCCGACGGGGACTCCTCGGTCTTCATCGACATGCCGCTCATCCCTGACATGTCGTGGCCTGCGTGGTCCATGCCCGGCATGCCCGCCCGCAGCTCCTTCAGGACCGCGTCCGGCGTCGAACCGTCCACCCCGTCGACCCAGTCGTCGAGGACGACGACCCACTCCTTGTCGTAGGAGAGCGGCTCCTTCGGGTCCTCGACGATCAGCGGCGCGTACAGGCCGCGGTCCTGCTGCGTGCCCGAGTGCGGGTGGAACCAGTACGTGCCCGGGTGCGTGACCGCGAAGCGGTACGTGAAGTCGGCGCCGGGCGCGATCGGCTTCTGGGTGAGGCCGGGGACGCCGTCCATGTCGTTGCGCAGTGCGATGCCGTGCCAGTGCAGGGACGTCGCCTCGCGCAGATGGTTCGCGAGGGTGAGGGAGAGGGTGTCGCCGGCGGTGACGCGAACTTCCTTGCCGGGCAGTTCGCCGCCGTACGACCAGGAGGTGACCGTACGACCGCCCAGGTCGAGCGGGGCCGCGGCCGCCGTGAGCTTGACCGTGCGGACCGGGCCCGCGCCGCGCTTCTTCTCGGCGGCGGCGACTTCCTTGCCGGCCGGGTCGACGTAGCCGGCCGGTGCCGCGCCCGCCGAGCCGTGACCGCCGTGCCCGGAGCCCGGGCCGTCGCCGGAGCACGCGGCGAGGACTCCCGTGCCCGCCGCGGCGATCGAGGCCGCGAGGACGGTGCGGCGCGTGGGGGAACCAGAGATGTGGGGTGTGTTGCGCATGGCTGAGATGCACCTCGATGTCGGTGTCGTGCGGAGTGCAGACGAACTCATCTGCCGCCCGCGCGCAGCGAGAAACGCAGCGCGAAGCGGCCGGTGCGCAGGTCTAGATTCGCAGAACCGACAGTCGGGACAACAGAGTTCGGGGCGGGGGAGGGTTCGGGCGGTGCGCGTACGTCAGGCCGCGCGGCGCCGGGCGGAGCGCGCCCGCCGCCGTCAGCGGTCGCAGCACCGCCGCCGTCAGCAACAGCAGCGTGAACGAGCCGAGCACCGCCAGGCAGACGCTCAGCGGATCCATGCCGCCGTGCCCGTTCCCGTTCTCGTGCCCGCCGCCGGGCATCTCGTGCTCGTGCGCCGCCGGAGCCGGGGAGACCGGGTGCATCGGCGCCGCGTGCGTCATCCCCGTACGCATCTCCGTATCCGCATGCGAAGACGTCGGATGCCCCAGCGTGTGCATCCCCACGATCCCGAGCAGCAGCGCCACGAACAGCAGCAGCCGTCCGCGGCGGGTGCCGCCCTTCGCCGGGGGAGTCGTCATGGCGAGCACCCTACCCCCACCCGGTATGCGACGACATGCGCACCCGGGGGCCTGAGCCGATCATGACCCCATGACGACTACGGACAAAACGGAGCAGGGTGACGCGGTCGCCGGTGACGACGGAAACCGGCGGCAGTTCATCTCGTGGGTGACGCTCGGCCTGATGACCACGGCCTCCGTGGCGAGCCTGCGCCCCTCGCCCACGATGGCGATCTACGGCCTCGCCGCGATCTTCCTGTATCTGCTTCCGGCCCTCGTCTTCCTGCTGCCCACCGCCCTCGTCGGCGCCGAACTGGCCTCCGGCTGGACCGGCGGCATCTACCGCTGGGTCAGCGAGGCGCTCGGCAAACCGCTCGGCTTCGTCGCCGTGTGGTGCCAGTTCGCGATGACCATCGCCTACTACCCGAGCCTGCTCGCCTACGTCGCGTCCACGTTCGCGTACGTCATCCATCCGAGCCTCGCCGAGAACGGCCTGTACGTCGCCATCTGCATCGTCGTCATCTACTGGACCGGGGTGTGGGTCAGCTCGCGCGGCACCAAGACCGTCGCCGGACTCTCCTCGCTCGGGCTGATCATCGGCACGCTCGTCCCGGGCGTCGTCCTCGTCGTCCTCGGCATCGCCTTCCTCGGACAGGGCAACCCGTCGGCCGCGCCGATGACCGCCGGCCACTGGCTGCCGCCGTGGACGGGCCTGGCCAGCCTCGTCCTCATCGTCAACAACTTCCTGTCCTACGCGGGCATGGAGATGAACGGCGTCCACGTGTCGTCGCTGCGCAACCCGCGCGGCGAGTACCCGCGCTCGGTCTTCCTCGCCACCGGCCTCGTCCTGCTGATCTTCATCCTCCCGGCGCTCGCCATCAGCTGGGTCATGCCGTCCGAGGAACTCAGCCTGACCGCCGGTCTGATGCAGGCCTTCCAGGCGTTCTTCGACCACTTCCATGTCGGCTGGATGACGAAGATCGTCGGCATCATGCTGGTCTGCGCGGCGCTCGGCGGCATGCTGACCTGGCTCGCCGGACCCGCCAAGGGGCTCGTGCTGCTCTCCCGGCAGGAGGGCTATCTGCCGCCGGTCCTGCAGAAGTTCAACAAGCACGGCGTCCCGCAGAACGTGATGATCGCCCAGGGCGTCCTGACCACGCTCATCGGCATCCTGTACGCGTTCAGCGACGACGTCTCCAGCCAGTACTGGATGTTCTCCGTCATCACCATCCAGATCTACCTGGTCGCCTACCTGCTGATGTTCATCGCCGTCGTACGGCTGCGGAAGACGCAGCCCGACGCGCCGCGCGGGTTCGTCGTGCCCGCGGTCACGCTCGTCGCGGGCGTCGGGTTCGTGGCCTCGGTGCTCGCGCTGGTCATCGGGTTCGTGCCGCCGGACCAGTACGACACCGGGCCGCTGTGGCGCTACCTGCTCATCGTCGGCGGCGGCCTGCTGCTGATCGGCATCGCGGCCCCCGCCGCCTTCCTCAAGTTCCGCAAGCCGAGCTGGATCCATCCCGACCACCGGGACCCCGTCATCACGGAGTGAGACGCCGCACGCTGTCGCGGACCACGATGTGGGTGCCGAGGACCTGGCGGCGCTGCCCGGTGCGGCTCGTGCCGCCGAGGGCCAGGCGGACCGCGGTGCGGCCCAGTTCCTCGCCTGGGATGTGGACCGTCGTCAGGCCCGGGGTGATGTCGGCGGCGACCGGGTCGTCGTTGTAGCCGACCACCGAGATGTCCTCGGGCACCCGCAGGCCGTACTCGGCGAGCACCTTGATCGCGGCGGCGGCCACCCGGTCGTCGCCCGCGAACACCGCCGTGAAGTCCGGCTTGCCGTCGCACTTGTCGAGCAGGTCGCGCATCGCCTCGTAACCGTGGTGCTGCCCGAAACCGATGCCGTGCAGCAGCGCGTCGGACGCCGGCACGCCGTGGTCCTTCAGAGCCCGCAGATAGCCGCGGACCCGGGCCTCGCCGGTCGTGTTGCCCGGCTGGTAGCCGATCATCGCGATCCTGCGGTGGCCCGCGCCGAGCAGATGGCTGGTGACGGCGTGCGCGCCCGCCTCGTTGTCGTACTCCACGACGACCGCCGGCACGTCGGGCGCGGGCGCGGGCCGCCCGCACAGCACAAGCCGGGAACCCGCCGCCGCGAGCGACTGCGCGTACTGCGCCATCCGCTCCCGGTACTCCGCGTCCTCGACGACGCCGCCCACCAGGACGACGGCCTCCGTGGCCTGCTCGCGCATCATCTGTACGAGGGCCAGCTCGCGCTCCGGATCGGCGCCGGTCGACGCGACGAGGGTGAACCGGTCGTGCTGCGCCGCCTCCCGCTCGACGCCCTGCGCGACGGCCGCGTAGAACGAGCTGACGACGTCCAGCATCAGGACCGCGATGGTCTTGCGGCCCGCGCCCGCGAGCGCCCGCGCGTGCGCGTTGGCCACGTAGTCCAGGTCCTTGGCCGCGCGCAGCACCTTGGCGCGCGAGGCCGCCGAGGTCGGGTACGTGCCCGCGAGGACCCGGGACACGGTCGCCACCGACACCCCGGCGCGCGCCGCCACGTCACGGATCGTCGCCCGCTCGCCCACTGTGTCTCCTTCTGAGGTCCCCTGGTGCGGGCCGCCCGTCAGGGCGCCCCGCACCATCATCGCGTGCGTCGTGTCCGTCGGTGCGCCCCGTCCGTCAGTGCGCGGCCGCGTACTCCTTCGTGAACTCGTCGACGACCTTCTTTCCGCCCTGCGCCTGCCACTTCGCGTAGATGCCGTCCCAGTCGGAGACCTTCTTGCGGCCGGAGACCACGGCGGTGACCCCGTCGTCGATCAGCTGCTGGAGGGCCGCGCCCTGCTTGTTGTACGTGTCGGACTGGAGGCCGAAGCGGATGTTGGGCTGCATCGTGGGGACGACCTTCCGCTGCCAGGCGTGCAGCCGCTCGACGACGTCGGGGAAGCCCGGCGCGTACAGCACCTGCGGGGCGTCGCTCAGGTACGCGAACGGGACGTTCACCTTCGACTCGACCAGGCCCAGCTCGGTCGCGATCGGGTTGTTGTCCTTGTCGCGCTCGAAGTGCGTGCCCTCCAGGCCGAAGTGCGTGAGCTCGTACTCCTCGGTGCCGAACGGCGCGGCCAGGTAGTCGAGGACGCGCAGGATCAGCTTGATCCGGTCCTTGGACGCCTTCTTGATCACGGTGTAGCCGAAATTGCCCCTGCTCTGCTGGTACTTGGGGGTCACCCCGTCCGCCGTGTACGGCACGAGCGCGTCCAGGTCGAAGGCGTTCTTGATGCCCTGGGCGGCGCCCGGGTAGGCGAGGAACCCGTCGGTCATGGAGAGCACGGAGCCGTTCCAGAACTGCGTCTTGAGGTCGACCTGCGAGACCGAGGTGGCCTCCGGGTAGTACGAGCCCTGCTGCCGCAGCTTCGCCAGGTACTCCAGCATCGCCTTGAACTCGTCGGTGCCGCCGAAGTGCACCGCCTTGCCGTCCTGTACGGCGAACTCGTTCGGGGCGCCGAACCAGTTGGCGTGCGTCTTGTACCCGAAGTACGCGGTCGCGGACGCGCCCAGCGCCCACTTCTTTCCGGCGGTCGCCTCCTTGGCCATCGCCGCGAAGTCGTCGGCGGACATGCCCGCCTTGTAGCCGGCCTTCGTGAAGGCGCCGCTGTTGAAGTACAGGGTGTCCTGCGGCTTGGGCCGCTCCACCGGGACGCCGTAGATGCGGCCGGCGATCCGGCCCATGCCCTCCCACGCGTACGTCGGGATGCCCGCGAGGTTCGGGTAGTCCTTGACCGCGTCGCCGGAGAGGTACTCGGTGAGGTCGGCGCAGCGGGTCTTCACGAACTGGGCCTCGCGCGGCAGGACGTAGCCGCCCCCGATGTTGATGATGTCCGGGACGTCGTCGCCCGCGAACACCGTCGCCATCTTGGCCCGGTAGTCGGCGTCGGGGACGACGGTGAACTCGATCTCCACGCCGAGCGCCTTGTTGACCGCGGCCCAGTACTTGTTCTGCGAGGGGCCCTTGGGCGGGGTGCCGTACGTGATGGTGAGGACCTTGATCTTCTCCTTGCCGGAGCCGGGCTTCTCGGCGATCGCCTTCACCAGCTCGGCCGGGTACTTCGTGAAGCCCGCCTGCACGCCCTCGGCGGTCGCGGCGAGATCCGGCGCCGCGCCCTTGGCCGGGGTGTACGTGGGCCAGGCCGCGGCCTTCTTGCCCGCGTTGGACACGGAGCCGCCGGTGTCGCCGCCCGAGGAGCAGGCGGTGAGCAGCGACGGAGCGGCGACGGCGGCACCGCCGACGGCGATGGAACGCAGCAGGGTGCGGCGCGAGATTCCGGAAGCGGACATGGTGAAGGGCCCTTCGGCTAAAGGAAGTTGACCGGGAGTGGATGAGGGGGGGAGAGGAGCGGGGTGGGGGCTCAGCTCTTGATGGCGCCGGTGAGCACGCCCTTGGTGAAGTACTTCTGGAGGAAGGGGTAGACGACGAGGATCGGCACCACGGCGATCACGAGCACCGCCATCTGCGTCGTCTGCGGGGCGGAGACCATCCCGGCCTCGCTCAGCCCCGAGTCGGCGATCTGCGCACCCCCGATGACGTACGTGCGCAGCACCTGGGAGAGCGGCCAGTGGTCGGACTCCAGGTAGATCGACGCGGTGAACCACGAGTTCCAGTAGCTGACCGCGTAGAACAGGCCGACGACCGCGAGCGCGGCCTTCGACAGCGGCAGCGCGATCCGCCAGAACGTCGTCCAGTCCCCGGCCCCGTCGAGCCGCGCCGCCTCGTACAGCTCCTCGGGGATCCCCTGGAAGAAGCCGCGCAGCACGATCAGGTTGAAGACGTTGATGAGGACGGGTGCGACGAGCGCCGCGTACATGTTCTCCAGGCCGAGCCCCTTCACCAGCAGGAACGCCGGGATCATGCCGGGCGGGAAGAGGAACGTGAACAGGATCAGGAGCAGGACGGGCTTGCCGCCGAAGACGCCGGGGCGGCTGAGGGCGTAGGCGAGGAACGCGGTGCAGGCGAGGGAGAGCAGCGTGCCGACGGCGGTGATGCCGACGCTCACGCCGAGCGCCTTCGTCACGATGCCGCCGCTGAGGATGTTCTCGTACGCGCGCAGCGTCGGCTCCGTGGGCCACAGCACCCAGCCGCCGTTGGCGACGACCTCCTTGTTGGAGGCGAGGGAGGTGGAGACGATCACCAGGAACGGTACGAGGACGAGCGCGAGGAGCGCGAGGACGGCCAGGCCCTTGGCGGCCTGCGTGACGGGTTTCGGCTTCTCCATCCACGCGGGACGGACTGCGCTGCTCACTTGTAGACCCCCTGCTCGCCGAGCTTGTGCGCGATGCGGTTGGCGACGAAGACCAGGAGCGCGCCCACCAGGCCCTTGAAGAGTCCGGCCGCGGTGGCGTAGCCGATGTCGCCGCCGACGATGCCCTGCCAGAAGACGAAGGTGTCGAGGACCTCGCCGACCTCCGGGCCCACCGACTGCCGTTGCAGCAGCATCTGTTCGAAGCCGACGGAGAGGATGTCGCCGAGCCGCATGATCAGGAGCAGCACGACGATCGGCCGGATCGACGGCAGCGTCACGTGCCAGAAGCGGCGCCAGGGCCCCGCCCCGTCGATGGCGGCGGCCTCGTACTGCTGCTCGTCGACCTGCATCAGCGCGGCGAGGAAGATGATCGTGCCCCAGCCGGCGTCCTTCCAGATCACCTCGGCGACGACGAGCGGCCGGTAGGCGTCCGGGTTGCCGATGATGTCGACGGTGTGCAGGCCGCTGTCGCCCAGGAAGCTGTTCAACATGCCCGTGTCGGACAGGACTTGCTGGAACAGGGCGACGACGATCACCCACGACAGGAAGTGCGGCAGGTAGACCACGGACTGCACGAAGCGGCGCAGCAGGTCCGAGGTCAGGCTGTGTAGGAGCAGCGCGATCGCGAGCGGCACCGGGAAGTAGAACACCAGCTGGAGCACGGCGATGTAGAGCGTGTTCCACGTCGCGTGCCAGAAGTCCGCGTCGCCGAACATCCGGCTGAAGTTGCCGAACCCGACCCAGGGGCTGCCCCACAGCCCGGCGAACGGGTCGTACTCCTTGAACGCCACCGCGTTGCCGAGGAAGGCGCCGTAGTGGAAGACCAGGAAGTACGCGAGGCCCGGAAGCATGAGCAGCAACAGGGTTCTGCTGCTCCGAAACCGTTTCCACTTCGTATCTCGCCGAGCTATGTGGGCAGTTGCCCCGTTTTGCGGCCCACCGGAGGGCTCCACCGCCCCGGTATCGGGCCTTTCCTTCGCCACCGTGGGCACGGAAACCCCTCCGTCGTTGGAACAAGGTGAGCGGAATCTAAAACGGTTGCATCGGGCGGTCAACCCCCTTGGTCCTGTGTTCTCTTGACCACTGAGGCGCCGCAGCCCTAGCCTCCGGGGTACTTCGTGTAACCGGTTTCAGTGATGAAGCTTCAGTAAGGTTCAGTGATGAAGGGTGGGAGCGCGTGACGGCGGACCGGCCGACAGCGGTACTGGCCATGGGGGCCCAGGTGGTGGAGCGGGTCTTCCCGCCCGAGCTGCGCGAACGACTTGCCCGGAGTGTCGAGCTGGCGGGCCCGCCGCTGACGGGACCGCTCGACGGGCCGGACGCGGCGCGGGCCCTGGGCGCGGCGGAAGTGCTCGTCACCGGCTGGGACTGCCCGCCGCTCACCGCCCAAGTCCTCGCCCGGGCACCCGCGTTGAGGGCGGTGATCCATGCCGCCGGGTCGGTCAGGCCCATCGTCACGGACGCGGTGTGGGAGCGCGGGCTGCTCGTCTCCTCGGCCGCCGACGCGAACGCGGGCCCGGTCGTCGCCTTCACCCTCGCCGCGGTCACCTTCGCGGCGAAGGGCGCGCTCGCCACCGCCGCCGGGTACGCACGGGCCTGGCCCCGCTTCACGGAGCGGGACGGCGCGGACGGGCGGGTCGTCGGGGTGATCGGTGCCTCGCGGATCGGGCGCCGGGTGATCGAGGCGCTGCGCGCCGACCCGGCGGGATACCGGGTGCTGCTGTGCGACCCGTTCGTCGACGCGGGCGGCGCGGCACGCCTCGGGGTGGAACTCGTGGACCTCGCCGAGCTGTGCCGGCGCAGTTCGGTGGTCAGTGTGCACGCGCCCGAACTGCCCGCGACCCGGGGCATGTTGAGCGCGCGGATGCTGCGGCTCATCCCGGACGGCGGCACGGTGATCAACACGGCGCGGGGTTCGCTGGTCGACACGGACGCGCTGGCCGCGGAGTGCGGCACGGGACGCCTGTCGGCCTACCTGGACGTCACGACCCCGGAACCGCTGCCCGCGGGGCATCCGCTGCTCACCCTGCCGAACGTGCTGGTGACCCCGCACATCGCCGGGGCCCAGGGCAGCGAGGTGCGGCGGCTCGGCGTGTACGCGGTCGAGGAGGTCGAGCGGTACGTGTCCGGGCGGGAGCCGGCCGGGCGGGTCGACCGGGGGGATCTGTTGCGGGTCGCGTGAGTACGCGTAGGGGCACGAGCACGAGTACGCGCGTGACCAGGAGTGAGCGCAAGTAGCGAGACATTGCTGGAAGTTGTCATGAGGAGTGAGGAGCACCCATGAGTCGCATCCGCACCACCAGACCGCTGCGCGGGCTCGCCGCGTGCGCCGCGGGGATCGCGCTGGCCCTGACGGGTCTCGCGGGCCCGGCGTCCGCGCGGGCCTCCGGCACCGACACCTACGTCGACTGCTCGGCCACGGCCGCGGGGAACGGCAGCTCAGCCGCCCCCTTCAACAGCCTTGCCGCCGTGAACGCCGTGGACTTCGGCCCCGGCGACCGCGTCCTCTTCAAGCGCGGCGCCACCTGCCGGGGCCAGTTCGCGCCGCACGGCTCGGGCGCGGCGGGCACGCCGGTGCGCGTCGCCCCGTACGGCACGGGCAGCGCGCGCCCCGTCATCGCGGGCGGCGGCGCCGTCTACGCGGGCATCCACCTCCTGAACGTCGAGCAGTGGGAGATCCGCGGCCTCGAAGTCACGAACCAGGGCGCCACGGACGCCGAACGCAACGGCATCCTGGTCGAGCTGGCCGACCACGGCACCGGCACCCACTACGTCCTCGACGACGTCTACGTCCACGACGTCAACGGCGGCGACACCAAGAACAGCAACGGCATCCAGTTCCGCGTCTCCGGCACCACGACCCCGACCCGCTTCGACGACGTCCTCGTCCAGAACAGCGAGATCCGCAAGGTCGACCGCGAGGGCCTGACCACCATGTCGTCGTGGAACTGCCGCACCATCTACGGCTGTTCATCGGGCCCGGCGTGGACGGCGAACACGAACGTCGTCTTCCGCGGCAACGAGATCCACGACATCGGCGGCGACGGCATGGTCGTCCGCGTCACCCGCGACGCGCTGGTCGAGCACAACGAGGGCTACGACATCTGGATGCGCTCGGCGGGCAACAACGCCGGCTTCTGGACCATCAACAGCGACCGCACCGTCTTCCAGTACAACGAGGTCCACCACGTCCGCAGGCCGGGCCTCAACGACGGCATGGCCTTCGACGCCGACTTCGGCACCCGGGGCGCGATCTTCCAGTACAACTACACGCACGACAACGAGGGCGGCTTCCTGCTGCTGTGCGGGGCGTGCGGCTCGGGCGCGAACACGGCGGGCACCGTGGCCCGTCACAACGTCTCCGTCAACGACGGCTCGCGCATCCTGTACGCGGTCGGCGACGCGGGCGCGCACCTGTACAACAACGTCTTCGCGCTGCCGCAGGGCGGCACGACAGCGGTCGTCGAGGACGGCGGCGGCACGTCCACCACTCTGTGGAGCAACAACATCATCCTCAACCGGGGCAGCGGCGGCTGGGGCGGCTCCGGCTACACGGCCGCCGACCACACCTGGCGCGACAACGTGATCCACGGCAACCACCCGGCCTCCGAGCCCGCCGACCCCGGCAAGATCACGGCCGACCCGCGGCTGACGGACGCCACGTCCACCGACCCGCTCGACTACCGGCCGGGCACCGGCTCGCCCGCCCTCGCCCGGGGCCTCGCCACGCCCGACAACGGCGGCCACGACTACGCGGGCGCCGCGACCCCGGCCGCCTGCCGCCCCGACATCGGCGCGTTCCAGGTCTCGGCGTTCGACGACGCGGCCTGCGCGGGGACGAACCTCGTCGCCAACGGCGGCTTCGAGTCCGGGACCACGGCGCCCTGGACCGGTTCGACGAGCCTCACGGCCGACACCACGTCGCCGCACGCGGGTGGTTACGCGGCCCGCCTCACCGGGTCCCCCGCCTCCGCCGAGCAGATCGTCACCGTGCAGCCGAACACGACGTACGTCCTGTCCGGCTGGGGCCGCGTCGACTCCTACGACACCCAACTCGCCCTGGGCGCCAAGAACTTCGGCGGCACGGAGACGCGGGCCCCGGTCTTCTCCGGCACGCAGTGGCGGGGCGGGTCCATCTCGTTCACCACGGGGGCGAGTGCGACGCGGGCCACGGTGTACTGCTATGCGCGGGCCGGGGCGGGGCGTTCCTGGTGCGACGACCTCCGGTTGGTGCGGGAGGCGCCTTGATCTGCCGGGTTCGCTAGGTGGGGCGGCTGCGGGTCCGGTGGGGGTCACCCGCGCAGTTCCCCGCGCCCCTGAAATGCAGACGCTTCGCGTCGCATTTCCCCGATGGGACGCGCCCCTGAGATGGCGCACGAAGTGCGCATCTCAGGGGCGCGGGGAACTGCGCGACCAGCCACGACGCACGCCGCAGCCGCCACTCAACAGAAACCCGGCAGATCAGTGGCGCCGGAACGACGACACGTACCCCGGCGCCGGCGACCCGACCCCGGTGACGTCGTCGTAGCCCCGAACCGCCTTCAGCGAAGCGTCCTTACCCAGGCTGCGAACCGACGTGAGCAGCCCCTCCGACGCGTCGTAGGAGTTCGCGAAGTCCACCCGGGCCACGGCGAGATCCGTCCCGGTCGGCTTGTCCGTCACGTCGTGGTACAGCGGCGACCCGTAACGGGCGTAGATCGCCGGGTTCGCGAAGCCCAGCGGAGCGCCCCCGCGGGTCTGCTGCGCCAGCGCCTGCACGCCCGCGATCACCGGCGCCGCCAGCGACGTACCACCGATGCGGTACTCGTCGTAGGCCTGCGACCCGTCGGGCAGCGTCTGCGTCTGGCCCACCAGGAAACCGGTGTTGGGGTCACCGACGGCCGCGATGTCCGGCACGACACGGTTCACGCCGCCGTTGGCCGTGGCCAGCGCGTTGGGCACGACACCCTTCTGGTAGAAGGGCTGCGCGACGGTCTTGCTGGTGCCGCCGCCCGCACCGGAGGTGTACGCGCCCGGGAAGCCGGTCCAACTGGTGCCGTCCGCCGACAGGTTGGCCTTCAGGGTGCCCCAGCCGGTCTCCCACTTGTACGTGTCGCCCTTGCCGACAGCGAGGGACGTACCGCCGACGGCGGTCACCCAGGCGGAGTTGGCGGGCGTGTCGACCTGCTTGGTGCCGGTCGAGGCGACGTTGTCGCCGTTGTCGCCGGAGGAGAAGTAGAAGCCGATGCCCTCGACGGCGCCGAGCTGGAACACCTGGTCGTAGGCGGCCGCCAGTTCGGGCGTCTGGTTCGCCTCGATGTCGCCCCACGAGTTGGAGACGATGTCGGCGAGGTGCTTGTCGACGACCTTGTTGAGGGAGTCGAGCAGATCGTCGTCGTAGCAGGACGACGCGCCCACGTACGTGATGCCTGCCTGCGGCGCCACCGCGTGCACGGCCTCGACGTCGAGGGTCTCCTCGCCGTACCAGCCGGCCGCGCCGCACTCCTCGGTCTTCGTGTACTTCTTCGGCAGGACCTGCTTCAACTGGCCCTTGGCGTACGGCGCGTCACCGTGCTTGGCCGCGTACACCGCCGCGTCCTTGGCGATGGTCGGAGAGGCGTACGCGTCGGTGATCGCGACCCGCACCCCCTTGCCGGTGGCCCTGCCCGCACCGTAGGCGGCGCGCAGCTGCTTGCCGGTGTAGCCCTTGATGGCATACGGGACCTTCGTGCCGTAGGCGTCGGGCAGCGTCGTCGCGACGTTCGAGCCGTAGTACGAGGAGAACGGACCGGAGTTGCGGAACACGGCGTCCGGCGGCGGGAGTTGGTCCTGCTTCGTCGCCTTGTGCGGGGCGCTGTCCAGGCCGGTGACGGTCAGCACGGCGCCGTCGAGCGAGGCCGGGACGGAGGCCGCGGCGGACGGGGCGCGGTAGGTGTGGCTGCCCTTGGTGTAGTTGTGCAGCTGCGTACCGAACGCCTTCTCCGCCGCCGCCACGTCACCGGAGACGGATATGTAGTGGGCGGTGGTGCCGGTGACCGTCAGGCCCGAGGCCTTCAGCCACGCGGTGACCTCGGCCACCTGCTCCTTCGTGGCGCCGAAGCGCTCCTGCGCCTGCTTGGCCGTCAGGTACTTGCCGTACGAGGCGGAGGACGGGTCGGAGACGGCCTTGGCGTAGGCGGCGAGCCCCTTGGCGTCGCGCCCCGCGAGGTAGACGCGGGCCTGGACGGTGCTGCCGTTCGCGGTGGAACCCTGGTCGGCGGCGCCCGTGGCCCACAGCGGCTTGGTGCCGGCGAGGGTGTCGCGCGCCGCACCGGCGTCGGCCTGGGCGCCCGGAGCGGCGAGGACGAGAGCACCGGCAAGGAGCGGGAGTGTTGCTGCGATGCGGATGGATCTCATGAGTGGAACCCCCTGGGTGAGGTGCACGTGTAATGCACACGCAGAGGGCCCACTCTCGTCAGGAACCGTTCACGCCGGGGGAATGGGACGATCAAGAAGCCGTCAAGTCGGATCGACAACAGTCTCAAGTGCGGCCGGAATCAACCAATTTGAGAACCTGAGGGGCTTGAGAAGCCCACGCGCATTCGCTACGGCTTGGCGCCCCGCTCCTTCAGCATCCCCGTCATCAGATCGATCTCCGACTGCTGCGACGCCACCATCCCGCGGGCAAGGCGCCGTTCGGCCCCCACCTCGCACCGCCGCACACAGCCCTCGGCCATGTGCACGCCGCCCTTGTGGTGCGCGATCATCAGCCGCAGGAACATCACCTCGGCCTGCTTGCCGCTCGCCGAACGCAGCGCTTCCAACTGCGTGTCGGTCGCCATCCCCGGCATCAGCGCGCCGTCCTCACCGGCCGGGGCGTCCGCCATCCCCATCCATGCCATCGGCGGCTTCGCCGACACCTTCGGCAGCTCCCACAGATCGAGCCAGCCGAGCAGCATCCCGCGCTGGTTGGCCTGCGTCTGCGCGATGTCGTAGGCGAGGCGGCGGACCTCCTCGTCCTTCGTGCGGTCACGCACGATGTACGCCATCTCGACGGCCTGCTGGTGATGGACGGCCATGTCCCGGGCGAACCCGGCGTCCGCGGACTCCGCCGCCGGCACCGTCAGATCGTTCGGCCCGCCGTCCCCGTCGGCGACGGCGTAGGTGACCGCGCCGCCCGCGACGATCACCGCCGCGCAGGCCGAGACCAGCCACCCGGTCGTACGACGCCTCACTGCGACAGGCCCTGCGTGCAGGCCGCGCCCGGCTCGGGGGTCTGCCGGCCCTGCACGAACGTGGCGAAGAAGGAGGCGACCGCGGGGTCCGACGCGCTCTTCACGGTCCGCTGGTGGCCCCACGCGCTGAGCATGATCGGGTCCTTCTGGTCCGCGACCGGGCTCATCAGCGAGTACGGCGTCTTCTTCACCTTGGCGGCGAGCGCCTTCACGTCGGCGTCGGAGGCCTTGTCGTTGTACGTCACCCAGACCGCGCCGTGCTCGAGGGAGTGCACGGCGTTCTCGTCGGCGACGGGCTTTTCGTATACGTCGCCGTTGCAGTTCATCCAGACCTGGTTGTGGTCGCCGCCCACCGGCGGGTTCATCGGGTAGGTGACGTCCTTCGCGACGTGGTTGCGGGCGAGCTTGCCGCTCCAGGTGCCGACGCCGTCCTTGTCGTACGAGAAGTGCCCGGACCCGGAGGCGGCGGCCTTGGAGTCGCTCGTGCCGGACGCGGAGTCGTCGTCGCCCTTCGTCACGGCCCACGCGCCGACGCCGACCAGCGCCGCCACGACGACCGCGCTCACGGCCACGACCGTGATCCGGCCGCGCCGCTCACGGGCGCGCTCGGCCCGGCGCATCTCCTCTATGCGGTCCTTGCGGGACGCGGTGGACGTGTTCTTCGCGTTCTTCGCGGAACCCATGGAGTGTCCTTCTGGCGACGGACCGCAACGGCCGGTGACGGATGAGGCAGGCGAGCCCGCTGATCGTAGTGCGGAAAACGGGGCGGGGGGAGGTGGTGTCCCGGCCGCTGCGCACGGCAGGCACTATGGCCGGAAGGGGTGCAGCAGGCACTATGAACACAACACCGGCCGGTCAAGGATGATCAAGGTCGGCAACGCGCACGAAACCGGCGTGTGGTGGGATGTGACCAGGCCTGATCGGCGGCATGGGAGCAGGCGGCCTGACCAGCAAGGATGGGTGGAAGCGGAAGATGGACAAGCAGCAGGAATTCGTGCTCCGGACCCTGGAGGAGCGCGACATCCGGTTCGTACGTCTGTGGTTCACGGACGTGCTGGGCTTCCTCAAGTCGGTGGCCGTGGCCCCGGCCGAGCTGGAGCAGGCCTTCGACGAGGGCATCGGTTTCGACGGCTCGGCGATCGAGGGCTTCGCCCGGGTCTACGAGTCCGACATGATCGCGAAGCCGGACCCGGGCACGTTCCAGGTCCTGCCGTGGCGCGCGGAGGCCCCCGGTACCGCCCGCATGTTCTGCGACATCCTGATGCCCGACGGCTCCCCGTCCTTCGCCGACCCGCGCTACGTGCTGAAGCGCGCCCTGGCCAAGACCTCCGACCTCGGCTTCACCTTCTACACCCACCCCGAGATCGAGTTCTTCCTCCTCAAGGACAAGCCGCTCGACGGCTCGCGCCCCACCCCCGCCGACAACTCCGGCTACTTCGACCACACCCCGCAGAACGTGGGCATGGACTTCCGCCGCCAGGCGATCACCATGCTCGAATCCATGGGCATCTCGGTCGAGTTCTCCCACCACGAGGGCGCCCCGGGTCAGCAGGAGATCGACCTCCGCTACGCCGACGCGCTCTCCACGGCGGACAACATCATGACGTTCCGCCTGGTCATGAAGCAGGTCGCCCTCGAACAGGGCGTCCAGGCCACCTTCATGCCGAAGCCGTTCTCCGAGCACCCCGGCTCGGGCATGCACACCCACCTCTCCCTCTTCGAGGGCGACCGCAACGCCTTCTACGAGTCGGGCTCCGAGTACCAACTCTCCAAGGTGGGCCGCTCGTTCATCGCCGGCCTGCTGAAGCACGCCGCCGAGATCTCCGCGGTCACCAACCAGTGGGTCAACTCCTACAAGCGCATCTGGGGCGGCTCCGAGCGCACCGCCGGCGCCGGCGGCGAGGCCCCCTCGTACATCTGCTGGGGCCACAACAACCGCTCGGCCCTCATCCGTGTCCCGATGTACAAGCCCGGCAAGACCGGCTCGGCCCGCGTCGAGGTCCGCTCCATCGACTCCGGCGCCAACCCGTACCTCACCTACGCGGTCCTCCTCGCCGCCGGCCTCAAGGGCATCGAAGAGGGTTACGAGCTCCCCCCGGGCGCCGACGACGACGTCTGGGCCCTCTCCGACGCCGAACGCCGCGCCATGGGCATCGAGCCCCTCCCGCAGAACCTCGGCGAGGCCATCGCCCTGATGGAGCGCTCGGAACTGGTCGCGGAGACCCTCGGCGAGCACGTCTACGACTTCTTCCTCCGCAACAAGAAGCAGGAGTGGGAGGAGTACCGCAGCGAGGTCACGGCCTTCGAGCTCCGCAAGAACCTCCCGGTTCTGTAGCCCCGCAAGGGGCGCTGCGCGCTCAGCCACGAAAAAGCCGCAGTCGCGTCTGCTCGGTCATGAGCAGACGCGACTGCGGCTTTTCTGGCCTGAGGGCCCGAGCCCCTACAACGCGTCCCGCAACGGAGTAGTCGCCCGTTTCCGGTATTCCTGGATGGCCCACCCGTTGCCGTCCGGGTCCGTGAAGTGCATGAACGTGCCGCCGTCGTCCGGTCCGAAGGACACCGGTTCCGAGATGTCCAGGCCGCGGGCGGTCAGCTCGTCGCGGGCCGCCTTGATGTCCGCCACGACGAGCTGCATGCCGTGGTACGTGCCGGGGGACGGGGTCCCCGTCGGGATCGGGTTGCCGGTGAAGAGGACGATCGAGCAGCCCGAGCCGGGTGGCGTGAGCTGCACGATGCGGGCGCCCGGCATCACCTCGCGGTCCACGTCGCAGCGGAAGCCGACCTTGTCGACGTAGAAGGCCTTGGCGCGGTCGACGTCGGAGACGGGCAGGGGGATGACTTCCAGGGTCATGTCCATCGGTCAAAGGTAGGCGGGGGACACCGCCGCCGTAAGGAGGCGGCGCGGGGTTCCTGTTCCGTCGGCCGGGACCGTGTACAGATCGGCGCCGTAGTCGCCGGGCAGCGCGTACGTGAGGTGGCGGGCATCGCTCCACACCGCCTGATCGTCGACGCTGCGCGTCTCCGTCAGCGGCGTCTCCCGCATGGTGGCCAGGTCCAGTACGTACAGGCGCCAGGGCGCGTCGGCGGGGAGTCCCGGTACCCGCTTCTTGTACGCGATGCGGGTGCCGTCGGGGGAGAGGGAAGGGCACTCGACGTTGGCGTGGAGCGTGGTGACCGTCTGCGTGCGCAGGTCGCCGCGGACCAGGTACGTCCTGCCGCCGGTCGCCAGCGTCGCGTAGAAGTGGCGGTCGTCCGAGCGGAACGTCACACCCCAGAAGTTGACGTCCGCGGCCCGGTAGCGCCGGCCGTCCTTGACGATGCGGTACGACTCCAGGGTCGGCGTCAGTGTTCCGGTGCGGGTGTCGACGATCGCCGTACGCGTCGAGAAGTTCGTGCCCGCGTAACTGTCCCCGCCGACGAACGCCGTCCACGCCGCGTACCGCCCGCTCGGCGACACCCGTGCGCGGGACGGGATGCCGGGCACCGGATAGCGGGCCTTCGCGTGGAGCGAGGCGTCGAGGACCGTGGCCCGGTACGTGTCCGACAGTGCCCCGTGGACCGCCTGGAGGCAGATGCCCGTTCCTGAACTCGCGTAGAAGCGGAGGCATTTGAGGCCGGTGGATGTCGTGGTGCGGGTGGCCGAGGGTGCAGTCGGTGAGGTCGTCGCCAGTTCGTCTCGGTGCGGGCCCCAGGCCATGTTGCGGAATATCAAGTGCCGGACGCCGGAGGTGAGTTGGACTCGGCCTGTGGTGACCCGGGGGCCGCCGGGGGCGGCCTGGTCGCGGTGGTCGGCGCGGGCCGACGCGTGCAGCACGGCGGCGGTCGCCACCGCCGCGAGGGCGAGCACCGCGGCCAGGAGGATCGTGAACTTGCCGCGCGTCGTCATGCGTTCACTTCCGTGGTACGGGGATGGGGGCGCAGCCCGTACGCGACCAGGGCGCACACGGCGAGCAGGACGGCGGCGACGGCGAGGGCCGTGCGGTCGCCCCACGCGGTCCACGCCGCGCCGAACCCGAGCGAGCAGCCGAACCGGGCCGCCGCCTGCCCGGTCTGCACGACCGCGAGGCCCGACGAGCGTCGCGCCTCGGACAGGCCCGCCGAGGCGGCCGCCATCAGGACGCCGTCGGTCGCCGCGTAGAACGTGCCGTGCAGGAGCAGCACGGCATAGGGGAGCCACGCGGTGTGCGCGTGGGTGAGCAGAAGCCCGTACACGGCGAGCAGGGCGACATGCCCGCCGAGGAAGACGGGCCAGGCGCCGACCCGGTCGGAAAGGCGGCCCAGCGGGGCGGCGAGCAGCAGGAACGCGGCCGCCGTGCCGAGCGGAAGGAGTGCGAACCACCGTTCGGGGACGCCCAGTTGGCGCTGGAGGATCAGGTAGACGAAGGCGTCGCTGACGGTCGCGAGGCCGAGCAGCGTGGCGCACAGCGTGATGCGGAGCAGCGCCGGGGACGGGCGGCCGTGTCGCCGCGCAGGCGGGGGCGTCGTCGTCGGCCGTGCGCCGCGCGGGACGAACAGGACGAGGACGAGCACGCCGAGCGCCGCCACGCAGAAACTGACCGTGAACACCGCGTCGTACCCGTCCACGGTCCGGCGCAGGATCAGGAACGCCGCCAGCGGTCCGAGCAGCGCCCCCGCCGTGTCCATCGCCCGGTGCACCCCGAACGCCCGGCCGCGCGCCTCGGGCGTGCTCGACAGGGAGATCAGCGCGTCGCGCGGAGCGGTGCGCAGGCCCTTGCCGGTGCGGTCCGCCGCGAGCACCGCGCCGATCGACGGCACTGAACTCGCAAGGAGCAGAAGGGGTTTGCACAGCGCCGACAGCCCGTAACCGAGCACCGCCACCGTCTTGTGCCGCCCGCCCCCGCCGTCCGCGAACCGGCCGCCGGCCAGCCGCACCAGCGCCGAGAAGCCGTTGTGGACGCCGTCCAGGAGGCCGAAGCCGAGCGGGCTCAGGCCGAGCCCCGCGACCAGGTACAGCGGCAGCACCGCCGTGACCATCTCCGACGACACATCGGTGATCAGACTGACCGTGCCGAGCGCGAACACGGTGGAACCCACGGCGCGCCGCCGCCCGGCACCGGGCCGGGTGGCGGGCTCCGCGGACGTCGGCGCCGGCGCTGCGGCGCGGCTGTCCGCTACGTACATGTCACGAGGTCCAGACGCCGGTGATGTCCTTGGCCGACGCCGCGTTGCCCGCGTGCGTCGTCAGACCGTGCATGTCCTCGATCGTGCGCAGCAGGTCGTAGTGGTTGTACGTGGTCGAGGACGTCGAGCCGGGCGTGACCTGCTGCCCGTACAGGACGGTCGGGATCTTGTTGCCGCTGAGCCGGTTGTCCTCGTCGAACGTGACGACCAGCAGGCTGTTGTGCGTCTTGGCCCAACTCGCGTACGCGCTCAGCTTGTTCTTCAGCCAGGTGTCGCCGGTCGACACCGAGCAGTCGTGCATGTCGCTGCACAGGTCGGGCACGACGAAGGAGACCTGGGGGAGCGTGGAGTAGTCCGTCGGGAACTGGGCGAAGGTCTTCGCAGACGACGTCGGTACGTTGCTGAACCCGAACCACGGATTGTGCTTGCGGGCGTAGTCGCCGGACGAGCAGGTGGTCGAACCCTGGCTCGGCAGGCCCTCGTTGTAGCTGCCCCACGTCGTGCCGGCGGCGATCAGCTCCGAGGCCAGGTTCGGGGCGGAGGAGAAGCCGGGCGTGTAGCAGCTGTCGTCGGTGATGCCCTGGGTGGAGCCGGAGAACAGGGCGAAGTAGTTCGGCTGGCTGGGGTGCGTCTCGGCGTACGAGGCCGTGAGGTTGGCGCCGCCGGTGCGCAGGCTGTTGATGTAGGGGGCGCTGGACGAGCCGATGACCTGGCTGTACGCGTGGTTCTCGAAGACCACGACGACCGTGTGGTCGGGGGTGGGGACACTCGCCGCGGCGTGCGCGGGGGAGGTGCCGGTGAGCGCGAGCCAGCTGCCGGTGGCGGCCGCCGCGAGGGCCAGCGTCGAGGCGACGGCCTTGCCGCGGACGCGAGCGAGGAGTGAGCTGCCGGGCACGTGTGACCTCCGATGTGGGGGAGCTTGGCGTGTGCAGGCAGAGCATGCACACGCCAAGAACGCTCCGTGTCACGTCGTCCGGGACCACCGGGTGAAGCGTGGGTGAACGCTTCCCGCTACGGGCTAACGGCTACCGCTTCCCGCTACCGGCCACCGCTTCCGGCTACCGGCCACCGTTTCCCCCTACCGCTCCGCCAGCGGCGACGGCGCCTCCTGCACCGTCCAGCCGTTGCCGTCCGGGTCCTGGAAGAACATGAAGGAGTTCCAGGCCTCCCCGGGACCCTCCTCCCAGCCGCCCGCGCCCGCGTGCTGCACCGCGCTCACCTCGACGCCCCGCCCCACCAGCTCCTCACGGGCCGCCGCGATGTCGGTCACGCACACCTGGAGCCCGGTCAGCGACCCCGGCTCCATCGGCGGCCGGCCGGGAGCGCCGGGCAGGCCCTCGGTCAGCGCGATGGAGCAGCGCGAACCCGGCGGTGTCAGCTGCACGATGCGGATGCCCGGCGCGACGCGGCTGTCCAGGTCGACCTTGAAGCCCACCCGGTCGGCGTAGAACTCCTTGGCACGGTCCACGTCGGAGACGGGGACCACGATCACTTCGAGGGTCCATTCCACGGCTCGCCCCTTCCAGAGCTCCGGTTCGTAGGAACGACTCTGCACCCCGGCGCGACTCATCGGCACCGGCCGGACGGCAGTACGCTCATGACCAGTGTGTGATCGAACAGGAGGCCGGGAATGTCGGTGCCGCAAGGGCGACGGAGCAGTACCTTCACCCGCCTGCTGCGGCACGGGTTCACCGACCCGTCCGGCGCCGAGCGGCTGCTCGACGCCCCCGCCCTGTCCGCCGTGCGCTCCGACCCGCTGCTCCTGGACGCGCTCGGCGCCACCGCCGACCCCGATCTCGCGCTGCTCGGCCTGGTCCGGCTCGTCGAGGCGCAGGACCGGGTCGCCACCGACGGTGCGGGCCGCCGCGAACTCCTCGACACACTCATCACCGCGAAGCCGCTGCGCGACCGGCTGCTCGGCGTGCTCGGCGCCTCCGAGGCCCTCGCCGACCACCTCGCCCGCCACCCCACCGACTGGCAGGCCCTCGTCACGTACGAGCCGAGCGACCTGCACCCCGGCGTCGAGGAGTTCGAGCGCGGCCTCGCCGACGCCACCGACCCGGTGTCGCTGCGCGTCGCCTACCGGCGCTGTCTGCTGTCCATCGCCGCGCGCGACGTGTGCGGCACGACCGACATAGTGCAGACCGCCGCCGAACTCGCCGACCTGGCGACCGCGACGCTGCGCGCGGCCCTCGCCATCGCCCGCTCCGCCGCGCCCGCCGACGCCGCGCAGTGCAGGCTCGCCGTGATCGCGATGGGCAAGTGCGGCGGCCACGAGCTGAACTACGTCTCCGACGTCGACGTCATCTTCGTCGGCGAGTCCATCGAGGGCGGTGAGGGCGCCGACGAGGGCAAGGCGATCCAGGCCGCGACCCGGCTGGCCTCGCACATGATGCGGATCTGCTCCGAGACGACCGTCGAGGGCACCATCTGGCCGGTCGACGCGAACCTGCGCCCCGAGGGGCGCAACGGCCCGCTCGTGCGCAGCCTCTCCTCCCACCTCGCCTACTACCAGCGCTGGGCCAAGACCTGGGAGTTCCAGGCGCTGCTCAAGGCCCGCCCGGTGGCCGGCGACCCGGAACTCGGCGAGGAGTACCTGGCCGCCGTCTCACCGCTCGTGTGGCAGGCCGCCGAGCGCGAGAACTTCGTGCCCGACGTGCAGAAGATGCGCAAGCGGGTCGTCGAGAACATCCCGGCCGGCGAGGTCGAGCGCGAACTGAAGCTCGGGCCCGGCGGCCTGCGCGACGTCGAATTCGCCGTCCAGCTCCTGCAATTGGTGCACGGCCGCTCCGACGCGTCGCTGCGCAGCGGCACCACCCTCGACGCGCTCGCGGCCCTCGCCGACGGCGGCTACGTGGGCCGGGTCGACGCCGTCCAGCTCGACGACGCGTACCGCTTCCTGCGTACGCTCGAACACCGCATCCAGCTCTACAAGCTGCGGCGCACCCACCTCGTCCCCGAGGACGAGGCCGACCTGCGGCGCATCGGCCGCTCGATGGGCATGCGCACCGAACCGCTCACGGACCTCAACCGCGCCTGGAAGCGGCACACTTCGGTCGTCCGCCGGCTGCACGAGAAGCTGTTCTACCGCCCGCTGCTCGACGCCGTCGCCCAACTCGCGCCCGGCGAGATCCGGTTGAGCACCGAGGCCGCCCGCGAGCGGCTCGTCGCCCTCGGCTACGCCGACCCCAGCGCCGCCCTGCGTCACCTGGAGGCCCTCGCGTCCGGCGTCAGCCGCAAGGCCGCCATCCAGCGCACCCTGCTCCCGGTGCTGCTCGGCTGGTTCGCTGACTCGGCGGACCCGGACGCGGGACTGCTCAACTTCCGCAAGGTCTCCGACGCGCTCGGCAAGACGCCCTGGTACCTGCGGCTGCTGCGCGACGAGGGCGCCGCCGCCGAGAACCTCGCCCGCGTCCTGTCCGCGGGACGCCTCGCCCCCGACCTCCTCATGCGCGCCCCGGAAGCCGTCGCCCTGCTCGGCGCCCCCCAGGGTCTCGAGCCGCGCGACCACGCCCAGCTGGAGCAGGAGGTGCTCGCCGCGGTCGGCCGCGCCACCGGCGCCGAGCAGGCCGTGGTCGCGGCGCGCGGGGTCCGCCGCAGGGAGCTGTTCCGTACGACGGCCGCCGACATCGTCGCCTCGTACGGCACCGAGGACCAGCCCGTCGTCGCTGATCAGGGCGCGCTCGTCGACCGGGTCGGCGGCGCCGTGTCCGATCTGACGGCGGCGACCCTGGCGGGCACGCTGCGCGCCGTCGTCCGCGAGGGCTGGGGCGACACCCTGCCCACCCGCTTCGCGATCATCGCCATGGGCCGCTTCGGCGGCCACGAACTCAGCTACGGCTCCGACGCCGACGTCCTGTTCGTGCACGAGCCGCGCGACGGCGTCGGCGACCAGGAGGCCGCGCAGGCCGCGAACAAGGTCGTCGCCGAGATGCGCCGCCTGCTCGCCCTGCCCAGCGCCGACCCGCCGCTCCTCATCGACGCCGACCTGCGCCCCGAGGGCAAGTCGGGCCCGATGGTGCGCACCCTGAAGTCCTACGAGGCCTACTACCGCCGCTGGTCCCTCGTCTGGGAGTCACAGGCGCTGCTGCGGGCCCAGCACGTCGCGGGCGACGAGGAGCTCGGGCGCGCCTTCATCGACCTGATCGACCCGCTGCGCTACCCGGCCGAGGGCCTCGGGGACGACGCCGTGCGCGAGATCCGCCGCCTCAAGGCCCGCATGGAGTCCGAGCGGCTGCCGCGCGGCGCCGACCCCACCCTGCACACCAAGCTCGGCCGGGGCGGCCTGTCCGACGTCGAGTGGACCGTGCAGCTCCTCCAGCTCCAGCACGGCTGGGCCGAACCGGGCCTGCGCACCACCCGCACCCGCGAGGCCCTCGCCGCGGCCTGCGCGGCCGGGCTGCTCCCCACGGAGGACGCGGCGATACTGGACGAGGCATGGGTGCTCGCCGCCCGGGTCCGCAACGCGGTGATGCTGGTACGCGCCCGCGCGGGCGACACGTTCCCCTCCGACGGGCGCGAACTCGGCGCGGTGGGGCGCTACTTGGGGTACGACCCCGGGCACGTCGGCGACATGCTGGACGACTACCGGCGGATCACGCGGCGGGCGCGAGCCGTCGTGGAGGAGCGGTTCTACGGGGCGTAGGACCGGCCGGAGCCGCCGAAGGTGCCCGGGGACGGCCCGACCGACCTGGGCAGCCGGTACGGCAGCACGCCGTACCACAGGCGCGCCACCGCGAAGCCGAACGCCAGGCAGACCATCCCGCCCACCGCGTCCAGCCAGAAGTGGTTCGCCGTCGCCACGATGACCACCAGCGTCGCCACCGGGTAGAGCAGCCCGAGCACGCGCACCCACGGCACCGAGGCGAGCGCGAAGATCGTCAGCCCGCACCACAGCGACCAGCCGATGTGCATCGACGGCATCGCCGCGTACTGGTTCGACATGTTCTTCAGATTGCCGGACGCCATCGAGCCCCAGGTCTGGTGCGCGGCGACCGTATCGACGAAGTGCCCGCCGGTCATCAGGCGGGGCGGCGCGAGCGGATAGAAGTAGTAGCCGACGAGGGCGACCGCCGTCGTCGCGAACAGGACGAGACGCGTCGCCGCGTACCGCCCCGGGTGGTAGCGGAACAGCCACACCAGCACACCGAGCGTGACCACGAAATGGAGCGTGGCGTAGTAGTAGTTCATGCCGACGATGAGCCAAGTCACCGAGTTCACGGCATGGTTGACGCTCTGCTCGACGGCGATCCCGAGGTGGTGCTCGAGCTGCCAGATCCAGTCGGCGTTGCTCAGGGCCTGGGTCTTCTGCTCCGGGACCGCGTTGCGGATCAGGGAGTACGTCCAGTAACTCACCGCGATCAGAAGGATCTCGAACCAGAACCGGGGCCGCCGCGGCGTGCGGAAGCGACGCCCGACCCGGTCCTCCGCGATGGGTGAGGTGGTGGGCCCCTGTCGGCCTTCCAGTGTCGTCACGGTCTTTTCACCCATAGACGCAGAGTCTGCCAGATTTCGGCTCTTCGTCCGATCATCCCTCGGGCGGGTTCGAGCCGCATCCTCTACGCCCTACGGACGAGGCCGCACCCCAGGGGACGAGGCCGTGGAGCCGCGGACCACGAGCTCCGGCATGAACACGAATTCACTCTGAGGAGCGGGTGTCCCGCCCATTTCTTCGAGGAGCGTGTGGACGGCCGCCTGACCCATCGCGTGCACCGGCTTACGGATCGTGGTCAGCGGCGGATCGGTGAACGCGATCAGCGGCGAGTCGTCGAACCCGACGACCGAGACGTCCTTGGGAACGTCCAGGCCACGCTCCCGCACCGCCCGGACGGCACCCAGTGCCATCATGTCGCTGGCGCAGACGACCGCCGTGCAGCCCCGGTCGAGCAGCGTGGCCGCCGCGGCCTGACCACCCTCCAGCGTGTACAGGGAGTGCTGGACGAGGTCCTGCTCCACCTCGTCGGAGGGCAGGTCGAGCAGCTCCTTCATCGCGCGTACGAAGCCCTCGATCTTGCGCTGGACGGGCACGAAGCGGCGCGGGCCGAGCGCCAGACCGATCCGGGTGTGGCCGAGCGAGACGAGATGCGTCACCGCGAGACGGGCCGCGGCCCGGTCGTCGGGGGAGATGAACGGCGCGGCGATCGACGGCGAGAACCCGTCGACGAGGACGAAGGGGACGCCCTGGCCGCGCAGCTGCTCGTAGCGCCGGGTGTCGGCCGTGGTGTCGGCGTGCAGCCCGGAGACGTAGATGATGCCGCTGACCCCGCGGTCGACGAGCATCTCGGTGAGCTCGTCCTCGGTGGAGCCGCCGGGTGTCTGCGTGGCCAGGACCGGCGTGTACCCCTGCCGGGTCAGGGCCTGCACCACGACCTGGGCGAGCGCCGGGAAGATCGGGTTCTCCAGCTCGGGCGTGATCAGGCCGACCAGGCCGGCGCTGCGCTGTCGCAGCCGCACCGGGCGCTCGTAGCCGAGCACGTCGAGTGCGGCCAGTACGGACTGGCGGGTGGCCGCGGCGACACCGGGCTTGCCGTTGAGCACGCGGCTGACCGTCGCTTCGCTGACCCCCGCTTGTGCTGCTATGTCGGCCAGGCGCGCGGTCACGGGACGCGACTGTACCGGTCACGTGCCGTATTGCCCACTGTCGACGGCCCGGGGGAGAAGTTCCGCGGGCGCGCGAGGCGTTGAGCGCGCCACCCTGATCGGTGAAGGCGGTCGAATCGCTGCCGCGTCACCCGCCCGCGGCGGTAACTTGGTGAAGCCGCGGACCGAGGGGGTCCGCACCGCATTCCCCGAGGGCCGCCCCGTGAACGCCATCGCTCTTGGAACCGCGATCGACCGCGGCAGCACCGTCCTGGTCGTCGACGACACCCCCGCCAACCGGTACGCGATGGGCGCCGTCCTCAGCCGTGCCGGGCACCGGGTCGTGCCCGTGGCCTCCGCCGGCGAGGCCCTGGTCGAGCTGGACGTGCGGATGCGGGCCGGTTCCCTGCCCGACGTGGCGCTCGTCGACGTCGGCCTGCCCGACCTCAACGGGTACGAACTGTGCCGCAGGGTCAAGGCGTTGCCGTCCCTCGCCGCCATCCCCGTCGTCCACTTCTCCGCCCAGCCGTCCGGGCCCGACGCCCGCTGCCGCGCGCTCGACGCGGGCGGCGAGGCCTATCTGACGGTGCCCGCCGAACCGGAGGAGATCCGCGCCGTGGTCCGGGCCGCGCTGCGCGGCGCCCGCGAACTCACCGACGTACAGGCCCAGTTCGGGCGGCTCGCACTGCTCTCCGAGACCGTCGTCGGCGTGCAGGGCGCCCGCTGCCTCGGCGAGCTCGCCGGAACCGCGGCCGACGCGACGGCGCGGCTCACCGGGCAGAGCGCCGCCGTGTTCGTGCTCGGCGGCGACGAGGTGCACGCGGGCCTTTCCCGGCGCGCCGCGCACACCCCCGTCCCCGACGCCGCGGAGCGCGCGGCCGCCGCGGCGCTGGTGCGGCGCGTCATGTGCGCCCGCGGCGGGGTGCGGACCGCCCTGGTGCCCGGATCGCTGTGGCCCGCCGCGTACTTCGGGCCCGGCGACGTACGGCTCGTGCTCGCCCGCACCGGCCAGGGCCATCTGCCCGTGTGCCTGGCCACGCCGGTCTACGAGGACCCGGCCGGGCGGGTCGGCCCGCTCGTCGTGCAGCTCGCCCGCGCCGTCGCGCTCGCCGCCGAACCCCTCGTCATGTACGAGCGCGAGCGCCATGTCGCCCTCACGCTCCAACGCAGCTTCCTGCCCGCCGAGTTGCCCCACGTCCCGGGCGCCGAGGTCGCCTTCCGGTACGTCCCCGCCTCCCGACAGGCCGAGATCGGCGGCGACTTCTACATGGCGCTGCCCACCCCCGCCGGGTTCCTCATGGGCATCGGGGACGTCGTCGGACACTCCCTCGACGCGGCGACCGTGATGGTCGAGATGCGGCACGCGCTGCGCGCCTACAGCCTCGAGGACCCCTGCCCCGCGCGGCTCGTGACCCGCCTCGACCGGATGCTCCAGCGCTACCACCCCGAGGTCACGGCCACCCTCTGCCTGGCCCTCGTCGACCCGGCGACCGGCCGCACCCACATCGCCAACGCGGGCCACATCCCGCCGCTCCTCGTCTCCGCCGGGGGCGAGGCCCGTTACGCCGACGCGGCGGGCCCGCTGCTCGGCCTGGGCCTGCCGCACCCGGAGCCGACCGCGCTCGACGTCGCCCCCGGCGACCGGATCCTCATGGTCACCGACGGCCTCATCGAGACCCGCGGCGTCGACCTCTCCGAGTCGATGGAGCAACTGCGCGGCGCCGCGGCCGCGGCCCCCGCACCGCCCGACGCGCTCTGCGACACGCTCCTGTCCTGCTTCGGCCGCGACCGCGGCGACGACATCGCCCTCATCGCCCTGCGCACGGCCCCTTCGGCGGCAGTTCCTTCTCCATGAGCGTCACCGCGTAACTGCTGCCGCCCGCCCCGGACTTGAAGGGCTGCTCGCCGACCACCGCGTACCCGCGGCCCTCGTAGTACGTGCGCAGCCGCGGGTTCGTCGACACACAGTCCAGACGGCACAGCACACGCCCCGCGTCACCGATCCGCCGCTCGGCGTGCGCGAGCAACTCGGCCCCGGTCCCGGCCGGGGCGTCCCGCCGCACCATCAGCCGGTGTACGTACCCGGCCACAGGGGGCTGCTCGCCCCACGCCGGCTCGTCCGTCCACCACAGTTCGTACGCGCCGACGACGCCGCCCGCGCACTGCGCGAGCCACACCTCGCCCTCCTTCATGCGCAGCCGGAAGTGCTCCTCGTCCTTCTCGCCGGGCTTCCACTGGTCGATGCCGCGCTCGGCCATCCAGCGCGCCGCACCGTCGTACAGGGCGACGAGAGTGCCGAGGTCACCGGTGTCCGCACTGCGGAACGAGAGTTGTGCCGTCATGGCGATCACCGTAAAGGTGACCAGTGACAACGCCGCGAGCGACCCATCCGCACCCGGAGCCCCGTATGCCTCAGATCACCGTCGACCACTCCGCGTCCCTCGACGACCGCCTCGACCGGGCCGGTCTCGCCGGGGCCGCGCACCAGGCCTGTGTGGAGCACGTCGCCGCGCGGATCCCGGCCTGCAAGACCCGCTTCCGCAGGGCCGAGGAGACCGTCGTCGGCGACGGCGCGACGGACGCCGCCGTCGTCCACGTGGAGATCGCGCTGCTCGCCGGCCGCACCGAGGAGGCCAGGACGGCGCTCGCCGAGGCCGTCCTCGCCCTGCTGCCGACGTACATCAAGGAGCCGGAGGGCGTCCACCTGTCGGTGGAGGTACGCGACCTGGAGCCGGCCTACCGCTCGGCCGTACCGGCCTGAAGCCTTAAAGAGGCGCCAGTTTGACGAGCCGCGCCACCAGGTCCGTGAAGGGCCCGTCGGCCGGCTCGCCCGCGAGGAGGTGGCGCAGGAGTGCCGCCATCTCCTCGTCGTAGGCGGCGCTGACGGCGGCGAGCGCCGCGAAGTCGTGCACCAGCTGGAGCTGGAGTTCCTCGCGCGGGATGCGCCGCCCGTCCAGCCAGAGCAGCGCCGTCGACTCGGCCAGCGAGATCCAGGAGCGGACCACCAGCTCCAGGCGCGGGGACGGCGCGACGACCCCGAGGTGCGCGAGGATCTGGATGTACGCGGCCTGCCGCACGGAGTCGATGAGCGCGTTCGTCGCCGACGAGCCGACGGCAGGACCGCCGCGCATCAGCGCCGAGAAACCCGGCCCGTGCTCGTCCACGAAGTCGAAGAAGCGGCCCATCACGCGCAGCAGCCGCGCCCCGAGCGGACCGTCCTGCGGCTCCACGAACCGCTCCGCCAGATCCTCCGCCGCCCGCTTCAACGCGGCCTCGTACAGGCTGAGTTTGCCCGGGAAGTAGTGGTAGACGAGCGGCCGCGAGATGCCCGCGGCCGCCGCTATCTCGTCGATGGAGACCTCGTCGGGGGAGCGGTGGCTGAACAGGTCGAGGGCGACCCCGATCAACTGCTGCCGCCGCTCCTCGACTCCCATTCTGCGCCGCACCCCGGTAGTCATGCCGAACACTCTACCGAGCGGTTCCGGCCGCACAGCAGGCCGTACGGACCACGGGTACGGCTACAGGTCGAGCACCAGCCGCTCACCGCGCGCCCGCGAGACGCAGATCAGCATCGAGTCGCCCCGCTCGGAGTCGGTGAGCAACTCGTCGCGGTGGTCGATCTCCCCTTCCAGGACACGCTGTTGGCAGGTTCCGCAGAACCCTTGCTCACAGGAGTACGAGACGTTCGGCAGCTCGGCGCGGACCGCCGCGAGGACCGTGGAGTCGGCCGGCACCTCCACGACCGTGCCGCTGCGCCGCAGCTCGACCTCGAAGGGACCGTTCCCGTCGGCCGTGTTGCGTGGCGTGAATCGTTCGAGGTGCAGGGCGCGCCCCCCGGGCAGCTGCTCCTCGACGGCCGCCATCAGGCCCTCGGGCCCGCAGCAGTACACGGCCGTGCCGGGCGCGGTCGCCGCGAGCGCGCCCGCCAGGTCGGGCCGCCCGTCGGTGTCCTCGGCGACGACCGTGACCCGGTCGCCGTGGGCGTCGAGCTTCGCGAGGTCCTCCAGGAACGGCATCGAGGCCCGGCTGCGGCCCCCGTACAGCAGGCGCCAGTCACCGCCGCGCGCGGCGACCTCGCGCAGCATCGGCAGGATCGGCGTGATGCCGATGCCGCCCGCGACGAACAGATGGGCAGGGGCCTTGGTGTCGAGCGGGAAGCGGTTGCGCGGCCCGCGCACCTCGACCTCCGCGCCCTCCTGCACCTGCTCGTGCACCTCGCGCGAGCCGCCCCGCCCGCCCTCGTCGGCCGGGATGAGCCGCGCGGCGACGGTGTACGACGACGTGTCCTCCGGGTCACCGCACAGCGAGTACTGCCGTACGAGACCGGAGGGCAGCACGAGATCGAGGTGGGCGCCCGGCCGCCAGGCGGGCAACTCGTGTCCTTCCAGGCGGAGTTGGACGACACCGTCGGCTATCTGCTCGTGCCGTGTGACGAGCAGCGTGAGCGCGCGGGCCCGCGGCCGCCCCGACGTCGGCTCCTCCAGGGCGGGCAGCGGCCACAGCGGCGACCTCCCCACCCGACGGCGCAGCGCCCGGCGCACCACGAGCGCGGCACCGGCGACGAGGACGGCCTTGCGGAGGGTACGGGCGTTCATCGGGCGGCTCCTGCGGCCCGGGCCTCGGCGGCCGTCGCCGCGGGGGACGTGGCGAGATAGGCGACGGCCTGGTCGGTGTCGCCCTCCTGCTCGGGGTGGTAACTCCGGCTCAGATAACGGGGTATGGACCGCACCATGGCCCCGGTCGACGGCAGCACGCCCTGCCGGCCGCCCCGGTGGAAGTCCAGCCAGCTGACCTTGCGCGCCTCCTCGTCGGTCAGCGTCGGGTCGTTCGCCATGAAGAACCGCGTGCCGCGCTGCCACAGGAAGACCAGCGCCGTGAACGCGGTGGCCCAGGTGCGGGCCCGCCGTCGGTAGCTGCCGTCGACGTGCAGGAACAGCTCGAAGGCCACCGACCGGTGCTCGACCTCCTCGGCGCCGTGCCAGCGCAGCAGATCGAGCATCGTCGGATCGGCGCCGCGCCGGTCGAGCTCGTCGGCGTTCAGGATCCAGTTGCCGAGGAACGCCGTGTAGTGCTCGATCGCCGCGATCAACGCGACCCGCTCGAGCAGCCACCACTTGCGCGCCTTGCCCGGCGGCAGCGTCCGGTCCCCGAGCAACTTCTCGAAGAACCAGTCGACTTGGGCCGTGTACGGCGTCGGGTCGAGACCCTGCTCGCGCAGGTGCGGCAGCACTTCGTCGTGCGCCTGCGAGTGCATGGCCTCCTGGCCGATGAACCCGATCACGTCCTCGCGCAGCCGGTCGTCCGTGATGAGCGGCAGGACCTGCTTGTAGACGTGCACGAACCAGCGTTCCCCTGCCGGGAGCAGCAGGTGCAGCACGTTGATGGTGTGCGTGGTGAACGGGTCGTCCGGGAGCCAGTGCAGCGGTGTCTTGTCCCAGGCGAAGGAAACCTGGCGTGCCTTCAGCGGGACGCGGCTATTAGACATGGCGTCAATGTACTGACGGGTAGGCCCAGAGGTAACCCCCGGGACCCGACTTTCGCTTTTTGAGCCCCCTGCTCCAAGCCCCTGCTCCAAGCCCTTGCTTTTGAGTCCCTCCGGTGTCTTTCAAGTCCCTCCGGCGATTGAGGAGCGGGGTCAGGGCGGAGCCCCGCAACGCTCACCGCAGTACCCTCACCGTGGCACCCCCCGAGGTCCGCCCGCTCAACGACACCTTCACCCCGCGCCCCACCGGCACCGCCACCACATTCCCCGCCACGGAAGACCCCGCCGCCGTGACGGAGTCGACCCGCGAACTCCCCGCCCCGACCAGGTACCACGTCCCGCCCCGCGACTTCCACCGCACCCCGGCGAGCACCAGCGGGTCCCGCGACCCGCAGGCCGGCGCATCCTGCGCCTTCGCCGCCACGACCGCCGTACGCGCCCCGGGCGCCCGGAACAGCGCCAGGGTCCGCGGCCCGCCGCCGCGCCACGTCTCCGCACGGGTGCACACCCACTCCGCCGTCCCGTTCCCCTCGGGCAGCGCCTGACGCGCGTACGCCCAGGAGTTGACGGAGCGCACCCCGTGCGAGCGCGCCGAGGCCAGCGAGCATGCGGTCGTCGCCCAGTCGGCGGGCCGGGACTCGCGGGGCGCGTCAGGGCGGCCCGCGGTGAGCTGTGCGGGCACGAGTTCGCCGAGGTCGGTGGAGAGCCGGGTGGCGACGGAGTCGGTCAGTGCCAGCGCGTTCCACGACGTACAGGTCGAGGAGACGGCCGGGCTCGGGAACGGCGCGGTCACGCCGTCCTTCGTACGGGACAGCTTCAGCGGCGCCGCGGCCGGATCGAGGAGGTCGCGGACGGCCGCGCCGGTGACCCAGGGGGCCGTCAGATAGCGGACGTTGCCGTCGGAGCGGGCGACGACCACCGCGCCCGACTGCGGGCCCGCCGCCCCGTCGACCCGCGCGAAGTCGAGGGCGGCGCCGCTCGTGCCGTTCTCCGGTTCGGCGTAGCGGACGATGCGCAGACCGTCGTAGAGCAGGACGACGCGCGCCCGGCCGACCTCGCCCGCGTACAGAAGCTGCGCGGGACCCGGCGGGGCGCCGGCCGGGGTGCCGGGCGTGGCGGAGACCTGGACGGACTCGCCGGGCCGTGCCCACACGGCGAGGGCGCGGCGCAGCAGGCCCTTGTCGCCGGTGAGGGAGCCGCGCGCCGGCCACACGGAGAAGTCGGTGCGGGCCGACGACTGCCAGGCGGTGGGCGCCACCTTCGTCAACTTGCCGGGATCCAGGGCGGCTTGGCCCGCCGGGTTCTGTGCGTACGGCGGGGCCGCGGCGCCGTCGGGGCCCCAGCCCTCGCCGGGCAGGCCGAGCAGCGCGCCGCACACCGCGACGGCCGCGGCCGCCGCGATCGCCGCCTTCACGTGCTGGCGGCGGCGCATCAGGTCGGTGGGGCGGGCGTGCAGGGAGCACGGGTCGAACTCAGGGGACTCCAGGAGCGCGTAGAGCGCTTCGACGCCGCCGGCCTCGGCCAGCGCGGCGGCCGCCTCCTCGTCGGTGCAGCCGGCCTCGGTGAGGATCGCGCGGACCGCCGCGTCGTCGAGGCGTTCCAGGCCGCGCAGCACGTACGCGGCGCGGGCGGGGCCGCCGAGCGCGGAAAGCCTCTGGTCCAGGGCGAGTTCATCGGCGCCGCCCGACTTCGGGAAGAGGCGGAGCCCCCACACCTGCGGCAGCAGCGACGGGAGCTGGGCCCGCTTCGGCCAGGCCGCGCGGCGCAGCGGGAGCCCCGCCTCCAGGGCGCTGCGCAGGACGCGCAGCCGCACGTACGCGTAGCCGGGGTCGCCGGTGCGGCCCTGCGCGCCGCGCTGGGCGGGGATCGCCGCCGGGGCGGGCGCGGTCCGGCCGCGTGGCAGGGCCCGCTGCGTCACGGAGTGCGCGGTCAGCACGCGGCGGTTGCGGCCGAGCCCCGGCGGCAGCACGAGGTACGCGAGGCGGACCAGGCGTGGGTAGTGCTCGACCAGGGCCGCTTCGGCCTGCTCCACGTCGATCACGTCGGCGCGGGCGGTTCCGCCGGGGGACGGGGACTTGGGTTGCTGCACCTTTGACTGCACGTTCAGCAGAACGAGCGAATCATGGGATGGTCACCCCGCGCGGCCCGAGCCCTGCCGGGAATCCGCCAACTCCCGTGCGTAGTTGGCCATGGAGCGCTGGTACCGCGGCAGATGCGGCGCCAGCGCCCCGAGCACGAGGCCCAGGCCCTCCCTGTCCCGCCCCAGGCTCGACAGGCACAGGGCCAGGCACCCGCGCACCGCGTCGTCCAACTCGTCGCCGGGCGCGCTCAGTTCGGGTTCGAGAAGGGCCACGCCCTCCGCCGCGCGGCCCGTGTTCCGCAGCGAGCTGGCCAGCTGGATCTTGGTGCGGCGGGCGCGGTAGCCGGTGAGGCCGAGCCGCAGCGCCTCCTCGTACTGCGGGACGGCGAGGTCCGAGTGGCCGGTCGAGTCGAAGGCGCAGCCGCGCTCGAAGGGGCCGACGGGGCTGTCGGCGGGCAGCTCGGCGGCCAGTTCGGCGATGCGCGCGCGAAACCGCTCGGCGTACTCCTCGCTCTCGTCGGACGACGCCTCGAAGTCCGCCCACGCGGCGGCT
This sequence comes from Streptomyces sp. NPDC052225, assembly GCF_040679615.1. Lineage (NCBI taxonomy): Bacteria > Bacillati > Actinomycetota > Actinomycetes > Kitasatosporales > Streptomycetaceae > Streptomyces > Streptomyces sp. NPDC052225. The sequence continues at coordinate 26,081 of NZ_JBFAVD010000030.1, read as the reverse complement.
ATCCGCCGCTCCCACTCACTGTTCTCGGTGCTCATCGGGCCACACTCGGAGATCAGCCGGGATACGTCAACCGTTCTTTGACGGCCGCCACCGCTTCGTCCGGGACACCGAGCCCTTCCCGTACGTACTTCTCGACGCTCCCGTAGCGCACCGCCACCTCGTCCTGCGCCGCATGCAGGTAGCCGGGCGTCACGCCGATCACGGAGAGCGCCACGTCCGGGTCGCCGCCCTGCGCCGTGAAGCCCTCGACGAGCGGGGCGAACGCGGCCCGTACGGCCACGTTCACCGACAGGTACTCGGCCTCGACGGTGGCGTCGTCCGCGCCGAGCAGCGAGAGGATCACGGTCGCGCCCCAGCCCGTACGGTCCTTGCCCGCCGTGCAGTGGAAGAGCAGCGGGCCCGCGTCGGGCGCGGCCAGTTCGAGGAGCAGCGTGCGGTACGCGGCCTGCGCCGACGCCGTCGACACCAGGGCGCGGTACGTGTCCGCGAACAGGGCCTCGGCCCGGCCCCGGCCGAGCACCCGCTCGGCGGCCACCGGATCGGCGAGGACCTCCTTGAGCTGGGCCGCGGCCGGGGCGACCCCCGCCTGGGCCAGCTTGTCGGCGAGCGCGTCGGCGACCAGGTGGCGCACCCCGTCAGGGACCCGGTCGGGGTGCGCGGCCCGCTCGGCGTCCGTACGGAAGTCGATGATCGTGCGCAGGCCGAGCGCGGCGACGGCCGGGTCGGCCGTCGGGTCGAGCAGGTCGAGCTGCCCGGAGCGCAGGACGAGCCCCGGGCGCACCACGGCACCGTCGGCCAGCGGGGTGCCGCCGAGGTCGCGGAGGTTGGTGACGGTGGTGGCGGCGATGGGCTCGGCCATGGGCGGGACTCCCGTACGTTCAGGTTTGCGCGGTTTGTCCCGCCCAGTCTCCCTCACCGATCCGCCCGCCCGCCCGCCCGCACGCACGGACGGACGCTACGTCAGCTGCCACCCGCTGAACTCGACCGTGCCCCGCGTCCCGTTGCCGCCGTTCGTCGCCGTCATGAACAGGCCCACGTCCTGCGTCGCCGCCGCCCCCGGCACGGCCGCCGTCGCGATCGTCCGCCACGTCGCCCCGCCGTCCGTCGAGCACTCGCCCGTGTACGAGCCGCCGCTCCTGGTCAGCCGCAGCAGCACCGGCGCCTTGATCCCGGTGATCCGCTTGTACGTGTCGAGGGTGCCGTCGCCGTTCGTGTCGTAGGACAGGACCACGCCCTGCGACGGCGTCACCGACAGGTTGACGAAGCCCGACGACCCGGGTGCGGCAAGGGAGTTGCGGACGATGATGCCGGCCCGCGCCCACGCGCCCGTGACCGCCTGGGAGTCGACGCGCAGCACCGCCACCGACCCGTCGCGGAAGGCGCCCTCGCGGTAGACGGTCCCGAACTCCGTCGTGCCCTTCCACAGGTCCGCACCGCCGCCGTCGATCGCGAAGCGGTCCTCCAACTGCCCGAAGACCGCGGCGTTGTTGCTGTACGTCTTCCAGCCCCCGGCCAGCGGCCCGGCCTCGAAGAGGGTGCCCTTGTGCTCGTACGTGACCCGGTCCTCGCCCGCGGGCCCGTACCGCACGTCGATCGTGTACGGCAGCGGGCGCAGCGGCCGGTCGAGCGGCGTGTCCGGCGCGCTCGCCCGCCACACCACCGTGCCCTCGCCGGCGGGCGGCACGCTCGCGAGGTACGTCGGCCCTTCCGGCTCCGCGTCGATGCCCTTCAGGTCGAAGTCGACCCGGCCGGTCGCGCGCAGCCCGTTGACGTTGTGGAAGGTGGCCGCGACCCGTGCGTGCCCGCCGGGCGGGAACGCGGGCGGCTCGGCCGCGACCGTGACGGCGCCCTGGTACGGGGCGCGCGCGAGGACGTCCCGCACGCGGGCGGCCGTCCGGTACGCGTCGCCGTACGGCCGCAGCGGATAGTCCTTCGTCTCGCGCGTCCACGGCTCCTCGAACGCGAACCAGTCGACCTTCTCCGGCTCGCGGCCCGCCGCGAGCGCGTCGCCCAGCTCGTCGAGCCACTTCTGCCAGCGCGGCAGATAGAAGTCGGCCATCAGGCCGTTCCACTCGCGGTTGCCGTACTCGTGGAGGTTGCCCGGATCGGAGGTCGCCCGGTCGCCCCACACGGTGATGAGTACCTTCGCGCACCGCTCGAACTCGGCGCGCTCGGCTTCGCTCGTCGCGAGATCGCGCGCGTCCTGGATCCAAGGCCCGAGAAGGAAAGCCGAGTTGGTGCCCGTCACCTCGTCCGAGAGCCGCATCAGCTTCAGCCACAGCGTCGCCAGCGCCTTGAACGTGGCCTGGTCCTTGTCCGCGTACGCCGCCTTCAGCTGCGGCAGGAACTGCCGGCTGCGGTGCGCGAGCGCCTGCCGTGCCACGTCCACCAGGTCGTACTTGTAGGCCGCGCTGCGCCTCAAGTCACCTGCCACGCCCAGGAGTCCGGACAGCGCCGCGTCGAAGCGGGCCGGGTCGTAGGTGAGCGCGCGCGGCGCGTAGTAGGCGGCGCGGTCGGCCGAGAGGTCCGGGCGGGCCGCGAACAGCGAGTCGTGCGGGTCGGAGCGCTCGACCGCCTTCTGCTGGTACGCCGTCTCGTGCAGCGCCCGCCACGCGGCGCGGGCGTCCTGGTCGCGCCGCCCGTACCGGAAGTCCGCGTACCCGGCGAACCAGGCCGCCCGGTTCAAGTCGCTGTCCATCCAGGCCAGTTCGGACCACAGCTCGAAGGCGGCCGGGTCGCGGTCCGTGCCCTCCGGCAGATACGCGGTGCCGGCGAGCGCGCTGCCCGGCTTGTCGCGCCAGGCGAAGAACTTCTCCTGCCAGATGTGCGCACGGGCCCCGATCGTCGTCCGGCCGCCGAAGTTGGGGATCGTGCCGAACGCGTACGGGGTGCCGCCCCAGTCCTTCTCGCGGTCCGTGACCGACGTGAACCGGTCCGAGACGCCGTCCACGATCAGCATCTTCTTCTTGTCGATGGCGTCGAGCAGCTCGGGCAGCGGGTTCGCCTCCCAGCCGAGGATCACCCAGGTCGCGCCGGGACGGTTCTTCTGGAGCGCCGCCTCCACGCCGCGCGCCGCGTCCGGCACCGGCACGTCACCCGCCGTGCCGCCCTCGTGCAGCAGGTCCATCTTGAACGCGTCGATCTCGCCGAAGAGGTCCCTCTGATGCCCGTAGAACGACTCGGCGACCTGCGCGAAGGACGTCGTGCGCGGGTCGAGCCAGTCCGGCCGCTCGAAGCCGTGCCACACGCCCTGCGGCACGACGTGCGCGTCGCCGCCGTTGCGCTCCACGAAGCCCTTCGGCACGTGCCCGTAGTAGCCGGGCATCACCGGCTTCATGCCGAGCTCGCGCAGCCGGTCCGTGATCTTCCGGCCCAACTCGGCGCGCTCCGCGATCAGTTCGGGCGTGAGCGGACCCCCGTACCCGAAGAGGTTCTGGAGCAGCCACCACGGCTGGTGCGAGGGCGCCGGGAGCCAGGCCCGCGACTCCTCGTCGCTGTAGCCGAAGTCCTTCAGGACGCGGTGGTAGACCGCCTCCATGCCCGCGATGACCAGGACCTCGTTGCAGCCGTGCAGCGCGAGGATGTCCAGCTCGCGCTCCCAGTACGACCAGCCGGCGAAGGGCGCCGTGTAGCCGTCGTTGGTGTCGTTGAGGGCGAACCGGTGGGGGAGCGGCGTCGACTTCTCCAACGGCTTGCCCGGGGCCGGGAGCCGGCCCGGCAGGTCGAGCTGGTCGCCGTTCCAGGCGATGTGCGCCTTGCACACGTACTTCAGATACCAGTGGACCCCGGCCAGGATCACGGCCGGGGTCGTCCCGTACACCTCGATGCGGCCCCGTGTCCCGGACACCCGGAATCGGTCCGCGCCGCCCTGCGGGGCGAGAAGTCTGAGTCTGAACTGGTCCGCGTGGTGCGGCAGCCGTCTCTTGAGCACGGCGAGCGCCGCGGACGTATCAAGGGCCGGTGCGGCATGTGCGGCCGGGGCGAGGCCCAGGCCTCCCAGCGTCGTACCGAGCCCGATGGCACCTGCCGTGCCGAGAACCGTGCGTCGCGTTGGCGCGGACATACGTGGAACCCCCTGCGTCGGATGGTGCGGCGCACGCTAACCGGGTGCACGTCCGTGCTCAACGGTGCGTACGGGTCTGGCGGGAACGTGTCGGCGCGGCCCGTACCCGAGTGACAGGAGAGTGCGATGAGGAAACTGCTGGTGGCGGGGGTCGTGGTCCTCGCGGCCGCGACCGGGTGCGGCTCCGGGGGCTCCGGCGACGGCGCCCCGAAGATCCCCCGAACGGCGACCGGCACCCTGGAACAGCTCGCCCACCGGGCCGGCTGCGACCCCGACGTCCAGACCGACGCCGAGGAGCTGCGCCAGGCCAACTGCGGATCGGGTCGAGCCCGTTACGTCCTCGCCACCTTCGCCACCGACCGGGGCCAGGCCGAGTGGCTCGACGCCGCCGACGACTACGGCGGCACGTACCTGATCGGCCGCAAGTGGATCGCCGTCGGCACCGACCAGGTCGTGACACGGCTGCGCGGCCGGCTCGGCGGGACCGTGGAACGGTCCTCCTCGCACCACTCGGGGAGTAGCGGTGGTGGGGGTCACGAGGAGGGCTCCGGACATACGGGTCACCACTGAGCCGGCCGCGCAGCGGCCGGGGCGGGGGCCGCTCAGGCGCAGCGGTCCCCCCGGTTGATGCAGCTCGCCACGCGCCGCATCAGCCGGTCGTCGAAGACGTTGATGAAGTCGCCGTGGTCCGTGACCGGCTTGTGCAGCTGCTCGGGGAACGAGTCCACCGCGAAGCCGGGGCCCGGCGGCACGTCGTACACGATCCGCTGGACCAGCTGCGGGATCGCCTTGAACCCCTGCGGGCAGGCGCCCGTCCGCGGGTCCTCGAAGGCCACGTGCGTACGGTGGTTGGCGCTGTCGGTGTTCGTGCCGTCCCAGCAGCTCTGGAAGCGGAAGGAGCGCACGACCTTCGAACCGTCCGGGCAGATCGGGTACTTGTCCTTGAGCTGCCGGTCCTCGAAGCCGGTGCAGCTCCAGGAGGCGTTGGCGTTCGCCGTGCCGTTCGTCTGCGCCTTCGCGTCGCCGGTGATGATCCGCAGGAAGCGCGGCATCGGGACGACCTTGCTCGTCGGGTTGCCGTCGAACTTCAGGGTGACCGACGACGGGGTCTGGATCTCGCCGGTGTTCTGGTCCCTGCCGCCGCCGTCGGCGTCGACGTCGTTCTCGTCGTTGCCGTTCTGAAGGCGCAGGACCGGCCAGTAGTACGTCGACCTGTCGCCCTGGTTGCGGCAGGTGGTGTCGCCGGCGGCGAGGACGTCGTCGCTCGCGAACGCGTCGTTGGCCTGGTTGCCGACGTAGTCGTGCATGTGGTGGGCGCCGTTGCTCACACCCGGCGCGACGATCACGTTGTCGGGGTTGAACTTGCCGTTCGCGTTGCGCCCGCACTTGGTGGTGAAGGTGCCGCGCGAGGCGCCGGTGCGGTTGCGGGCCTTGACGACGTTGGGCTGCACGGACCGGATGTCGACGAAGTCGCTCGCCTCGGGCCCGTTGCCCTGGCTCTGTCCGCCGCCGGCGGGCGGCTGTGCGCTCTGCGACGAACTGGCCGACGGCTGCGCGGAGTCGGACGGGGGCGGAGCCGGCGACGAGCCGCCCGCGTTGCCGTCGCCGGGCTGTCCGGTGCACGGCGCCATGCCGTCGAGCCCGTCGGGCGCCTGCCCGCCGGCCCGGTTGATGTCCAGGCGGATCCGGTCGAGCACCGCGGCGCGCTTGTCCTTCAGCGGGCCCAGGATGGAGTTCCGCACGAACGCCGGATCCTGCGCGGCCGCGTCCCGCGTCGTGGCGAGGCGCTGGTAGGCCTCCGTGATCTGCGTGTCCAGCGTGGCCAGTTCACCGTCGACCGCGCCGCGCGCTCTGTCCGGCACGTCGGGCAGCGAGGTGCCGACGTCCGGGCAGTCGATGGTGGCGACGTGCTGTTGCTGCTGTGCGGCGTCGCTGCCCGCGTCCTGCCCCGTGCCGGCGGAGTTCTCTTCATGGGCCGACGCGTACACGTTGACCGCGACCAGCCCACCTCCGCCCAGAAGCAGTGCGGCCGACGCGATGGTCATGCGCGTCGCCAGCGATGAGCGCCGTTTCCGTGAGGTGCGTCCCATGGGATTACGTACGCAACGGAGGCCGCCCGTGTTCAACCGCTCCCCGGAATTCCCCTCCGGCCGCCCGGCCCCTGCTTCCGCGCCCGGCCCACAGCACATGTCCGACGGCCGCCGCGACCACCCCGGCCCCGGTGTACCCGGCGGCCATGTCGGCCTGCGGCGGCGGCACCCGATGCGCGTCCCCCTCGGCCGAGACCCACACCCGGTCGCCGGTGATGTCGCTGGTGCCCTCGCCCTCCTCGTCCCACACCCCGTCCTCGGGCTCACCCTCGACCGGCCCGCGCACCAGCCGGCCGTCCTGGTCCCGCCACGCGAAGTGGTCCTCCTCGCGCCCGTCGACGACGGTCGCCCAGTACCCGGCGACATACGCGTGCGTCGCCACGGCCGCGAACCGCAGGGGCACCACGAACGCGACGCCCGCCGCCAGCCACAGGACCACCCGCACCGCACGTCTCACCGTGTGCCCCGGTCGAGATACGCGAGGACGGCGAGCACCCGCCGGTTGTCGTCGTCGGAGACCGGCAGGCCGAGCTTGGCGAAGATGTTGGACGTGTGCTTGGCGATCGCCCGCTCGGTGACGACGAGTTCGGCCGCGATGGCCGCGTTCGACCGACCCTGCGCCATCAGACCGAGCACCTCCAGCTCGCGCGGCGTGAGCCCGCCGAGCGGCGCGTCCGCGGCCCGCCGCGACAGGAGCTCCTTGATCACGGTCGGGTCCATCGCCGTGCCGCCGGCCGCGACCCGCCGCACCGCGTCGATGAACTGGTCCGCGTCGAACACCCGGTCCTTCAGCAGGTATCCGACCCCGCCGGTGCCGTCGGCGAGCAGCTCACGCGCGTACAACTGCTCCACGTGCTGGGACAGGACGAGCACCGGAAGCCCCGGCCGCGCCCGCCGCGCCGCGAGCGCGCACTGCAACCCCTCGTCGGTGTGCGAGGGCGGCAGGCGTACGTCGACGACGGCGACATCGGGGTTCAACTCGGCGAGCGCCTTGGTGAGTTCGGGCCCGCTCTCGACAGCGGCGGCGATCTCGAAGTCGTACGCCTGAAGCATCCGCACCAGACCGTCCCGCAGCAGGAACAGGTCTTCGGCTAGGACAACACGCAAGGGATCTCCATGGTCACCATGGTCGGACCGCCCGCGGGTGAGCTGACGGCGAGGACACCGTCGAATGTACCGAGCCTGCGCTCGATCCCGGCAAGCCCGCCGCCGGGCGCGACCACCGCACCACCGTCGCCGTCGTCCGTCACGGCGATCCGCAGAAACCCGTCCGCGTACCGGATGTCGACCCAGAGCCGGTCCGCGCCCGCGTGCTTGACCGCGTTCGCAAGCGCCTCGCTGACCGCGAAGTACGCCGCCGACTCGACCGGCGCCTCCGCCCGCCCGTCCAGCTCCACGGTCACCTCGACCGGCAGGCTCAGGCGCAGCGCCAACGCCCGTACGGCATCGCCGAGTCCGCGCTCGGCGAGCACCGGCGGGTGAATGCCGCGCACCAGGTCCCGCAGCTCGGTCAGCGCCTCCGCCGAGGACCGGCGGGCCTGCGCGAGCAGCGCCTTCGCCCTGGCCGGATCCTTCTCGATCAGCATCTCGACGGTGCCGAGGTCCATGCCCATCGCGACGAGCCGGGCCTGCGCCCCGTCGTGCAGATCCCGCTCGATGCGCCGCAGTTCGGCCGCCGAGGTGTCCACGGCGTCGCGCCGCGTCTCGGTCAACACCTTGACGCGCTCGGCGAGTTCACCGTCGGCCGGGGCGAGCACACCGCGGGTCAGCAGGAAGTGCGCGCGCAGCAGCAGGGGCGCCGTGAAGACGCCGGTGACGAGCAGCGCGGTCGCGAGCAGCCCGGCGAACAGGGCCGATTCCGGACCGGTGACCGGCACGAACCCGTACCAGTACCCGACGGGCGCGAGGACCCGCCACAGCCCGGCCGCGATGGCGTACCCCTCCAGCGGATAGAACACGAGGGCCGCGGGCAGCAGCGCCGTCACGAACCCCGCCGTCATGTCGGCGAGCAGCCAGCGCAGGTCCCGCCAGGTCGCCGGGTCGGCGAGCATCAGCCGGCACCGCTCGACGTGCCCGACGATCTGCGCGGCGGGCAGCGGCCGGTATGTCGCCGGGACGCGCACGTCGGACCACTCGGCGGCGATCACCCGCCGCCAGTTCGCCCAGTGCCGGACCAGGTCGAGGACCCACGGTGTGGTCAGCACGCCGACGCCGAGCACGATGAAGACGATCGACAGGAACGACAGCAGGAACAGCGTGAGGGAACCCGCCAGGCTCACCACCGCGAGCACCAGGCCCCGTACCCCCGCCACCGCGGCGTTCCGCGCCCTCGCCACCATCGCCACTCCGTCCGTCCCGTTCCCCGACACCCCATAGTGTCGCCGGGGACGGCGCGCCGGGGCAGTGGGACCGGCACCCGTGCCGGGGTGTACCTGGCGACACCCCGGCACGGGTCGGGTCAACGCCCGGCCGGCGGCGCGTACTTGTAGCCCACCCGCCGCACCGTCTGGATCACCGCGCGGTGCTCGGCGCCCAGCTTGCGGCGCAGCCGGGCCACGTGCACATCGACGGTACGGCCGTCGCCCACATGCCCGTACCCCCACACGGTGGTGACGAGCGCGTCCCGCGTGTGCACCCGGTGCGGATGCGCGACCAGATGCGCGAGCAGCTCGAACTCCAGGTAGGTCAGGTCGAGTTGACGCCCGTCGACGCTCGCGGTGCGCCGCGCGCTGTCGATCCCGATGAGCGCGTCGGGGGAGGCCTGTGGTGCCGCCGGGGCGGGCTCGGGAGCGGTGGGCAGCAGCGGCTGCTGATCGGCCGGTACGAGGACCAGGTAACCGATCATCGGCGGGCGGCCCGGCAGCGTCGGCAGGGCGTGCGGCGGCGCGGGCAGCAGCGTGGCGCCCGGCGGCAGGAACTCGGCGACGTCGACGAGCGGCGCGAGCGGCGCGACCTCGTCACGGTCGACGGCGCGCAGCCGGGTGCGGGCGGCGGGGGAGGGGGCAACGGAGAGCGGGCGGGCGTGAGCCATGGTGGTCGTCTCTTTCGCGCGAGAGGCCGTCTGAGGAAGGGACGTACGTCATGCGCGCGGACCGAAGGCCGCCGGATCGATCTGACTGATCTGCCGGAGCGGTTTTAGAGGGCCTGCGCGTTCGTCGCGCGGCAACACACCCGGTCGAAGTCGTGGTGCTGGCGGGAGGGCCAGAACGGCTCGAGGTCGTGACGACGACCCCGCGCGGTGATGTTCTGGAAGCTGGCCATGTCCCTCATTGAAGCAGATGGATCGGGCAAAGCAGAGGGCGCCCGCTCAACATGCGGACGCCCTCGGACACTTCATGGCCGAATCACGGCCGTTACGCGCCCCTCGCTCAGACCTGTCCGGCCTTCTCCAGGGCGGAGCAGCAGGTGTCGACGAGCAACCGCGTCACGACGTACGGGTCGACGTTGGCGTTCGGACGGCGGTCCTCGATGTAGCCCTTGCCGTCCTTCTCGACCTGCCACGGGATGCGGACCGAGGCGCCACGGTTCGAGACGCCGTACGAGTACTCGTTCCACGGGGCGGTCTCGTGCAGGCCCGTCAGGCGGTCGTCGATGCCGGCGCCGTAGTTCTTGACGTGGTCCATCGGCTTGGACCCCTCGCCGAGCGACTCACAGGCGGTGATGATGGCGTCGTAGCCCTCACGCATGGCCTTGGTCGAGAAGTTGGTGTGCGCGCCGGCGCCGTTCCAGTCGCCCTTGACCGGCTTCGGGTCGAGGGTCGCGGAGATGTTGAAGTCCTCGGCGGTGCGGTAGAGCAGCCAGCGGGCGACCCACAGCTGGTCGGAGACCTCCAGCGGGGCGAGCGGGCCGACCTGGAACTCCCACTGGCCGGGCATGACCTCGGCGTTGATGCCGGAGATGCCGAGACCGGCCTTCAGGCAGTTGTCGAGGTGGGCCTCGACGACGTCACGGCCGAAGATCTCGTCCGAGCCGACACCGCAGTAGTAGCCGCCCTGCGCGGCGGGGAAGCCGCCGACCGGGAAGCCGAGCGGGCGGTCGCCCTCGAAGAAGGTGTACTCCTGCTCGATGCCGAAGATCGGCTCCTGGGCGCCGAACTTCTCCTCGACCTCGGCGAGCGCGGCACGCGTGTTGGACTCGTGCGGCGTCATGTCGATGTTGAGGACCTCGCACATGACGAGGACGTCGTCGCCGCCGCGGATCGGGTCCGGGTACACGGCGACGGGCTTCAGCACGCGGTCCGAGGCGTGCCCCTCGGCCTGGTTGGTCGAGGACCCGTCGAAGCCCCAGATCGGCAGCGCGTCCAGGCCCTCCGGGGAGCCGGCGATTATCTTCGTCTTCGAACGAAGCTTGGCGGTCGGCTCGGTGCCGTCGATCCAGATGTACTCAGCCTTGAAGGTCACGGGCCGGCTCCTCAGTCACGGGTCTCTATCTGCCGGGCAGCCTGTCAACAGGCGATTTCCCGGCCGTTGCCCGTTTGTGAACCCCGTGTTACCGGGGGCGCCGGGGACGGGAGACGCCCCGTGAACTCGTATGCGATGGGTTTACGCGAGGGCCGCGCCGCTCCGGCTCTACCCGCGCCGCTTGAGCGCGTCCCGTACGGCCTCTTCGCTGCGGCCCACCACGGCCGTGCCGTCCTCGGCCGTGATGATGGGGCGCTGGATCAGCTTCGGGTGGGCGGCGAGGGCCTCGATCCACCGGTCGCGGCTGTCCGCGTCGCGCGCCCAGTCCTTCAGGCCCAGCTCCTTCGCGGCGGCCTCCTGGGTGCGGGTGATGTCCCACGGTTCGAGCCCGAGCCGGTCGAGCACGGCCCGGATCTCGTCGGGGGAGGGGACGTCCTCCAGGTAGCGGCGCACCGTGTAGTCGGCGCCCTCCGCGTCGAGCAGGGTGAGCGCGCTGCGGCACTTCGAGCAGGCGGGGTTGATCCAGATCTCCATGGGGCCAACGGTACGCGAGGCGCTTCGCGGGGCGGGCTCAACTGGGGCTTGGCCAGCGGCTTTTGTCAGTGGGCGGCAGTAGAATAGAAGCAGTGTTCGAGAGCTTCGGGGGCTCTCGGCCTCGCGACAGGAGGATGCCTGTGCCCGCTGCCGCCGCGCCGATGCTGATCGATCTGCCGTACGCACCACTGGAGAAGAGGGCGCTCCCCGCGGGGCGTCCCCGTGACTGGTACATCACGCACAACCGCCGGCTCAAGGCGATGCGCCTCGCGATAGCCCTGCTCGACTCCGGCGTCTACCTTCCGAACCAGGCCCACAACCGAAGGATCCGCTCCACGGCCGAGCTCATCGGCATCCACCCGCCGTCGGACACGACGTGTCACATGGTGCGGGCGCTGATGCGCTACAGCCGCTGACGGTTCCTTCGTCCCCCGGCGCCCGGAGGTTCCGGGTTCCGGGGGCTCGTTGCCGGGTGCGGGTCGTGTGAAGGCGAGCGGCTTCGCCGCTCGGCCTTTATCGGGGAAATGCGACGCGAAGCGTCTGCATTTCAGGGGCGCGGGGAACTGCGCGACCAGCCCCCACTCACCCGCAGAGGCCCCCCAACAGAACCCCGAACCCGCACCCCCTACCGCCCCGCCAGCTCCCGCTCAAGCGGCGTCCGAAACCGCGGAGTCACCCGCACTCCGTCCAACCACGCCGCAAGCCGCCCCGCCGCCTCGGCAACGGCCCGCTCCACCTCCACCCCACCGGCGGGATCCAGCAGCCGCCACACCACCTCCCCGTCGGCCCGCTGCCCCCACCCGCCCACGATCCGCCCGCCCCACCACACCGTCGGCCCGATGTTCCCGCTCCCGTCGAACAGCGCGGGCCGCATCTCCTGCGGGCAGTACCAGTCTCGCTCCTGCCACCCCATCGCGGTCGGATCGAGCCCGGGCAGCAGCGTCGCGAACGGCTCCAAGTCGCCCTCGGGCGCATCGAGTTGACCCGGGAGGACGTACCCCACCCCGCCCCCGTCCAGCGACACCTCGACGGCCCCGGCCGAGACCAGCGCCCGCCGGACGTCCGTGACCTTCCACCCCGTCCACCACTTCAGGTCCGCCTCCGTCGCGGGCCCGCACACCGCGAGCCAGCGCCGCAGAAGCTCCAACTGCGCGTCGGGAACCGGCAATTCGGGATACGGCGGCATCACCGCCCACCGGAACTGAGTGGACGTCCACGACCCGAGCGGCCGCCCCCGCACCACCCGCCCCTCCACCCCGAGCACGCGCATCAGCCGCGACGACACCGTCTGCACAGCCTCGTAACTCTTCCCCTTCCCGTACGTGAACTGCTCGCGCAACCGGGGCTCGTCCAGGGCGAGTTCGGAGACCGTGGCCTGCCCGCGCCGCTCCAGCGCGCGCAGCGCCGACGCCTCGACACCCTTCAGCCACTCCTCCGTGAGCCGCCCGTCGCTGCCGGCGGCGATGTCCTTGAGCAGCGCGGCCCGCGCCTTCGCGGCGACGGCCAGCCCGGTCGACGCGTGCACCGTCGCCGCAAGCTCCGTGGGGAACACGAACACGGTGTGCCGCATGCCGTGCATCCGTACGAGCGTCCTGTCCTCGTAGAGCGCGCGCTCCACGTCCGCGACCGTCGACGCGGGATCGGCGAGCCGCGCGCCCACCGCCAGATACACCGTGGCCGGATCCGTGCCGTGCAGCGCCACCAGCGACCGCGCCACCTCCTCCGCGCCGCCCGCCCGTGCCGCCGGAGCCAGCCGGTGCCCGAGCGCGAGCCGGGCGCGCCGTTCCTCGTCGTCGATGTGCCGCATGCCGCTCATGCGACTCATCCTGCCCGAAGCCACCGGCGCCGGCCGGGTCACCTGTTTGCCGTACTTGGCATGCGGCCCCCCACGGGCGCACCGTTGACTGGGGCGACCGGCAGTGACGGGGCGAGCGGAGGTGTTCGGACATGGCGAGCAGGCACGGTGTGCGAGGCGTACGGGTGGCGGGCGCGGCCCTGTTCGCGGCGGCCCTGGCTCTCGGCGTGACGGGCTGCGACAGCGACACCAGCCCCTCCGACGCCGCGTCGAAGGCGGTCGGCGCCGCCTCATCGGCCGCGTCCAAGGCGTCCGACGTGGTGGCGTCCGCGACCGCGCAGGCGCAGGAGAAGTTCGACGACATCAAGGGCGGCGTCGACGCCAAGGACGACGTGAAGCTCGGTGACGTGTCCAAGGACGACGGCCGCGCCACCGTCCCGGTCAGCATCACCAACGGCGCCGACGCCAAGAAGTCGTACGCGGTCCAGGTCGACTTCCGCGACAGCGGCGGCAACCTCCTCGACACCGTCGTCCTCACCGTGAAGGACGTCGACGCGGACACGTCGAAGGACGCGAAGGCCACCAGCAACCGGTCCCTCGACGGCGACGTCACCGCCGACGTGGCCCGCGCCATGCGCTACTGAGCGCGCAGGCGGCCCGCCATGAGCACCCCGGCCGACCGCGCAGCCCAGGGAAAACGCGCCCGCAAACACGCCCCCCGCTCCTCCCACGCACCCTGGATCCCGGGCGCGGACCGCCCCGACCCGGTGGTGGTCCTGGAGCGGCAGGCCACCGACCGGCTCCAGGACCTGCTGCCGATCCGGTACGGGCGGATGGCGGCGAGCCCGTTCGCGTTCCTGCGCGGCGCCGCCGCCGTGATGGCCGGCGACCTCGCCGCGACCACGCACACCGGTCTGACCGTCCAACTCTGCGGCGACGCCCACCTGTTGAACTTCGGCCTGTTCGCCTCCCCGGAGCGCGCGCTCGTCTTCGACCTCAACGACTTCGACGAGACGCACCCCGGCCCCTTCGAGTGGGACGTCAAACGCCTCGCCGCGTCCATCGCCGTCGCCGCCCGCGACAACGGCCACTCCGACAAGCAGGCCCACGGTGCGGTGCGCGCCTGCGTCGCCGCGTACCGGACGAACATGCGGCGCCTGGCGGGACTCGGCGAACTGGCCGTCTGGTACGAGCGCATCGACGCGCACGCCCTGCTGCCGCTGGTCAGATCCCGGCGCCACCGCCGCCGCGTCGAGCACACCCTCGCGCACGCCACCCGCCGCACCAGCCTCCAGGCCCTCGGCAAACTCACCGAGACGACCCCCGAAGGACGACGCCGCATCATCCACGACCCGCCGCTCCTGGAACCGGCGGGCGTCACCGACGCCGCCGCCATCCGCAAGATGTTCGGCGACTACCGCTCCACGCTCGCCGAGGAACGCCGCCGCCTCCTCGACCGCTACCGATTCGTCGACGCGGCCCGCAAGGTCGTCGGCGTCGGCAGCGTCGGCACCCGCTGCTTCATCGTGCTGCTCGCCGGCCGCGACGCCGACGACCCGCTCTTCCTCCAGATCAAGGAGGCCACGCGCTCGGTCATCGAGGAGCACATCCCGTACCACGGCCCGTACATCCACCCCGGCCACCGCGTCGTCTCCGGCCAGCGCCTCCTCCAGGCGACCGGCGACATCTTCCTCGGCTGGATGTCGGGCCCCCAGGGCCGCGCCTTCTACTGGCGCCAGCTGCGCGACATGAAGGGCTCCGCGGACGTCGCGGGCATGCCCCCGGACGAACTCCTCGCCTACGCCCGCCTGTGCGGCACGGCCCTCTCCCGCGCCCACGCCCGCTCCGGCGACCGCATCGCCATCGCCGCGTACCTCGGCGGCGCCGACACCTTCGACCGCGCGATCGCCTCCTTCGCCCTCCACTACGCGGACCAGACAACCCACGACCACGCCACACTCCGCAAGGCAATATCAGCCGGCGTCCTGACGGCTACCCCGGGCGCCTGACGACCTCGACGGACGTGTGCGGGCCGTGTCACCTTCCGTCTTCGTACGCCGTGATTCGCACGAGGCCGAACGAGGTCCGAGGGGTCGGCTCCACATACGCGTACTCGGCGACGTAAACCCCGGCGGGCAAGGCGATGAGCAGGTGATTGTCCGGCTGGTGGCCACGAAGTTCGGTGCCGGACCAGGCCGCGTCGAAGAGGACGACAGGGCCGGCGGGAAGGTGCCAACGCACGGGGGATCGCCAGTCGGCCAAGGCGACGGCGGGGTCGAGCGCGGCGAGGATGTCGCTTTCGGAGTCGGCTCCGCTCCACCGGACGAAGAGCATGCGGTCGGGCAGGAAGGTGGTGGGGTCGGGGCTGTCGGCCAGGACCAGAGCCTCGGTGTCTCCCACGCGCAGCGTGCCTATGTAATCGTCGACCTGGCAGGCCCGGTTCGTAGTCGTCCAAGCCGCTGAACTCGTCAGTGCCCGGCGTCTCCGTATCCGTACACCAAGAAGCCAGGGCTGATTCGGGTACGACGATCAGGGGGCCACCCCCCGACTCGACCCACAGCAGCGGCTTGTGCGGAGTGGCCTCAGACATGCCGGAAGGCTAACCGGCGACGCCCTCCGGGTGGAGATCGGTGCGCAGCGGGCTCCTCGGTGTCAGAAGGCGGTCGGGTCGCCGGTGGGGCACTGCCGTACAACGAGTGAGGCCGCCACCCCGGTGGGGGTGGCGGCCTCACTTTTGCTGGCGCTACGTCAGAGAGCGGGTCACCTGGACCTGATCTCTAGATGTCGAAGTACAGCTCGAACTCGTGCGGGTGCGGACGAAGCTGGATCGGGGCGATCTCGTTCGTGCGCTTGTAGTCGATCCACGTCTCGATCAGGTCCGGCGTGAAGACGCCGCCCGCGAGGAGGTACTCGTGGTCGGCCTCGAGGGCGTCGAGGACCGCCGGGAGGGAGGTCGGGACCTGCTGGACGTTCGCGTGCTCCTCGGGAGCCAGCTCGTACAGGTCCTTGTCGATCGGCTCGGCCGGCTCGATCTTGTTCTTGACGCCGTCCAGGCCCGCCATGAGCAGGGCGGAGAACGCGAGGTACGGGTTCGACGACGGGTCGGGCGCGCGGAACTCGACGCGCTTGGCCTTCGGGTTCGAGCCGGTGATCGGGATACGCATGGCCGCGGAGCGGTTGCGCTGCGAGTACACCATGTTGACCGGAGCCTCGAAGCCCGGGACCAGGCGGTGGTACGAGTTCACCGTCGGGTTCGTGAAGGCGAGGAGGGACGGGGCGTGCTTGAGGATGCCGCCGATGTAGTAGCGGGCGATGTCCGAGAGGCCCGCGTAGCCCTGCTCGTCGTAGAAGAGCGGCTCGCCGCCGGCCCACAGGGACTGGTGGACGTGCATGCCCGAGCCGTTGTCACCGAAGATCGGCTTCGGCATGAAGGTCGCGGTCTTGCCGTTGCGCCAGGCGACGTTCTTCACGATGTACTTGAAGAGCATCAGGTCGTCGGCCGCGGCGAGCAGCGTGTTGAACTTGTAGTTGATCTCGGCCTGGCCGGCGGTGCCGACCTCGTGGTGCTGGCGCTCGACCTGGAGGCCGTTCTTGTCCAGCTCCAGGGAGATCTCGGCGCGCAGGTCGGCGAAGTGGTCGACCGGCGGGGCCGGGAAGTAGCCGCCCTTGTAGCGGACCTTGTAACCGCGGTTGTTCTCGACCGCGCCCGTGTTCCAGGCGCCCGCCTCGGAGTCGATCTCGTAGAGCGAGCGGTTGGCGGAGGTCTCGAAGCGGACCGAGTCGAAGACGTAGAACTCGGCCTCGGGGCCGAAGTACGCGGTGTCGGCGATGCCGGTGGAGGCCAGGTACGCCTCGGCCTTCTTCGCCACGTTGCGCGGGTCGCGGGAGTACTGCTCGCCCGTGATCGGGTCGTGGATGAAGAAGTTGACGTTCAGCGTCTTGTCGCGGCGGAAGGGGTCCACGCGGGCGGTGGACAGGTCCGCGCGCAGCGCCATGTCGGACTCGTGGATGGCCTGGAAGCCACGGATCGAGGAGCCGTCGAAGGCGAGCTCCTCGGCCGGGTCGAACGCCGCAGCCGGGACCGTGAAGTGCTGCATCACACCCGGCAGGTCGCAGAAGCGGACGTCGACGAACTTGACGTCCTCGTCCGCGATGAACTTCTTGGCGTCATCGGCGTTCTGGAACATCCAACTCCTCCTACTCCCACCCGGGGAGGGGCGGGGTTGCAGCTCTCGGTACAGCTCGACAGTGCGGCCAGTGCGGTGGCACACGCTGGGACCCGACCATAGGCAGACGTGATTTCTCAAGCATGACCCATTTGTTTCGCCCAAGTTAACCGGACCAGGGGCCAAGGCGGCCTCAGGAACGCGGCGCAGTACCGTTGATGCGTGGACAACAGGGAAGCAATGGGATCGTGGCTGTCTGGGCCTCGCGAGGCCCTGGAAAACGCGGGCGCGGACTTCGGCTACCGCGGTGAACAGCTCGGTCTGCCGGAGTCGGGGCCGGGGTCGATCGCCCGCCCCGGGCGACGGATCGGAGCGCTCGCCGTCGACTGGGCGCTGTGCCTGCTGATCGCATACGGCCTGGTCACGCACGGCTACGACCAGGCGACCAGCAACTGGGCCCTGCTCATCTTCTTCGTCCTCGGCGTTCTCACGGTCGGCACCATCGGCTGCACCCCCGGCAAGCGCCTCTTCGGCCTGCGCGTCGTCTCGGAGGCGGGCGGCCGCCTCGGCGCCGGCCGGGTCGTCGTCCGTACGGCGCTGCTGTGCGTGGCGATCCCGGCGCTGATCTGGGACCGGGACGGGCGCGGTCTGCACGACCGTCTGGCCCGGTCGGTCGAGGTCCGTATCTGACGCGCCGGGACGCGCCGGGGGACGCGAAGGACGGCGACGTCAGAGAGACGGCGGAGAGACACGGCAGCGACAAAGGCGCCCGGGACCGAAGTCCCGGGCGCCTTTCATGTTCGAGCGGCGACGCGAGGTCACCTGGTGCGGCCGCCGCCGCCCTTCGGCATCCGCATGCCCTTCGGCATCGGGCCCTTGGGGAGCGGCATGTTGGACATCAGGTCACCCATCGCCCGCAGCCGGTCGTTGGTCGCGGTCACCTGCGGGCCGGTCAGCACGCGGTTCAGCTTCAGCATGGTGGTGCGGAGCTTCTTCAGCGGGACCTGGCCCTCGCCGTTGCCGACCACGATGTCGTGGACCGGGACGTCCGCCACGACGCGGGCCATCTTCTTCTTCTCGGCCGCGAGCAGCGACTTCACCCGGTTCGGGTTGCCCTCGGCCACGAGCACGATGCCGGCCTTGCCGACCGCGCGGTGCACGACGTCCTGACTGCGGTTCATCGCGACCGCGGGGGTCGTCGTCCAGCCGCGTCCGATGTTGTCGAGCACGGCCGCCGCGGCGCCGGGCTGTCCCTCCATCTGCCCGAAGGCCGCTCGCTCGGCACGGCGTCCGAAGACGATCGCCATCGCGAGGAAGGCGAGCAGGAAGCCGAGGATTCCGAGATAGATGGGGTGACCGATCAAGAAACCGATCGCGAGGAAGACACCGAAGGTGACGATTCCCACAGCCGCGAGTACAAGACCGATCTTCGAATCGGCCTTGCGGGTCATCTTGTAGGTCAGAGCGATCTGCTTGAGTCGCCCTGGATTCGCAGCGTCCGCTGCCGTGTCCTTCCTCGCCATGCCTGAAGTCTACGTGGCCGGGGACGCCGCAAGTACAGCAGCATCAGCTCCGGGCGGAGACGGACTCCAGGACCCGCTGTGCCTCGACCCGGTCCTTGGCCCGGCGGCGGTCCTCCAGGACGGAGGTCCAGGCGTTGCGGCGGGCCGTGCGCTGGCCGCTGCTCATGAGCAGCGACTCGACGGCGCGCAGGGCGTCGGTGAACGTCGGAATGGCGGTGGCGCGTACGGGCGCGGCCTGCATCGTGGAGGTCCCCCCTCGAAGGCGGATCACGGGCTCACGCCGGGTGTGCGCGAGCCGTGATTTCACGGTCACTGATTGGTGTTACCAGGGCGTGACCGGACGGTCAAACACCCATGAAGCCTTGATGCGCGGGGCTCAAACACGGACGCGGCCCTGACGTTCGCCCTCATCTGCGAGGACGGTCAGGACCGCGTCCCATCGGCCACTACTGATCAGTAGCCACTTGTGCGTGAATTCACACGCGGTGCACCCGGGTCGGGCTCACCGAAGTGTCAGACCGCCTGAGAGGCGACGTACGCGCCCCGCTTCTCGATCGCCATCTGGTACAGGCGGCCGGCGCGGTACGAGGAGCGGACCAGCGGGCCCGACATGACACCGGAGAAACCGATCTGCTCGGCCTCGTCCTTGAGCTCCACGAACTCGTTCGGCTTGACCCAGCGCTCCACGGGGTGGTGCCGCACCGACGGGCGCAGGTACTGCGTGATGGTGATCAGCTCGCAGCCGGCCTCGTGCAGCTGGCGCAGCGCCTCGGAGACCTCTTCGCGGGTCTCGCCCATGCCGAGGATCAGGTTCGACTTCGTCACCAGGCCGTACTCGCGGGCCTCGGTGATGACCTTCAGCGAGCGGTCGTAGCGGAAGCCGGGGCGGATCCGCTTGAAGATGCGCGGCACCGTCTCGACGTTGTGCGCGAAGACCTCGGGGCGGGACGAGAAGACCTCGGCCAGCTGCTCGGGCACCGCGTTGAAGTCGGGGGCGAGGAGCTCGACCTTCGTGCGGCCCTCGGCGCGCTCGGCGGTCTGCGCGTGGATCTGGCGGACCGTCTCCGCGTACAGCCAGGCGCCGCCGTCCTCCAGGTCGTCGCGGGCGACGCCGGTGATCGTGGCGTAGTTCAGGTCCATCGTGACGACGGACTCGCCGACGCGGCGCGGCTCGTCGCGGTCGAGGGCCTCGGGCTTGCCGGTGTCGATCTGGCAGAAGTCGCAGCGCCGCGTGCACTGGTCACCGCCGATGAGGAACGTGGCCTCGCGGTCCTCCCAGCACTCGTAGATGTTGGGACAGCCCGCCTCCTGGCAGACGGTGTGCAGGCCCTCGGACTTCACGAGGTTCTGCATCTTCGTGTACTCGGGGCCCATTTTCGCCCGGGTCTTGATCCACTCGGGCTTGCGCTCGATGGGGGTCTGGCTGTTGCGGACCTCCAGGCGCAGCATCTTGCGTCCGTCGGGTGCGACTGCGGACACGACCGGCTCCCTAAAGCTTTGATTCCTCGGCGTACCTCAGGGTACGCCCGTGATGTTCATGGCCCTCACGGATGGCCAACCTCTGGCCATCGGGGTGCATTCCCCGGAGGGGGATCAGGCCGAGGCCCGCTCGATCTCGCGCGGCTTGAGGTCCGCGTTCCCGAGCACGTCCTGCAGGTGCTTCTCCGCCACCGGCAGCACCTCGTCCATCGTGACCTCGCGACCGAGTTCGTACGAGAGAGAGGTCACGCCCGCGTCGCGGATGCCGCACGGGATGATCTTGTCGAAGTTCGAGGTGTCCGGGTTCACGTTCAGCGCGAAGCCGTGCATCGTGACGCCCTTGGCGACGCGGATGCCCATGGCGCAGATCTTGCGGTCCTCGTGGCGCTGGCCCGCGTTCGACGGCGCGTACTCGGGGCCGACCAGGCGGTGGTCGAACTCCTCGTCCTCGCTGCTCAGACGCGGGTTGAAGTCCAGGGAGAGGCCGCCCAGATTCGTACGCTGCTCAATGGGATCGCCGAGGACCCAGACGCCCGCGCGGCCCTCGACCCGGGCCGCCTCGATGCCGAACTCGGCGCAGACCGCGATCATCGCGTCCTCCAGACGGCGCAGATGCGCGACCACGTCCACCGGGCGCGGCAGCTTCTGGATCGGGTAGCCGACGAGCTGGCCCGGGCCGTGCCAGGTGATCTTGCCGCCGCGGTCCACGTCGATCACCGGGGTGCCGTCCAGCGGACGCTCCTCGGGGGCGGTGCGCCGGCCCGCTGTGTAGACCGGCGGGTGTTCGAGGAGCAGACAGGTGTCGGGGATCTCGTCGGCGAAGCGGGCCGCGTGCACCCGGCGCTGCTCGTCCCAGGCGACCTGGTACTCGACCATGTCCGCACCGAACCCCATGCGGACGAACCGGAACTCACTCACGGCAAGCGCCTCCCTAGAACCTTCACCGTGCACGTATCGCGCCCCGAGTCACTGTACGGCTCCCGGATCGCGGGACCTCCGTGTCAGCGTCTCGGTCCCATCGTCACACGATCGGATGAAGGCCCCGCGAAGACCCCTGCGCGCTCCGGTATCGCCGCTACATTCGCGCCGTTCCATGAGGGCTGCACCCCGGCCCGGAAGGCAGGAGACCGCACAGCTGATGACGGAACGACCTCCGCAGCGCACACCGAACCGCCAGCTCGCCGCGCTCATCGCGGAGGCGGGTTTCTCCAACGCGGGGCTCGCGCGCCGCGTCGACCAGCTAGGGCTCGAACACGGTCTTGACCTGCGTTACGACAAGACATCCGTGACCCGCTGGCTGCGCGGGCAGCAGCCGCGCGGCACGACACCCGCGCTGATCGCCGAGGTGTTCACCCGGCGCCTCGGGCGCCGGCTCTCCGCCCAGGATCTGGGGCTCGACGCCTGCGCGCCCGTCTACGCGGGCCTGGAGTTCGCGGCGTCGCCCGAGGAGGCCATCGACATCGTCAGCGGCCTGTGGCGCAAGGACTCCGGCAGCCATGCCGAGCTCCGCAAGATCGCGTTCACCCCGGCCGGACTCGTCGTGCCCAGCCGGGACTGGCTGATCGGCCGCGCCGACGACCGGGTCTCCCGCGGCGACCTCGCGCCCCGCGTCCCCGTCCAGGGCCGCCCCGTCGTGCCGCGCCAGCGCACCCAGACCGAGCGCGGCCCCGGGCAGAAGGTGACGACCGGCGACATCGCGGCGCTGCGCTCGGTCAGCGAACTGTTCCGCGCGCTCGACCACGCCTACGGAGGCGGGCACGCGCGCCAGGCCCTGGTGCGGTACCTGGAGCACGAGGCCGAGCCGATGCTGCGGGGCGCGTACGGGGAGCAGACGGGGCGCAGGCTCTTCGGGGCCGTCGCCGACCTGACCCGGCTGGCGGGCTGGACCTCGTACGACATCGCGGCGCACGGACTCGCCCAGCGCTACTTCGTGCAGGCGCTGCGGCTCTCGCAGGCCGCGGGGGACCGGATGTACGGCTCGTACGTCCTGGTCACCATGAGCCGGCAGGCCGTCTACCTCGGGCACGGCCGGGAGGCGGTGCAGCTGGCGCGGGTCGCGCAGCAGGGGGTCGGGGGGGCGGCGCCGCCCGTGGTGCAGGCGCTGCTGCACGCCGTGGAGGCGCGCGGGCACGGGGTGCTCGGCGAGATCCGCGCCTGTACGTCGTCTCTCGTACGGGCCGAGCGGGCGCTGGAGACGGCGCGGGCCGGGGACGACGTGCCGCCCTGGGCGCGGTTCTTCGACGAGGCGCAGCTCGCCGACGAGTTCGGGCACTGCCACCGCGACCTTCAGCAGTACCGGGCCGCGGCGCAGCACGCCGAGCGGTCCTTGCAGCTGCGGGCGCCCGGCTTCGCGCGCAGCAGGCTGTTCTGCCGGGTGGTCCTCGCCTCGGCCCGGCTCGGGCTCGGGGAGCTGGACTCGGCGTGCGCGCTCGGGGCGGAGGCGGCGGCCGCGGCGGCGGACATGCGGTCGGTGCGGGCGCACGAGTACGTCAGGGAGTTCGAGCGGCGCCTTGAGCCGTACCGCGACGCGGGGCCGGTGCGGGGGTACCGGGAGAAGGTCGCCGCGCTGGGGTGAGGGCTCAGGGCGGCGCGGCCACCGCGGACGCGCTCAGGGCCTCTCCCAGGCGATCAGGCCGGCCAACTCGCCGCGCAGGGACGCCTTTTCGGCCCCGATGGAGCGCAGGGGCAGGGGGATGGACCAGTCGGTGGGGCGGGGGATCACGGGCACGGGGTGACGTCCACGGAAGCTCCGGTGCGGTGACAAGTCGCAGGAGATGTCAGGGAGTTGGTGCGCCCGCCCCCGGATCGTTCCACGGGGACGGGCGCGGCTCGGGGGAAGGGGCGGGCGCTTCAGGCGGCCTCGCCGGCGGGCACCTCGGACGCGACCGCCGACGAGCCGGCAGCCACCGGGATGCCCAGATCCGTCAGGACCGCGCGCGCCGCGCGCCGCCCCGAGTGCAGCGCGCCCTGCACCGTGCTCGTGTCCCGGTGGTCCCCGCACACGTAGAGACCGTCGAGGAGTCGCACCGGGCGGCGCGGATCGTGCGGGGCGGGCATCGTGGGCACGGCGCGCGGGTCGTGGTGGACGGCGAGGGTCTCCCAGGCGGACATCGACGTGCCGTACAGCGCGGCGAGTTGGGCCCGCAGCTCGCGCTCGCCGGGCGGCGCCCCGAGCACGGTCGACGAGACGAGGGCGCGCCCGGCGGGGGCCCGCGTCGGGTCGACCTGACTGATCACCGAGGTGTGCGCCACGGGCCCGGCACGGTCGGCGTCCAGCAGCAGCGCCGCGTCGGCGAGCGGCGGTTCGGGCACGGCGTGGTGCACGACGGTCACCGGGTGGAAGGCGGGCACGCGCAGCCCCGGGAGCAGCTCGGCGGCGGCGACCGCGTCCGTCGCCAGCACGACGCTGCGGCACCTCAGCCGGCCGTGCTCGGCGGTGGTCACCGAGTCCGCGGCGATGGCCGTCACCCGGACCCCGGTGCGCACGGTGCCCGGCGGCAGGCCCGCCGCGAGCAGTTCCGGCAGGGCGTCCGCGCCGCCCTCGGGCACGGCGAGGCGGCCCGCCGCGTACGCGTGCAGGGCGAGGTCGGCGCATCGGCTGGACGTCGTCAGGTCCGGGTCGCAGAGCAGCGCGGAGAGCAGCGGCCGTACGAAACCGTAGAGCGTCCTGGGTGGCAGGCCCCGGGCCAACAGGGCCTGTCCGACGGGGAGTTCGGGTCGGGTGAGGAGCCGGGCGGGCGGGGTCGCGGCGAGCCGGGCGAGGGCGGCGCCCAGGCGCGCGTGGTCCAGGGGTCCGCCGAGCGGAGGCCGGACGCCGCGCGTCGGACGGGGGGCGCTCGCGAGGGCGCGTGCCGCACTTAATGCGCCCCTCGCGCGCCGGGGGTGCGTCGGCTCCCCGGCGCGATGGCGGCGGCCCTCGCTGTGCACCAGCACGCCGGGGGTGAACGGGCGCAGCACCAGGCCGTCCAGGCCCGGCGTGTGCCGCAGTTCGGGGTACGAGGTGGACAGCAGCTGGCCGATCCGGTCGAGCCGGAACCCGTCGACCTTCTCGGTGGACATGCGGCCGCCGGGCGTTGCGGCGGCTTCCAGGACCAGGGGCCTCACGCCCGCCCTGGTCAGGTGGCGGGCGGCCGCGAGTCCCGCGACCCCGGCTCCCACGATGACGACGTCCGCGTGCACGTGTGCCTCCGGAGGTTGGGCGGCTGACGGCTGGGAGCGTCATGCCCCCAACGCGCCCCCGGAATACCTGAGTTCGGGGGTCGAGCGTAGGGCCGCGCGCGGTGCGGGGGAGTCGCGCGCAGGGGCGGCACGGAGGCACGCCGTGCCGCGGCGGTGCGCCCCGGTGCTCGGGGCGCACCGGTGTCCGGGGGCCGGGTCAGAAACCGGCGGTGAGCGAGCGCAGGCAGCGGACGGTCAGGTCCGCGGGGGAGCCGGGGCCGGACGTGCCCGCCTCCGTCGGCGCCCACACCTCCAGCGCCACCCGGATCGCGTCGGTCGCCGCGGCGGCGGCGAGGCGGGCCTCCAGCTCGTCCGCGCCGGGACCAGTGAGCCGGGTCACCACCGGCAGCAGCTTCTCCTCGGACTCCTGGTTGACCCGGTACCAGACGGCCCGCAGTGCCGGATCGTGCCGTGCCGCGCGCAGCAGCCCCCGGGTCCGGCGCAGCCCCTCCCGCGCCTCCTCGCCCGGCTCCGACAGGGACGCCACGGCGGCGGCCTCCAGGGCCTCCCGCAGCGGCGTGCCCGGCGGCGTGGCGTCGAGCAGCTCGCGCCAGCGGTCCGCGCCGGACGCGAGCAGCGGGCCGACCGCGTCCTGCTTGTTGCGGAAGTACCGGTAGAAGGTGCGCAGCGCGACGCCGGCGCGGGCCGCGATCTCCTCGGCGGTCGTGCCGTCGGGCCCCTTGTCGGCGAACAGCTCGGCGGCCGCGCGCGCGATGTCGAGCTGCGTCGCGGCCTTGCGGCGCTCGGTCAGCGTCAGCGGGGGCGGCGGGGTGGGCGTCCTGGGCTCGGTCACGTACGGAAGGGTAGCCGCGAAGGAAGAAAGTGGCACGAAAAGTCGTTATGGCAAAACGTGCCACCCAGGCGTACGGTGGCACCGCGCCAACGCGCCACCACCGCTTCACAAGGAGTCGACATGAACCGTTACGAAGGCCGCCGCGCCCTCATCACCGGCGGAGGGTCCGGCATCGGCCAGGCCACCGTGCTGCGGATCCTGGCCGAGGGCGGCCGGGTCGTCGCCGCCGACATCAGCGAGGACGGCCTCAAGGACACCGTCACCAAGGCGGGCGCCGACGCGGAGCGCCTGAGCACCGTCGTCGTGAACGTCGCCGACGAGACGTCCGTACGCGAGGCCGTCGCCTCCGCGGTGGCGACGCTCGGCGGCCTCGACGTCCTCGTCAACGCGGCCGGCATCCTGCGCTCCGGCCACACCGACCAGGTGACCCTCGCGGACTTCGAGCAGGTCATCCGGATCAACCTGACCGGTACGTTCCTGATGATCCGCGAGTCGGTACCGGCGCTGCTCGACGGCCACGAGTCGGCGGTCGTCAACTTCTCCTCGACCGCGCAGAACTTCGCCCACCCGTACATGGCCGCGTACGCGGCGTCCAAGGGCGGCATCCAGTCCATGACGCACGCCCTCGCCATGGAGTACAGCAAGCGCGGCATCCGGTTCACCGCCGTACAGCCCGGTTCGATCTCCTCCGGCATGACGGACGGCTCCGGCCGGGCCAAGCAGTCGGTCGGCCCCGGCCTGCCCGCCGACGCGGACATGTCCCTGTTCCAGAAGACGGCGCCGATGCTTCAGGTGGGAACGGGTGAGTTCAACTTCGCGGGGCCGGACGCGGTGGCTGCCGTGGTGGCGATGCTCGCCTCGCACGACGGGTACTTCATCACCGGGACGGAGGTTCGGGTCGACGGGGGCAGCCACATGTGACGGGGGTGCGTTGCCGGGTGCGGCTTTCGTCGTGGCTGGTCGCGCAGTTCCCCGCGCCCCTGAAGCATGCGCTGCGCGCAGCTTCCCCAGGGGCGCGGG
>NZ_JBFAVD010000029.1:0-96142 GCF_040679615.1 Streptomyces sp. NPDC052225 | reverse complement strand
CCGCGCCCCTGAGATGCGCACTTCGTGCGCCATCTCAGGGGCGCCTCCGATGAAGGCTGGCGGCTTCGCCGCCTAGCCTTCATCGGGGAAATGCGACGCGAAGCGTCTGCATTTCAGGGGCGCGGGGAACTGCGCGACCAGCCACAACGAAAGCCGCAGCCGCCCACGCACACAGCCCCCTACGGCGAGAAGCGCGGCCCCCCGCTCAAAACCTCCCGCACCCAAGCAACCCGCCGAACCCCCGCGGGATACGGCAACCCCCGCGCCACGGACTCCACCTCCGCCAACGCCCCGCCCCCCTCGGCCCCGAGCCCCGCCGCGAGAACGACCCGCGCCTCCACCTCCGCAAGCCGCTCACCCGTACCCCGAGCCCGTTCAACCTCAGCGGCGGCGCCCGCCAGAGCCGCGTCCCGAGCCCCGTCGAGAAGATCCGCCCACGCCTGAAGCGTGGGCGCCACCGCATCGCCGAGCGCGGCCCGCACCTGATCAGGCCGGCCCGCATGCAGAGCGAGCTCCGCGCGAGCCGTACGCACCTCGAAGCTGGCCTGCCGGTCATCGTGGGCGACAGCCGTACGCTCCGCCCGCGTCAGCAACTCCGCCGCGTCCACGCCCGCCCCGAGCCGCATCCGCACCCGGGCCAGCGCGGCCAGCGCGTACGGCAGGCACCACGCACCGTCCGCCTCGGCGCCCGCGACCGCCGCCTCACCCAGCTCGCGCGCTTCCTCCAACTCCTCAAGAAGCAGGTGCAGTTCGGCCAGGTTGGCGCGCTCGAACGCGGCGGCCGTCGGGTCCCCCGACCGTTCGGCGAGGGCCAGCGCCCGGCGCCCGGTGTCGACGGCCTCGCGCAGCCGCCCGCCGCGCCGCGCGTTCTCCCGCAGCGTCGAGAGGACCCCGCCGAGCAGGGTCGGGTCCCCGTACACCTCGGCCGGGGCAAGGGCACGGTCGGCCGCCTCGCGGGCCGCGCCGAACCGGCCCGCGAGCCCCAGATTGGCGGCCTGCTGCGCGTACGAGCGCGCCACCAGGCCGTGCCCGGCGACCCCGGCGACCTGGCGCGCCGAGGCGAGGGCCGTGTGGGCGGCCGCGTGCCCTTCCCCGTACCGGCCGGCCACGAAGTCCGTGACGGCCCGCGCGATGTGGTGCGTGGCGGTCGGCTCCGGCGCGGTGTGCGCGGTCGGCGGGTGCGCGTGCAGGATGTCGAGGGCGGCCTCCGGGGCGCCGGACTTCACGAGGGTCTCGGCGAGCTGCGCCGCCGCGAGCACCGTGTCGTCGTGGTCACCGCGCCGCTCGAACTCGGCGAGCGCCGTCCGCAGCACCTCGGCGGCCTGCTCGAAGTGGCCCATCCTGCGCAGGACTTGGGAGTGTGCGAGCCGGGCGCGGGCCGCGTCCACGTCGAGCCGGGCGACGAGGTCCCGGTAGTAGCGGTCGGCGGTGTCGTTGGCGTACAGCGCGGCGGCGCGTTCGGCGGCGCGGCGCAGATACTCGGCCGCGCGCGGGTCGTCGGCCCGCGCGAAGTGCGAGGCGAGCGCGTCCACGGCGTCGGGCCTGCGGCGCAGCACCGCGTGCGCGAACGCGGCGTGCAACTGTCTGCGGCGTACGGTGGCCAGCTGGTCGTAGCAGGTGAGGCGGACCAGCGGATGCCGGAAGGCGAGGCCCGCCTCGGGGCGTCCCGCGACCACCACCTGACGTTCCTCGATGAGCGAGGCGCCGATGGCCCGCTCCACGGCGTCGGCCGTGCCCGCCCCGTCGAGCGCGGGCCGAAGGCCGTGCGCGGCGACGTCGAGCAGTTCGGACAGGGCGGCCTCGCTGCCGGCGGCGGACAGCGCCTCGACGACCCGCCGTGCGTCCGGGTCGAGCCTGCCGAGCCGCTCGGCCACCAACTCCCGTACGCTGTCCGGTGCTTCACCCTCGACGGGCGAGCGCGCCAGCTCGACGGCGAACAGCGGGTTGCCGAGGGACAGCTCCCACACCCGGTCCCCGGCCGCGCCCGCGTCCCGCGCCACCGCCAGGCACGCCTCCCGGTCGAGCCGCCCCAACTCCTCGCGTACGGCGAGATGCTGACGGACGAGATGGGCGAGGCCCGCGCGGCGCGGATCGCCGTCCGGCAGCTCCTCCTCGCGGCACGTCACGAGGAACCGCAGCCGGGTTCCCGTCGGGGTCGCCGCCCTGCGTGCCAGGTGGCTCAGGAGCTGGAACGAGCCCGTGTCCGCCGCGTGCAGATCGTCGAGGACCAGCAACACCGGGTGCGCGGCGGCCAGTTCACCGAGCAGTGCCGCCGTCGCCCGGAACAATCGGTCCCGCTCCTCCTCCGGGCTGCGCCCGCCGCTCCCGCTCGACCGGCCGAGCGACGGCAGGAACGCGGCCAGTTCGGGATGCTCGGCGCCGACCCGCGCCCGCTCGCCCGCGTCCCGCTCGGCCAGCCACCCGTCGAGGGCCTCGGCGAACGCCCCGTACGGCGTGTGCCCCTCCGCGTCGTGCCCGCCGCCCCACAACACGGCGGCGCCGGCCGCGGCCGCACGCCGCGCCGCTTCGCCGACCAGGCGCGTCTTGCCGACCCCCGCCTCTCCGGTGAGCAGCCGCACCGGGGGCCCGTCCGTCGCGAGCAGCCGGTGGAGAACGTTGTCACGCCCGCGCAGCGGGGAGGCCGCCGGAGCGCGCAGCGGGGCCGGGAGCGAGGGCGCCGACGGCGGGGGAGCGGGTTCGGCCGCAAGGGCCTGGCGGTGCAGCGCCTCCGTCTCGGGGCCGGGGCGCACGCCCAGCTCGGCGTCGAGCGTCTCCCGGCACACGTGGTACTGGCGCACCGCCCGCCGCCGCAGCCCCTGGCGGATGTAGGCGTCGATGAGGATCCGGTGCGCGGCCTCGTCGGCCGGGCTCGCCGCGAGGATCCGCTCGGCGACGGCCGCCGCCTCGTGCGGGGCGCCGCGCTCCAGGTGAGCGGAGGCGAGCCCGAGCTGAAGCTCCTCGCGCAGCGCGGCGATCCTGTCGCGGCGCGGCTGCGCCCAGGTCGCGTACCGGTCCTCGGGCAGCAGCTCGCCGGTGAACTCCAGCAGCGCGGCGGCCAGTCGCTCCGGCTCGCCCGAGGAGAGGGCGGCGCCCGCGGACTCCTCCGCCCGGTCGGCGTCGATCCACACCCGCTCCGGGTCGAGCCGCAGCATCGCGCCGTCGGATATCAGGTACGACGACGCCGTGCGCGGCGCCAACTCGGGTTCCAGGGCGCGGCGCGCGGCGTGCAGCGCGACCCGCAGACTGCGCAGCGCGGCCTGCGCGTCGGCGTCGGGCCAGCAGATGTCCATGGCCTGTTCGCGGTGGAGGCTGCGGCCGGGAGTGACGGCGAGCAGCTTCACGAGCGTGCGGGCGCTGGGCCGCGGCCACCGCTCGGCGACCGGTGAACCGCCGTCCCGTGTCGCCCGAAAGCCATTGAAAAGGTGCAGACGGAGCAGCGGGGCGCCGCTGTCGGTGTCTTCTGTGGTGTGCCGCGCTTCCATGAGGGCGTCACTGTAACCGAGCGCGCTGAGAACCCCCTGGGCAGGCGCCCAGGAGGTTCTGATCGGCCGTCGGATCCGCGAAGGACCCAGTCCGCGAAACCCCTAGTCGATGCCGAGGGTGACCGCCGACCGGATCGCCGTGTACGGCTGCGACACGGAGTTGCCGACCAGGCCGGCGCTGCGGTCGGCGCCGAGGTCGTCGAAGGTGAGCAGGATGATCTCGTCCTTCCCGTCACCGTCGAGGTCGGCGACGACGTGCTCGCGGGCGCCCAGCGCGCCGAAGCCGGTGACGGCCCGCACGAAGCTGTCGGTGGACTTCAGGACCGCGGGGTCGTAGATGTTCACGAACTGCGTGCCGCTCGCGACCAGGACGCGCGCGCCGCCCGGGCCCTTGGCGAAGGAGTTGCTGCGGATCTCCGCCAGCGTGCCGACCTTGTGGTCCTGGCCGTCGGCGCCGTAGGTGCGCATCGCGGCGAGACCGCCCTCGAGCAGCCCCTCGGGCCCGGTGGTCCAGCTGTGCAGCGTGGCGTAGCCGCCCGCCTTCGTCTCGTGCAGCAGCTCGCCGGTGCGGCCGTCGCGGATCTGGACCATGTTGGTCAGCTGGTTCGGCGGGAACTGCTCGGAGTCGCCGCGCACCACGTACGTGAAGACGACCGCGTGCCCGTCCGCGTACGGGATGCCCGGCGAGGCGAACGTGCCGGCCCGCAGCGGGATGCCGAGCAGCGATCCGGTGCTGGTGTCGGGCGCCTTCGGCGTGAACGTCCAGGCGGCCGAGCCGTCCTCGCCGTTCAGGGCGACACCGCCGACGGGGGTGGCGGCACTGGGGTTGATGCCGCGGGTCTGGAACTCGGCGTAGACCTTTCCGTCCGCGGCGGACAGGTCGGCGAACGTCGGCGTGCCGATCTCCGAGGGGGCCGCGTACGCCCACTTCAGGGTGCCGTCGCCCTCGTACGCGCGGACCTTGTCGGTGGCCACGGCCAGCTCGGCGGCGCCGTCGCCGTCGAGGTCGGACGCGACGACGTTACGCACGTACTCCCCGGCGGGAGCGGTGATCGTCGTGAGCACCTTGCCGGTGCGGGCGTCGACGACCACGACCGCCGAACTCGCCGCGACGATCAGCTCGTCGCGGCCGTCACCGGTGGTGTCGGCCTTGGTGACCTGGACGACGCGGTCGGGCAGCGTCGCCGTCCACAGCCGCTTCGGCGCGCCGGCCGTCATCGACGGACCGTCGTACGCGAACAGGCCGTTGGAGGACCCGCCGACGACGAGGTCGTTCTTCTTGTCGCCGTCGATGTCGGTGGCCGCGGCGGTGTACGGGATGCCCTCCAGCGGGAGGAGGCTCTCCTGCTTGCCGCTGCCGAGGTTGTAGACGCGGATGTTCTCGTTCGTGTCGACGGTGCGCACGCGCCAGCCGCCGTCCTTGGCGAACGGCTGCGCGCTCAGCATCGAGCCGACGACGCCGCGCTTGTCCCACTTCACGTCACCGGTGGCGCCGCCGAGCACGGTGAGCCGGGCGTAGCGGTTCATGCCGCGGTTCTGGGCGAGCGAGCTGTCCGTGTCGTCCATGGACGAGGCGACGATCCTGCCGTCCACGGCCTGGAGGTCCCAGGCGGCGCCCACGGCGCCGCCCTCGGTGGCCGGCTTGACGGTGCGCGCCCACAGCAGGCTCGCGTCGTCGCCGTTGAGCGCGCGGACGCTGTTGCTGTTCATGGTGAGGTTGTTGTCGACGCTCGACTCGCTGACCGTGTACTCGGGCTTCGTGTTGCCCTGGATGTCGCCGATCTCCAGGGCCAGCGGCAGCGCGTTGATCCGCTCGCTCAGGCCGGTGCGGGCGCCGTCGGCAGGGGCGTACGAGGAGAGCTCGTACTTCACGCCCTCGTTGTAGTCCGACTGCTCGAGGGCCACGATCCGGCCGCGCGTGGCGTCCAGGCGCAGCTGACGCACGTAGAGCCGCCCGCTCTTCGTCCACTTGACGCTGCCGTCCTTGGTGTCGATCACCAGGGTGTGGCCGCTGGGCGTGAGGTCGGAGGTGTACCTGCGGTTCTGGTTCCAGGAGGCGGCGAGCAGCCCGTCGCCGATCGGTTCGAGCGAGCCCCACTGGACGCCGGTGTAGGTGCCGGCGTCGTACGACCAGGTCTGCGACGGGGTGAGCCTGCCGTCGGCGTAGTCGAAGCGGATGCCGTTGAGCGTCGTCCTCGAACCGGCCGGGGAGTTGAGGTTGTAGTACGCCGAGTCCGCGACCACGAGGGTCTTGCCGACCAGCTTGATGTTGTACGCGGCGGCGTACAGCTTCGACCACAGCGTCCTGCCGGTGGCGCCGTCGAGGACCGTGACGAACGTGCCGTTGGGCAGCGAGGATCCGGGCGAGGTGAACGGCCGGTAGGGGTACACGCCGGCCTCGGCGGTGAGGACGAGGTCGTCGACGCCGTCACCGGTCAGGTCGCCGGTGGTGACGCCGTCGTCGCTGGTCATGCTGAACGGGGCGACCGCGTTGAAGCCCATCACGACGGCGGCCGGGTACGGCTCCGTCTGGTAGGCGCGGGCCGGCGTGGTCTTCCAGTCGGAGTCCAGGGAGGTCGAGTCGCGCGACCACACCTCCTTGCCGTCGGCGCCGATGCGCTTGATCGGCAGGAGTGAGTTGACGGAGAAGTAGTCGCCCTTCGTGCCCCCGGCCGCGAAGGTGGCGGCCGAACCCTGGGCGCCCTCGACGGCTGACTTCTCGCTCAGCTTCCAGGACGGGGTGGCACTGGTGGTGGACGCGCCGCTGTCCGTCGTGGGACTGCCGTCGGTGGCCGCGTCGTCAGGGGCGTCGTCGGGCGCGGCCATGGGGTCGAGGCTGCGCCCGTCCCCGTAGATGTCGGGCGTGATCTGCCGCGCGAGCTTGTGCGCCTGACTGTCGGTCAGGGTCAGGAGTCCGCTGTCGTCGGCGTGCACGGCCGGGGACACGCTCAGCGCGAGTCCGGAGGCGATCAGTACGGAGGCCAGGCGCAGGCCCCGCCGGTGGTTGTGTCTCATCAGGCGCCCTTCGGGGTGAAGCGGATGGCGGTGGCGTCGCTCAGGACGGTCTGGTCGAAGGAGTGGCCGATGCCGTCGGTACCGGCCTGGTTCTCGATGCCGGTGGTCGCCGAGCCGCCGCGCGGGAGCGCGCCGGTGCCGATGCCCTGGTACTGGAGGGTGACCGCGCCGGTGGCCTCGTCGAGGACGGCCTCGAAGGAGACCCGTACCGAACTGTCGGCGGCGAAGGCCGCGTTGTTCCAGGCGATCGCGAACTTCCGGGCTCCGGCCGTGCCGGTGACGGCGGTCTGCACGGAGGACTTCTTGTCGACGACCAGGTCGTCCCAGAAGGCGGCGACGACGCCGTTGGGCTGGGCGGCGGCGGGCAGCGCGGTGTTGACGTAGTCGCCCAGGCGCGGCTGGAGGAAGTCGACCAGGCCGTTGGTGGTGACGGAGGCGCT
This sequence comes from Streptomyces sp. NPDC052225, assembly GCF_040679615.1. Lineage (NCBI taxonomy): Bacteria > Bacillati > Actinomycetota > Actinomycetes > Kitasatosporales > Streptomycetaceae > Streptomyces > Streptomyces sp. NPDC052225. The sequence goes on along the minus strand of NZ_JBFAVD010000029.1, from coordinate 89,205 downwards.
GGTGTACTTCACGCCGTAGTACGTCACAGGGAACGGCAGGCTGATCGTCCTCGCGTCCTCGTCGCCGGTCAGGCCGGTGCCCGTCGAGCCCTTGATCCAGGAGGAGGCGACGGGGGCGCAGGAGTACGTGCCGCCCGCGTCGGTGCGGTGGGGCAGCCGCACGTCGGCCGTCTCGGCGGCGTCGACCGTGAGCGCGCTGGTGTGGACGCCGTTGCAGACCACCGGGGCCGCGGGGGAGACCCGCAGCGTGTACGTGCCTTCGGCGACCTTCGGCAGGGTGTACGTGCCGTCGGCGCCGGTGGTGACCGCGTCGACCGGGACGCCCTCCAGGGTCGGCCTTGTCCTTGAGGACGACGAAGAACGTCGCGTCACCTCCCTTGGCGACGGCGCTGCTCAGGGACGGATCGATGGTCGCGGTGGCGGCTGCGGACGACGTGTCGGCGGCGACGGCCGGCAGGACGCCGGCGGCCAGGGCGGTCGCGGTGAACGCGGCCGCGGCCCATACGGCGGGTCTGCGCCGGGCGGTTCGAGGCAGGTGCATCGGGTGTGCTCCTCCGGAACGGTACGGGGAGCGCGCACGCTAGGAGGCCGCCGTTACTGGGGAATTACCGGGCCGGTGGGGGTGTGGACAGGTGAACCCCCGGGCGGGGCCCGGGGGTTCGCGTGGGACGGAGGAGATCAGGAGAGCTTGAAGGTCGACATCTGGTGGATGCCGTTGTTCAGGGAGAGAACGCCGCCGCCCAACTGCTCCGCCATCCGGTTGATACCGAAGTCGTCGAAGTTGAGGGAGACCATCTCGTCCGTGCCGTCACCGTCGAGGTCGGCGGCGAGGTAGTTGCGGCCGCCCATGAGGCCGGCGCTACCGATGCTGGACTGGAAGAATTCGCCGTTCGTGAGCTGCGACGCGTCGTACACGGCCAGACCGCCCTCGGTGCCGCCGCCGAACAGCTTCCGGCCGCCGGGCCCGGTGATGAATCCTCCCGTGCGCAGCGGCGCGATCACCGAGGCGTAGGTGTCGTCCTTGCCGTCGCCCGGGTAGCCCTTCATCACGCCGAAGCCCATGTGGTACAGCACGGAGTTCTGGTCGTCGGTGAAGTAGTTGCCGTGCGACCACGGGCTGCTGGTGAGACTCCGGCGGATCACTTCACCGGTGCGACCGTCCCGGATCTCGGTCACGTCGCGCGGTGAGGCGGTGGAGAGATCACCGTCAACCGTCGGGTCGGCGCTGATGATCCAGGTGTAGACGACCGCGTGACCGTCCGCGTAAGGGATCTTCGGCGAGGCGAAGACGCCGTTGACCAGGACCGCGCCGTGCAGCTTGCCGTCGGCCGCCTGGCTCGGGGCCTTCGGGTCGGCGGTCCACTTGACGGTGCCCTCGCCGTCGAGGGCGACGCCGTTGACGACCGCGTCGGAGGCGTTGATCGCGCCGAGGCTGCTGTACTGCGTGTAGACCCGCCCGTCGGCGACGACCGTGTCGGAGAAGACCACGTCACCGGCGCTCGACGGCGCGGAGTACGACCACAGCTGGGTGCCGCTCGCGTCGTACACGCGCAGTGCGTCGGTCGGGACGAGGATCTCGGCCTTGCCGTCACCGTTCACGTCGGCGACGGTCACCGAGCGCACGTACGCGCCCTTGCCGTCGATCGTCGTCAGGACCTTGCCGGTCTTGCCGTCGAGGACGGCGGTGGCGTTGTCGGCGGCCACGACGACATCCTTCGTGCCGTCGCCGTCGACGTCACCGGTCGCGATGTTGTGCACCTCGCCGGGGACGGTGGCCTTCCACAGCAGCTTCGGTGAACCGCTGACCAGCGACGTACCGGAGTACGCCCACACGCCGTGCGAGGAGCCGCCGACGACGACGTCCTTCTTGCCGTCGCCGTCGAAGTCCGCGGCCCTGCCGGCGTACAGGTCGCCCTGCAGCGGGGTGAGGCCCTTCTGGCTGCCGTTGCCGAGACTGAACTCGCGGATGTTCTGCTGCTGGTCGACGGTGCGCACGTAGTCCGCGCCGCCGGAGGAGTACACCTGCTGGTACATCGGCGAGGCGTTGTAGCCGTGCTGGCGCCACTTGATCTTGCCGCCGCCGGTGAACGCGGTCAGCGAGCCGTAGCGCAGCCCACCGGCGTTGAGCGCGTTGCCCTCGTCCTGGTCGTCGATCGCGGAGGCGGTGAGCGTGCCGTTCGTGGCGACGAGGTTCCAGGTGCTGGCGCCGTCGTGGCTGTTGTCGGGCGAACGCTTGGTGGTGTACGTCCACTTCACCGTCGAGCCGTCCGAGCCGTCCAGGACCCGGATCGTGCTGGAGGTGACGTTGAACGACGAGCTGATCACCGACTCGCTCACCGAGATCTCGTCGCCGCCGCCCGTCGCGGCGTCACCGACCGTCAGCGCGGTGGGCAGGACGTTGACCCGGCTGTCGAGCGTCGTGCGCTTGCCGTCGGCCAGGTCGTACGTGGCGATCTCGTACCGCACGGCGTCGGAGGCGTCCGCCTGCTCCAGGGCGACGATCCGCTTGCGGGAGGCGTCGACGTGCAGCTGGCGGCCGTACAGGGCGCTGTCCGTCTGCCACGTGACCGAGCCGTCGGCCGTGTCCAGGACGAGGGTGCGGCCCCGCGAGGCGTTCGTGGAGGTCTTGTACAGGTCCCAGACCGCGGCGACCTTGCCGTCACCGACGGACTCCAGGGCCGCCCAGCTCGCACCCGCCGTCGACTTCGTGTCGTACGTCCACGTCTTCGACGGGGTGAGCTTCCCGTCGGCGTACGAGAAGCGGATGCCGGTGAGGGTGGCCGTCTCCGTCGAGGGCGCGTTCCAGTTCAGGCGCGGCGAGTTGGCGATCAACAGCGTGCCGTCGACGACCTTGATGTTGCCGGCGTACGCGTACAGCTTCGACCACACCGTCCTGCCGGTCCTGCCGTCGAGGACCGTCACGAACGTGCCGGCCTTGAGCGGCGAGTCGGGCGTGGTGACCGACCGGGGGTCACCGATGCCGACGGACGCGGAGAACACGATGTCCTTCGTGCCGTCACCGGTCAGGTCGGCGGTGTCGTAGCCCTGGTCGGAGTAGGGCGAGGTCGGGGTGACGGCGTTGTAGCCCATCTGGATGCGCGCCGGGTACGGCTCGACCCGCCAGGCCTGCGTCGGCTTGGCCTGCCAGTCCGTGTAGTACGAGGCGTTGGTGCGCGCCCAGACGGTGGATCCGTCGGCCTTGTGCAGCTGGACGTTGCCCAGGCTGTGCACGGTGTAGTAGCTGCCGTCGGAGCCGGCCGGGACGGTCGCGGCGACACCGCGCGCGCCCTCGAGGGTGGACTTGTCGGTGAAGGTGACCTTGGTCGAGGGATCGACGGTGGCGTCGGTGGCCGAGCCGGTGGAGGCGTCGGTGGAGCCGTCCGTGGCCGATCCGTCGGTGGAGGCCCCTCCGTCGGAGGCGTCGGAGCTGTCGTCCTTCGCCGCGTACTCGTTGTTGTCGCCGTACACGTCGACGTTGACATGGGCGGCGAGGGTCTTGGCCTGGGCGCTGGTCAGCGTCATCGCGTCGACCGAACCGTCGGCGGCCGGCGCGTGCGGCGCCGCCGTCAGCGTCAGGCCCGCCGCGACCAGGGCGGAGGCGAGCGTCAGGGCCCGCCGGGAGGTGGTGGCTCTCATGGCTTACTTGGCTCCCTGCGTGATGCGGATCGCCGAACCGTTCGTCAGAACGGCCTGGTCGTACGAGTACTGGAGGGCGTCGTCGCCGGCCTGGTTCTCGATGCCGACGGTGGCCGACGAACCGTTGCCCGCGACGGACTGGTACTGGAACGTGATCGCGCCGGTGGCCTCGTCGAAGACGGCCTCGAAGGTGGCACGGTTCGTGGTGCCCGCGAACAGGACGTTGTTCCAGACGACCGCGAACTTGCGGCTGCCGGCCGTGCCGGTGGTGGCGGTCTGCACGCTGGACTTCTTGTCGAGGGCCAGGTCGTCCCAGAGCGGGGCGACGATTCCGTTCGGCTGGTCGGCCGTCGGCAGTGCCTCGTTGTCGTAGTCACCGATGCGCGACGAGAGGAAGTTGACCAGACCGTCGGTGGTGACCGAGGCGCTGGAGTACGTCACGCCGTAGAAGGAGACGGGGAACGGCAGCGAGACCGTCTTGGCGTCCTCGTCACCGGACAGCGCGACCTTGCTGGAGCCGGGGATCCAGGAGTAGGCGGCCGGGGCGCAGGAGTTGCCCGCGTCGTCGGTGCGGTTCGGGAGCCTGACGGTGCGGGTCACGTCGCCGTCGACCTTCAGCTCGGCCGTGTACGCGGCGTTGCACAGGACGGGCTCGGCCGGGGTGACCTTCAGCGTGTAGGTGCCCTCGGCGACCTTCGGCAGCGTGAACGTGCCGTCGGCAGCCGTGGTCACGGAGTCGACCGGGGTGCCGGGGACCCCGACCGTGGCCTTGGCCAGCGGCTTGCCGGTGACGTCGAGGACGGTGCCGGAGACGGCGTGCCGGGCGAGAGTGGTGAGCGCGATGTCCTGGGTCAGCGGGGTGTCGCCACTGACCTGGACGCCGGAGATCTTCTTGGCCGCGTAGCCGTACGAGTCGATCGAGAAGTCGTACGCGCCCGCGACCAGCGCCATCTTGTACGTGCCCTGGGGGCCGGTGCTCACCACGTGGTCGCCGTCGGCACCGCTGGCCTTGAGGGAGATGCCGGCGACGGGTTCGCCGGTGTCGTCGGTGACCTTGCCGATGACGCTGACGGCGGTGTGCGGGGCCTTGTCGACGGAGGCGAGGATGTCGAGCCTGCCCTCGCCGTACACGTTGTTCATGGCGGCGGTGCCGCCGCAGTGGGTGTCGTCGACGTCACGCGCGCCCTCGTCGAGCAGCTTGCGGGTCTCGTCGATGTTGCCGATCAGCGACGGAGCGGCCGACCACAGCAGGGCCACGGCGCCCGCGAGGTGCGGGGTCGCCATCGACGTACCGTCCATGGCCGCGTACTGCGAACCCGGGTACGTGGAGGTGATGTTCTTGCCCGGCGCCGCGATGTTCGGCTTGGCCGAGCCGTCGACCGGCGAGGGACCGAAGCCGGAGAAGTCGGTGATCCTGCCGGCCGAGTCGTAGGCGCCGACGGCGTAGGTCGAGACCTGCGCGCCCGGCGGGTGGGCCGTCGAGCAGGTCGTGCCGTCACCGTCGTTGCCTGCCGCGAACGCCTCGAAGATGCCTGCGGAGTTCCAGGCGTCGATGATGTCCTCGTAGAACGGGGAGTCGGCCTGGTCCTGGCCCCAGGAGTTGTTGACGATGTTCGGGGCGAGGTCGGGGCGCGGGTTGCGGCCGTTGTGGTCGGTCGGCGCGAGGATCCACTGGCCGGCGGCGAGCAGGTTCCCTTCAAAGCAGTGCTCGTCCTCGCAGCCCTTGGCGGCGATCCACTTGGCGTTCGGCGCGACACCGATGCCGTTCGCGCCGACCATCGTGCCCATCGTGTGGGTGCCGTGGCCCTGGTTGTCGCACGGGGTGCCGTCGGAGGGACAGTTGCCCGACGGGTCGTAGAAGTTGTAGTCGTTGGTGAAGGTGCCGTCGCCGTTGTTGCCGCGGTAGCTCTTCACCAGGTCCGGGTGGTCGTACTGCACACCGGTGTCGACGTTGGCGATGACGACGCCCTCGCCGCGGTCCGCGTACGTGTCCCAGACCTGGTCGGCCTTGATGTCGGAGACGCCCCACGTGGGGGTGGTGTCCCCGGCGCCGTCGGCGGACGACTCGACGCCGGACCGCGTCGCGGCGACCTTCTTGTCGGCCGTCGCGTCGTCGTCGACCGTGAACGAACGCTGCTTGGTGATCGACTTCACGTCCGAGCGCTCGGCGAGCTCCTGGACGAGGGCCTGGTCGCCGGTGACCTGGATCGTGTTGGCGATCCAGTAGTCCTTGTGGCCGATCTTCTTCTTGTCGAGGAACGACCGCAGCGAGGCCTGGCTGTCGTCGGCGTGCTCGCGCAGCGCCTTGTACGCGGCCGCGGCGGCCTTCGCGTGCGTCTTCTGCTTCTTGGCGCCGGACAGGTCGGCCTTGTCCTTCAAGGTGATGAAGAACGTCGCGTCACCGCCCTTGGCGACGGCGCTGCTCAGCGCCGAGTCGATCGTGGCGGCGGTGCCGGCCGTGGCCGGGGTGTCGGCGGCGGCGGCCGGCAGCACGCCGGTCATCAGCGCGGTCGCGGTGAACGCGGCCGCCGCCCATGCGGCGGCTCTGCGCCGGGGCGGTCGGGGCAGGTGCATCGGGGGCACTCCTCCGGGAACGGTACGGGGGAGTCCGCAGGCTAGAAAGCTGCCGTTACTGAGGAATTACTGGCGGTGTGACGGGGTATCCCTGGCGCCGAAAAACTATCACCGCTAGTTTGGGGTGCAGGACTACCAGGCAGTAACGGCACGGCCAGTGCGGTACCGGGAGGAGAGCCATGAAGGCCCATGAGGGGATGTACATCGGCGGAGAGTGGCGCGCCGCCGTCGGCGGCGACACGATCGCCGTCGTCAACCCGGCGGACGAGTCGGTGATCGGCCATGTCCCCGCGGGCGGCGCCGAGGACGTGGACGCCGCCGTGCGGGCCGCCCGCGCCGCCTTCCCGGCCTGGGCCGCGACGGCCCCCGCCGAGCGCGCGGCGAGGATCGCCGCCCTGCGCGACGTGCTCGTGGCCCGCAAGGACGAGATCGCCGAGACGGTCACGGCGGAGCTCGGCGCGCCCCTGTCGTTCTCGCAGACGGTGCACGCCGGCGTACCGATCCTGGTGGCGGGCTCGTACGCCGAACTGGCCGCCTCGCACCCCTTCGAGGAGAAGGTCGGCAACTCCACCGTCCTTTCCGAGCCGGTCGGTGTCGTCGGCGCGATCACACCCTGGAACTACCCGCTCCATCAGATCGTCGCCAAGGTCGCCCCGGCCCTCGCCGCGGGCTGCACCGTCGTGCTCAAGCCGGCCGAGGACACGCCGCTCACCGCCCAGCTGTTCGCCGAGGCGGTCGACGAGGCGGGCATCCCGGCAGGCGTCTTCAACCTGGTCACCGGCCTCGGCCCGGTCGCGGGCCAGGCCCTCGCCGAGCACGCCGACGTCGACCTCGTCTCCTTCACCGGCTCCACGGCGGTCGGCCGGCGGATCGGCGCGACGGCGGGCGCGGCCGTCAAGCGCGTCGCCCTGGAACTCGGCGGCAAGTCGGCCAACGTCATCCTCCCCTCCGCCGACCTCGCCAAGGCCGTCAACGTCGGCATCGCCAACGTCATGGGCAACTCCGGGCAGACGTGCAGCGCCTGGACCCGCATGCTCGTCCACACCTCTCAGTACGACGAGGCCGTGGAGCTCGCGGGCGCGGCCGCCGCCAAGTACGGCGACCGCATCGGCCCGCTCGTCAACGCCAAGCAGCAGGCGCGGGTGCGCGGCTACATCGAGAAGGGTGTCGCGGAGGGCGCCCGCCTCGTCGTGGGCGGCACCGAAACCCCGCACGACAAGGGCTTCTTCGTCGCACCGACCGTCTTCGCCGACGTCACTCCCGAGATGACCATCGCGCAGGAGGAGATCTTCGGCCCGGTCGTCTCGATCATTCGGTACGAGGACGAGGGCGACGCCCTGCGCATCGCCAACGGCACCGTGTACGGGCTCGCGGGCGCGGTCTGGGCGGGCGACGAGGCGGAGGCCGTCGCCTTCGCGCGCCGCATGGACACCGGACAGGTCGACATCAACGGCGGCCGCTTCAACCCCCTTGCCCCGTTCGGCGGTTACAAGCAGTCCGGTGTCGGGCGCGAGCTGGGCTCGCACGGCCTGACCGAGTACCTCCAGACCAAGTCCCTCCAGTTCTAAGGGAGTTCGCACCGTCATGGTTCGCGCCGCAGTACTGCCCGCCGTCGGCTCCCCGCTGGAGATCGCCGACATCGACCTGCCGGAGCCCGGCCCCGGCCAGGTCCGCGTCAAGCTCGCCGCCGCCGGGGTCTGCCACTCCGACCTGTCGCTGACCAACGGCACCATGCGGGTGCCGGTCCCCGCCGTCCTCGGCCACGAGGGCGCGGGCACCGTCGTCTCCGTCGGTGAAGGCGTCACGCACGTCGCACCCGGAGCCGGAGTCGTCCTCAACTGGGCTCCCTCGTGCGGGCATTGCCACGCCTGCTCGCTCGGCGAGGTGTGGCTGTGCGCCAACGCGCTGGCCGGTGCGGGTGACGTCTACGCGAAGCGCGCGTCGGACGGCTCCGACCTGCACCCCGGCCTGAACGTCGCCGCGTTCGCCGAGGAGACGGTCGTCGCCGCGAACACGGTGCTTCCGGTGCCGGACGGTGTCCCGCTGACGGACGCGGCCCTCCTGGGGTGTGCGGTGCTCACCGGCTACGGCGCCATCCACCACTCGGCGCGCGTACGCGAGGGCGAGACGGTGGCCGTGTACGGCGTCGGGGGCGTCGGCCTCGCCACGGTCCAGGCGGCGCGCATCGCGGGCGCCTCGAAGATCATCGCGGTTGATGTCTCGCCGGAGAAGGAGGGGTTGGCGCGGTCGGCCGGTGCCACGGACTACGTCGTCGCCTCCGAGAACACGGCCCGCGAGATCCGCGCCCTCACCGGCAAGCAGGGCGTCGACGTGGCCGTGGAGTGCGTCGGCCGCGCGGTCACGATCCGTACGGCCTGGGAGTCCACGCGTCGCGGTGGCCGCACCACGGTCGTCGGCATCGGCGGCAAGGACCAGCAGGTCACCTTCAACGCCCTGGAGCTCTTCCACTGGGGCCGCACGCTCTCCGGCTGCGTCTACGGCAACTCCGACCCGGCCGAGGACCTGCCGGTTCTCGCCGAGCACATTCGTGCGGGCCGCCTGGACCTGAGCGCGCTGGTCACGGAGCGCATCTCGCTGGACGGCATCCCGGCCGCGTTCGACAACATGGTCGCGGGCAAGGGAGGGCGGGCGCTGGTGGTCTTCTAGGCGCCCCGAAGGCCCGGCAGCCGGCCCCTTCGGGGGCGCGGGCTGCCGGGCCTTCGGCCGTGCCGGACGTGTCACACGGGGCAGCTCTTGTACTCCGTCACCGTGACAGCGTCCACCGAGCGCGGCCCTTCGTACGTCTGCCCCGGAAGCACGGTGATCTGCCACTCCGAGTCCGAGGGACGGACGCAGTACGTCAGGGTCGTGTCGTTCGAGACGCTGTCGACCGTGGTGGCGGTGTCGAAGGTGTAGTTCTGCCCGGCTTCCACCACCACGTCGGGGGTGAGGACGTCGCCCGAGGAGATGCAGACGGCGTTGAAGGCGTGGCACGTGAAGACGGTGCTCTCGGCGGCACCTGCCGTACCCGCACCGGCGGCGGCCATGGCGGTCATGGTGGCACCGACGAGAACGGCGCGGATGGTGATGCGTCGCGACATGGTGAATCTCCTGCTCAGTTGGGCCCGGCTTGTGGCCGTGCGGTCCTGACCTCGCTGCGGCGACGGGGTGTTGATCGTGTACGGCGGGCAACGCAGAAGCTAGGCAAGGGCAGTTACTGGGGCATTACCGAGTCCGCGCGGAAAGGGTGCGGGTGTGCCGATGAGTTCTCGTGTTGCGGGCGGTCTGACCCAGGAGAAACCTGAAACAGGAAACCCGCGAACCGGAGGCACACCACCATGACCACCACCGTGCAGAAGATCCGCCCCTGTCTGTGGTTCGACGGCAACGCAGAGGAAGCGGTGGAGTTCTACCGCTCGCTCTTCCCGGACTCCGAGGTCCTGGAAGTGCAGCGCTGGGGCGAGGACGGGCCGGGCGAACCCGGCTCCGTCCTCACCATGACGTTCCGTCTCGCGGGCACCGAGTACCTGGCGCTCAACGGCGGCCCCCAGTTCACCTTCAACGAGGCCGTCTCCTTCAGCGTCGACTGCGCCGACCAGGCCGAGGTCGACCGCCTGTGGGAGCGCCTGACCGCCGACGGCGGCGAACCGGGCCCCTGCGGCTGGCTGAAGGACAAGTTCGGCCTCTCCTGGCAGATCGTCCCGCGCCGCCTCCCCGAACTCCTCGGCGACCCGGACGCGGCGCGGGCGGGCCGGGTGATGGCGGCGATGATGAAGATGCACAAGATCGAGGTGGCGGAACTGGAGCAGGCAGCCCAATCAAGCGCCGACAAATCAAGCCCCTCCGGCGATTGAGGAGCGGGGTCCGGGGCAGAGCCCCGAGACAGCAACCAAGGGCGGCGCCGCACCTCCAGACGCCGCCCGCCCCAAACCCCGCTCAAACAGCAACCCGCACCCCGAGCTCCCCCCACAGAACCCCCGCCCCCACCCCGGTCACCCGAACCGCCCGCTCGGACCCGATCCGCTCGACCCAGCCGGAGGCGAACGCGTGGCGGCACAGCGCCGCACCCGCGACCCCGGCCACATGAAGCCGTCGCTCGGTCCAGTCGAGGCATCCCCGAACCAACGGCCGCCGCCCACGGGAGTCGGCATCCAGCGGCACCCCGAGCGCCCGGAACCACTCGACCCCCGCCGCGCTCAGCGAGAACCCCGCGTCGACAAGCAGCAGCCCCCGCTCCACCATCCCGTCGGCCACCGCGATCCCGAGCCGCCCCGCGAGATGGTCGTAACAGGTCCGCCCGCGCGCCATCGCGTCCCGCGCGGACGACGCCCGCAACGTAGGGGGGCGCTCCCCGCCGCCGGGCACGGCGTACCCGGCGAGGCCCTCGACGAGCTGCGCGACCTGCGCGTCCGCGAGGCGTACGTACCGGTGCCTGCCCTGCCGCTCCTGCGCCAGCAGCCCGCCCGCGACCAGCTTGCCGAGGTGCTCGCTCGCGGTGGACGGCGCGACGCCCGCGTGCCGGGCCAGCTCCCCCGCCGTCCAGGCCCGCCCGTCGAGCAGCGCGAGCAGACACGCGGCCCGAGTCTCGTCGGCGATCAGCGAGGCGAGCGCGGCGAGCCGCGGAGCGCCGGGTTCCTGGGAAGCAGCCATGCGTCAAGGATGCCCCCGGCACAGTTCGGCACGGGCCGAACTATGAGCGCGAGGCCGCCGCGGGCAACTGCGCGAACTGCACCGCAAGCCCGTCGAGCAGCGCCGCGAGCCCCGTCTCGAAGGCCCGCTCGTCCACGGCGTCCTGCCGCTCGGCGAGCAGATGCGCCTGCCCGAGGTGCGGATAGTCCGCGGGGTCGTACGCCGTCTCGTCGTCCACGAACCCGCCCGCGAACGACCCGATCGCGGACCCCATGACGAAGTACCGCATCAGCGCGCCGATCGAGGTGGCCTGCGCGGGCGGCCATCCGGCGTCGACCATCGCCCCGAACACCGCGTCCGCCAGCCGCAGCCCGGCCGGACGCCGGCCGGGCCCGCGCGCGAGCACCGGCACGATGTTGGGGTGCTCGCGCAGCGCCGCCCGGTAGGAGACGGCCCAGTCGTGCAGCGCGGTCCGCCAGTCCAGGCCGGCGCCGCCCTCGGGGGCGTCGAACATCGACAGGTCGACCTGCGCGCTCACCGAGTCCGCGACCGCCTCCAGGATCTGGTCCTTCGTACGGAAGTGGTTGTACAGGGAGGGGCCGCTGACCCCGAGCTCGGCCGCGAGCCGCCGCGTCGAGACGGCTGCGAGGCCCTCCGCGTCGACGAGGGAGCGTGCCGCGTCGACGATGCGGTCGGTGCTCAGGAGGGGCTTGCGCGGTCGGGCCATGCGGCACATAGTAGGGCTGTCAGCCAAAAACTAGCAGTGCTAATTTAAAAGCATCTGCGGCGCACGCCCGCCCGTCGCCCGGCCACCACGCCTCAACGTGGCGCTTCGCGCCACCCTTATCTGTTCAAGGAGTTGTCCATGAATCTGGAGCTGAGCGAGGAGCAGACGGCCGTCCGTCAGCTCGCCAAGGATTTCGTGGACCGCGAGATCGCGCCGAACGTGGTGGCGTGGGACCGTGCCGAGGAAGTCGACCGCTCCATCGTCAAGAAGCTCGGCGACGTGGGCTTCCTCGGGCTGACGATCGACGAGGAGTACGGCGGCTCGGGCGGCGACCACCTCGCGTACTGCCTGGCCACGGAGGAGCTCGGCCGTGGCGACTCGTCGGTGCGCGGCATCGTCTCCGTATCGCTCGGTCTGGTCACCAAGACCCTTCAGTCGTACGGGACCGAGGAGCAGAAGCGGCAGTGGCTGCCCCGCCTCACGGCCGGCGACGCCCTCGGCTGCTTCGGCCTGACCGAGCCCGGCACCGGATCCGACGCGGGCAATCTGACGACGAAGGCCGTCCGCGACGGCGACGACTACGTCATCAACGGCTCCAAGATGTTCATCACGAACGGCACCTGGGCCGACGTCGTCCTGCTCTTCGCGCGCTCCACGGACGCCCCGGGCCACAAGGGCGTCTCCGCCTTCCTGGTCCCCACCGACACCCCCGGCCTGACCCGCCGCACCATCCACGGCAAGCTCGGTCTGCGCGGCCAGGCCACGGCCGAACTCGTCCTGGAAGACGTGCGCGTGCCCGCCTCCGCGATGCTCGGCCAGGAGGGCAAGGGCTTCTCCATCGCGATGTCGGCGCTGGCCAAGGGCCGGATGTCGGTCGCCGCCGGCTGCGTCGGCATCGCCCAGGCCGCGCTCGACGCCGCGGTCGGCTACGCCCGCGAGCGCGAGCAGTTCGGCAAGTCCATCGCCTCGTACCAGCTGGTCCAGGAGCTGATCAGCGACATCGCGCTCGACGTGGACGCCGCGCGCCTGCTGACCTGGCGCGTCGCCGACCTCATCGACCGCGGCGAGGATTTCCCCACTGCGGCCTCGAAGGCCAAGCTCTTCGCGTCGGAGGCGGCCGTGCGCTGCGCCAACAACGCCCTCCAGGTCTTCGGTGGCTACGGCTACATCGACGAGTACCCGGTCGGCAAGCTGCTGCGCGACGCCCGTGTCATGACGCTGTACGAGGGCACGAGCCAGATCCAGAAGCTGATCATCGGCCGCGCGCTGACCGGCGTATCGGCGTTCTGAGGCCCTCTGAAGACTTCTGAGTACGTACCTAGGTAGCGGAGCGGATGTGACTGCGGCCACATCCGCTCCATGCTGTCGGGCATGAGTGAGACACCGGTCAAGCAGCAGAACACCACGGCCTTCTACGGGCAGGCCCTCGCGTCCTTCGTCGTCGCTCTCTCCGCGACGGCGATCGGCATCTACAGCCTCGACGCCAGCGGCTGGATCCGCGCCTTCCTGGCGATCGCCGTCCTCTACCTCACGACGTCCGCCTTCACCCTGGCCAAGGTCATCCGCGACCGCCAGGAGGCCGACCAGATCGTGAGCCGGGTGGACCAGGCGCGCCTGGAGAAGATCCTGGCGGACCACGACCCGTTCAAGCCGGTGGTCTGACCCCGCTCGCCTAAGCGCCCGCTCACCCCGGAGGGTATGGTGTGGGACCAGCCCCACGGGAGGATGTGAGCGCAGCGATGTCGCAGGATGAGCGGGTCGAGGATCTCCAGGTCACGGACGAGATGCCGTGGGCCGAGGTCACCCCCGACGCGGCGCGGCGGCTGCTGGTCGCCGCGGTCCAGGCGTTCGCCGAGCGCGGCTATCACGCCACCACGACCCGCGACATCGCGAGCCGGGCCGGCATGAGCCCGGCCGCGCTCTACATCCACTACAAGACCAAGGAGGAACTCCTCCTGAGGATCAGCCGCATCGGCCACGAGAAGGCGCTGCAGATCCTGCGCCGCGCGGCCGACGGCGAGGGCACGGCGGCGGACCGGCTCACGGAGGCCGTCCGCTCCTTCGTCCGCTGGCACGCGGGTCACCACATGACCGCACGCGTCGTCCAGTACGAGCTGGAGTCGCTCGGCGAGGACCACCGGCCGGGCATCATGGACCTGCGACGGCAGAGCGACGCCGCGGTCCGAGAGATCATCGACGACGGTGTGAAGGCGGGGGAGTTCGACGTCCCCGACGTGCCCGGCACCACCGTCGCGATCCTGTCGTTGTGCATCGACGTGGCCCGCTGGTTCAACCCGCAGGGCCGCAGGACGCCCGACGAGGTCGGCGCGTCCTACGCCGACCTCGTCCTCAGGATGGTGGGAGCCGGCCGGCCCCGCCGGTAGCGGCTACAGGTAGTACCGCGACACCGACTCGGCGACGCATACGGGCTTGTCGCCGCCGTCGCGCTCCACGGTGAAGGCAACGGACAGCTGCACGCCGCCCGGCACGTCGTCCACGGACGTGATCTTCGCGGTGGCGCGCAGCCGCGAGCCGACCGGCACCGGGGCGGGGAAGCGCACCTTGTTCGTGCCGTAGTTGACGCCCATCTTCATGCCCTCGACCGACAGCAGCTGCGGACCGAACAGGGGCAGCAGGGACAGCGTCAGGTAGCCGTGGGCGATGGTCGTGCCGAACGGGCCCTCCTTCGCGCGCTCCGGGTCGACGTGGATCCACTGGTGGTCGCCGGTGGCCTCCGCGAACCGGTCGATCCGCGCCTGCTCGATCTCGACCCAGTCGCTGTACCCGAGCTGCTCGCCCACGGCGCCCTTCAGCTCGTCGACGTCCTTGAAAACCCGCGGCTCCGCCATGGTGAACAGCCTTCCGTCTCCGTTGTCTAAGCGCTTGCTCAGTGCTCCTGGCATGCTAACAACGCCCACGCCCGCAGACTAGGCTCGGCCGGGTGCCTCAGATCCCGGAGAAGATCCACGAGCTCACCGTCGGCCAGGTGGCGGCCCGCAGCGGCGCCGCCGTGTCCGCCCTGCACTTCTACGAGTCCAAGGGCCTGATCACCAGCCGGCGCACCTCGGGCAACCAGCGCCGCTACTGCCGTGACACGCTGCGCCGCGTCGCGTTCATCCGCGCCGCGCAGCGCGTCGGCATCCCGCTCGCGACGATCCGCGAAGCGCTCGCCGAGCTTCCCGAGGAGCGCACCCCGACCCGCGAGGACTGGGCGCGGCTCTCGGCGGCCTGGCAGTCCGAACTCGACGAGCGCATCAAGCAGTTGAGCCGGCTGCGCGACCACCTCACCGACTGCATCGGCTGCGGCTGCCTCTCCCTGGAGAACTGCGTCCTGTCCAACCCGGACGACGTCTTCGGCGAACGCCTCACCGGCTCCCGCCTGCTGGCGGAACGCCGGGACCGCCCGGCCTCCTGAGAGCCGGCCGAAGAGCCCTCACTCGTACTCGGTGCCTCCCTTGCGGGTCACATAGGCGGGGCTGACCGCCTTGGCGACGGCGCGGCCGCCGGTGACCGGGCTGTACCGCTCGACGACGGGGCGTACGACGACGCCCTCGCGCAGATGCAGGTCCCGGCCCGAGACGGTCTCCCGCCCGTCGGCCAGCTCAAGGACCCGCTCGATGGCGAACGGGCCGGTGAACAGCCGCGGCACCAGCGGCAGTTCGCCGGCGAGCAGGGCCTGCGCGTCCAGCCAGCGGACCTCGCCGCCGATGTCCGCCGCGACGTCGAAGACCGCGTAGCCGAGCGTGTCCCTGCGGCCGTCGGCGCCGTACGTCAGGTCCTGCACCCCCGCCCCGTAGACCTCGGCGAAGATCCCGACCCGCCGCGCGCCGAGGCGCCGCGCGAGCCCCGCCGCCACGTCCGCGACGCCGTGTCCGCGTACCGCACGCCAGTACAGATTGCGCGGATCCTCCTTCAGGGCGAGGGACTTGGCGCCGAAGCCCTTCGACGACACCTGGATCCGGCCGTCCGCGGCGCTGTACGTCACCAGGCACGCGGAGCCGTGCAGCTTCTCCGTGACGACCACCGGCTCGCCCGGCGCGAAGACGTCCGGGAACCGCCGGATGTTCTCGATGTCGACCCAGGGCAGCAGATCCGGCGCGGGCTCCACCTCGCCGCTCATCGTCGGCGGCACCGGAGGCACCCATTTCGTGACGCCGAGCACCTCCGAGAAGTCCGTGCCCGCCGCGGCGGCCGCCGCCAGGTCGACGCCCGCGAGCGCGGCGGGCCGGCACACGATCCCCTGCGACAGCTCGCCCCGCAGCCGCACGGCCTTGACCCGGTCCGCGTTGCCGCCCGCGAGCCGCCCCGTCAGACCCAGCTCCTCGATCAGGGCGGCCGGAAGGACCGACTGCTCGGGCAGGTACACGGCGATGTCGCCGCTGCGGTACACGCCCTTCGCGACGACGGCCCGGTACAGGCCCACCTGGGCCAGTTCGAGGGCGTCGGCGTTCGGATGCGGATGGATGGTCAGCGGCTCGGCGGTGACGCGCAGCGTCGACATGGCACGGGACTCCTCGGTGACGGTATGCCGGTGAACGGTGTGTCCCTGAGGGTCCGGACGGGAAACGGGTGGAGCGAGCCGATTTCCGGTTGCTACTCTCCCGTGGCCCGGGCCGACCGGAACTCGGCCAGCGCCGCGGCCACCAACGGGCCGTTCCCGCCCGCCCGTTCACCGTCAGGCAGGAACAGCGTGTCCTCCAGGCCGACGCGCGTCGCGAGGCCGAGGCGGGCCGCGAGGGACAGGACCGGCCAGGTCCCGCCGTCCATGCCGTGCAGCAGGACGGGTCTGCCGTGGGCGGTGCCGATCGCGCTCAGGAGCGTACGGGCCGTGGCCGTCGCCGACTCGGGGGCCGTGTCCATGACTTCGGCCAGGACGCGCAGCACCCGGGGCGCCAGCGGCGACGCGGCGAACCGCTCGGGTCCTTCCGTGCCGGACCACAGGCCCGCCTCCACGCCGACGCCGCGGTCGAGGAGCGCCGCCGCGACGGCCTCCGCGCCCTCCTCGTGCCAGTTCACCGACGCGTGGTCCGGCAGCACCGTCCACGACCGGACACGCGCCACCCGCGCCGCCGGGTCCGGCTCGGCCCACGCGCCCGTCGTCACGCCCACCGGAACCGCCACGCGGGCCCGGACCGCCTCAAGCGTCGCCGCAACCGAACGTGGCGACAACGTGTCTTGTCCACAAGGGGACTTGGGGTGAACATGCACATCCGACGCACCGGCCGCCACGGCCGCCTCGACGGCATCGGCCAGCGCACCGGGCGACAGGGGCACGACCGCCCCGTCGGCAGCGCCACGAGCACCGTTCGGACACACCTGCACGAAGACCATGGACGTGATGGTGCCACCCGGCACCGACAACGGCAGTCACACGGGGGAGTCGCACACATGCCACTCGCGATCGCATCACTGAAGTACGAGGCCGCCCACTCGGGCGCCCAGACCATCACGTACGACAGCGACGGCTACCACCTCGTACGGTTCCCGTACGCGGCCGGCGAGGAGTCGTACGACGCCTGGAAGATGCACGACCCGGCCGGTGGCGGTGGCAAGTCCACGTACCCCGATCCCCGCTCCGGCCTGATCTGGCCGAGCCATCACGGCTGGGGCACGCTGTCCGCCCTCGTCTTCTGGAAGGCCGACAGCCGCGCCACCGAGTACCGCGCCCGCTTCGTGCGCGACCCGCTGAACCTCTCCACGGGCTACGACTCGACCGCGACCACGGACACCCCGGCCACCGGCGGCGGCCAGTACCGCTCCTGCACCTGGCAGATGTTCGTGCACCCGGGCACCCCGGTCGGCCTGAAGATCGCGGCCCGGGCCGGTGACCGGAAGATCGCGGTGCCCATCGTCCTGGCCGAGTTCAAGCTGGCCATAGAGACGGACGTGATCAAGCCCTGAGATTCCCTTGAGTTACCTCACTCACCGTCGCTGAGGTACGTTTAGGGAGTGCAGCGACAGTACTACTCCTTGGATCAGGTCGCCGACCTGCTCGGCCTCCACGTCAGGACCGTCCGCGGCTACGTCCGCGAAGGACGACTGAAGGCCACCCAGGTCGGCCGCAGGTACCGCGTGACGCGCGAGGACCTGGAGGCCTTCACGGGCGCCCCCGCTGCGCCCCGTCCGGCGGGCGGGGCGCACGCGGAGGCGTCGGTCGTCGTCCAGGTGGACGGCGTCGACCCGCAGGCGTCCATGCGCCTGGCGAACACGCTCGTCGCGGCGGCGGGCAGCCGGGGTGCGGCTGCGCGGCTGCGCGTGGAGACGGTCTACGACGAGGAGCGCGCCGTACTGAAGATCATCGTGCTCGGCGGGCTCGCCGACGCCGCGGAACTGCTGAAGATCACCGACGCGCTCGTGGAGGGCTCCTGATGACCGAACCCACGCCGGAACTCCGGGAGTTGGCGGGCATCACCGTTCTCTTCTGCCCGCCCGACGGGCCCCGCCTCGACAGCGAGCAGGCCGCGCTCGACCTCATCGGCGACGCCGGGTACCAGGGCGCCGCCTGGGTCGCCGTCCCCGCCGAGCGGTGCGGCGCGGACTTCTTCCGGCTGCGCACCCGCGTCGCCGGTGACGTCGTGCAGAAGTTCGTCAACTACCGTACGGGGCTTGCCGTTCTCGGCGACATCACGGCCGAGACCGCCGCCAGTACGGCGCTGCGCGACTTCGTGCGGGAGAGCAACCGCGGCCGCCAGCTGTGGTTTCTGGACGACGCCGCCGCGCTGGAGGCGCGCCTCGTAGAGTCGGGGGCGTGACAGCACACGACGCGCCCGACCCGCACCTGCCCCAGCTCACCGGCGCGCAGGCCGACCGCCTGCGCGGCCTCGTCACCGCCGGCCTGCACGCCCGCACCGGAGCCCGCCCCACCGTCGTCGGCGACACGGCCGAGTCCGAAGGGCGCCGCCACCCGCTGACGAACCTGGCACAGCGGTGCGCCGCCGCCCCTGAGGAGCAGTGGCCCGACCTCGTCGCCGGGCACTTCGGGAACCTGGCGGAGGCATCCCGAGGAGGCGAGAGCGCCGAGGAGTTGCTCGCAGGCACCTGTTTGCGCCTGGTGGCCCCGGGCGTCGAAGGCGCCGCCGACGGCTTCCGGTACCTGCGCTCCGTGGCCGACGGCCTGAACCTCGCCCTCGCCCTCGACGCCCCCACCTCCGTACGGCTGTTGACCGACGAGGACGTGGCGCGGGCCGGCGCCGACGAGCTGTGGGCCGCCGCGCAGCGCAATCTCGTGCGCGCGCCCATGCGGTACGAGGAGGTCAGGCTCGACGGGCACCCGGTGCTCTACTCCGTGTACGGGGACTCGCCGTTCGTGTCCAGCAAGGCGCTGGTGCTGCCCGAGGTGGTCGCCGAGGTCACCGGCCGCCGGATGCCGAACGCCGGCGCGCTCGTCGTCGTCCCCACCCGGCATCTCCTCGCCTTCCACCCCATCGTCGACGGCAGCGCGGTCGACGCCGTCAACGACCTCGCCACGTACGCCGTCCGCGCCCACGAGGACGGCCCGGGATCGCTCTCCCCGCGCGTGTACTGGTGGCACGACGGGCGCCTCACCTCGCTCACCGTCATCGACGACGAGGCCCGCACTCTCGCGCAGGAGCCGCCGCGCGAACTCGTCGACATCCTGAAGGCGCTGCGCGGACTCGACCGGGCCGGGCGGCTCGTTCCAGCCACTGCCACTGCCACTGCCACTGCCACTGCCACTGCCACTGCCGCCGCCGGCGGCGTCGAGGAACTCACCGCCGCCACCGCCGAGTTGATCGCAGGGCTCGGTGAGCGCCCCGAGGACCTGCCCGACGCCTTCGCCTCGGCCGTCGCCCTCAGCCACGCGCACGCCGCCGACGACCCCGCCGCCAACCGGGTGGAGACGTGGGACGCGTGGGTCGCCGCGCTCCAGCTCGGCACCGCCCTGTTCCTGGAGACCAAGGGGGTCGAAGTGCCCCTGGAGGAACGGGTGTTGACCGTGCCGCCCACCGGGCCCGGGGTCAGGGGCGACGCCCGCGCCTGGCTCGACACCTTCTACCTGACCCTGGTGACCCGCGAGCGCGACCGCACCCGGCGCCTGTGCGAGGTGCCGCTCGACGACCTGCGCGGGGCCGGCCCCGTCGACGACTACGTCCTGCACTGGATCGACGTCCTGCGGAGCTACTGGGACAGCAGCTCCCTGGACGACATCGTGGGGAAACTGGTCACCACGATCGAGAGCTCGGACCCGCAGGTCCCGACGCTCGCGCCGAAGGACTTCCTCAACTCCGTCGACTACCAGCCCGTCGCGATGTTCCACCGGATGCTCACCGACGACCACGAGGCCTTCGCCGACGCGCTCACCGAAGCCCTCGCGCAGCACGCGAGCTACTGGGGCGACGCGGCGGCGCCGCGCGCCCGCGTGGCCCTCGGGCCGCTCGCCCTCGCCTGCCTCGCCTACGACATGGAGTACCCGCTCCGCACCGACCAGCCGTATCTGCCGGCGTACCTGCTCAACCGGCAGCGCCTGGAGCACATCCCGGGGTGAGCGGTCCGCGGGGGATCCGGGGGTGCGCCGGTGACCGGCCGCACCCCCGTCGCGCTATACCGAGACCAGGTCCCGCGCCCGCCTGGCGTCCGCCAGGGCCGCGGGGGTGAGGACGGGCCGCGGCACGACGATGCCGCAGTGGGTGCAGACGGGGCCCGACGACGGTTCGTGCGCCAGGTCGTGCTTCCAGACGAGGCCGCTGTCCGCGCAGACCGGGCAGCATGCTCCCGGCTCGCGCTCCAGGGCCGCGATGAGTCGCCGCAGCACTTCGGCCAGCGGCTCGGTGGGGTGCACCGACGGGTCGTCGCACCAGGCGACTCCGAAGCCGCCCCAGGTCAGCCGGTGCCAGTCGTCCACCGTGCCCGGGCGGCGCAGCCCGTCGTGCTTCTCCTTGCGCCTGCGCTCCGCGAAGGCGACTTCGTACGCGAGCCAGACGGCCCGCGCCTCTTCGAGCTCCTCAAGGGCCGCCACCAGGCGGGCCGGGTCGGGGGAGCGGTCCTCGGGTCCGAACCCCGCCCGGGAGCAGAGATGGTCCCAGGTCGCCCGGTGACCGTAGGGGGCAAACCTCTCCAGGCACTTGCGCAGCGAGTAACGCCGCAGTGCCAGATCGCTCAGCGGATCGCGCACCTGTCTTGCCAGACTCCGGAATCCAGCCATCGCCCTGCACCTCCGTCACACGTACGTCGGCGTCGCCGCAGCCATGAAGCGACGTTGCCGAGTAGACGTATCGACACGCGATTCGGATCCCTCAGAAGGCCGGTCGGTCCCATCCGATTTCCGATGGGGCTCATCACCGGGCTCTCCTGAGGCCGGGGAGTCCCTGAGTGTTCCCTGTGGTGATTCCGAAAACGTGACGCATGTTCATCTTCTGTCGTTGGATAACCGCCGGTAACCTCCGGCTCACCATCGTCGGGAGGACCAGGCATGCGACGACGCATCCCACGAACCACCCTGCACAGGAGAGTTACGGCCGCGGCGGCCCTCGTGCTCACCGCCGGACTGCTTTCCCCGCTGTCGACGGCCGCGGCCGCCGACGATCCCGTACCCGTACCCATTTCCGACCACTGCGAAGGGCAGTGCGCGGACATCCTGCCGCCCGGTGCGAACGGCAGCGCGACCCTCGCGGAGATCCTCGGCAACAAGCTGTTCGGAACCCAGCCCGCACACGCCGACGATCAGCTCGGTCCTTACGACGCGCTGTCGTCCGGGTATCCCGCACTCACGGACGACACACTCACGAACTTCTTCAACGACTCCTCCTTCGGTGTCCCGGACGATCAGGTCGGATCCGTCACCCGCCCCCGCGACGATGTGACGATCACCCGTGACAAGAAGAACGGCGTACCCCACATCAAAGGTTCCTCACGCTACGGAACCGAGTTCGGCGCCGGCTACGCCGCAGGTCAGGACCGCCTCTGGCTGATCGACCTGTTCCGCCACATCGGCCGCGGCGAGCTGACGTCCTTCGCGGGCGGCGCCCTCGCGAACCAGGGCCTTGAACAGGAGTTCTGGCCGCAGGCCCCGTACACCGAAGAGGATCTCCAGAAGCAGGTCGACTACATCAAGTCGTCCGGCGGGGAGCGTGGCAAGCAGGCCATGGAGGACGCGCAGGCCTACATCGACGGCCTCAACGCCTACCGCGTGAAGTCCAAGAACGGCCGCTACTTCCCGGGCGAGTACGTCCTCACCGGCAAGATCGACGCGATCACGAACGTGGGCGAGATCCAGCCGTTCAAGGTGACCGACATGATCGCGCTCGCGTCGGTCGTCGGCGGCCTGTTCGGCAACGGCGGCGGGGGAGAGGTCGACGCGGCCCTCTCGCTCCTGAAGTCCCAGGAGAAGTACGGCGTCGAGAAGGGCACCGAGGTCTGGGAGTCGTTCCGCGGCCGCAACGACCCCGAGGCCGTCACCACCATCCACGACGGCACCAGCTTCCCGTACGGCACCAAGCCGAAGGACGCGCGCGGCCAGGCGCTGCCCGACAAGGGCTCCGTCGAGGGCGAACCGCTCGTGTACGACCGCACGGGCTCGGCCGCGAACGAGTCCACCAAGGCCGTCGCCAAGGACCCGGTGAAGGCGCCGAAGAAGCTGAAGCCGCTCCAGGGCATGTACGACGACGGGGTCCTCCCCGCCGACCTGTTCACGGACTCGGCCTCGAAGAAGGGCATGTCGAACGCCCTCCTCGTCTCCGGCAGGCACACCGCGTCCGGCCACCCGGTCGCCGTGTTCGGCCCGCAGACCGGCTACTTCGCGCCGCAGCTGCTGATGATGCAGGAGCTGCAAGGCCCCGGCATCAGCGCGCGCGGCGTCTCCTTCGCCGGCGTCGGCATGTACATCCAGCTCGGCCGCGGCCAGGACTACGCCTGGTCGGCGACCTCGGCGGGGCAGGACATCACCGACACGTACGCGGTCCAGCTCTGCGAGCCGGGCGGCGGCGCGCCGACGAAGCAGTCCACGTCGTACATGTACCGCGGCACCTGCACGCCCATGGAGAAGCTGGAGAAGAAGAACGCGTGGTCGCCGACCGTCGCCGACTCCACGGCCGCGGGCTCCTACCGGATGCAGGTCTTCCGCACGAAGTACGGCATCGTCACGCACCGCGCCACCGTCGACGGCAAGCCGGTCGCCTACACCGCGCTGCGCTCCACGTACCGGCACGAGGCCGACTCCATCATCGGCTTCCAGATGCTGAACGACCCTTCGTACGTCACCGACGCCGCGTCCTTCAAGAAGGCGGCGCAGCACATCAGTTACGCCTTCAACTGGTTCTACGCCGACTCGCGCGACATCGCGTACTACAACAGCGGCTCCAACCCGGTACGGGCGGACGGCGTCGACATGTCGCTACCGGTCAAGGGCGAACAGGCCTATGAGTGGAGGGACTTCGACCCGGCGGACAACACGGCGGCCTACACCCCGCCCGCCGAGCACCCGAACTCGACGAACCAGGACTACTACATCTCCTGGAACAACAAACAGGCCAAGGACTTCACCGCGGCCAACTTCAGCCTGGGCGCCGTGCACCGGGGCAACCTCCTCGACGACCGCGTGAAGAAGCTGACGGCCGAGGGAGGCGTCACGCGCGCCTCGCTCACCCAGGCCATGGAGGAGGCCGCGGTCACGGACCTGCGCGGCGAGCAGGTGCTCCCGGAGATCCTCAAGGTCCTGCGCAGCAAGCCCGTCGACGACCCGCAACTCGCCAAGGCGGTCCAGCAGTTGGAGGCCTGGCGCAAGGGCGGGGCGCAGCGCAACCAGACGTCCGCGGGCTCGAAGACGTACGCGCACCCGGACGCCGTACGGATCATGGACGCCTGGTGGCCGCTGCTCGTCGAGGCCGAGTTCAAGCCGGGCCTCGGCGACAGCCTGTACACGGCGCTCGCCGGTGAACTGAGCATCGACGAGGCGCCGTCCGCCGGACACGGCCCGACCGGCTCGCACGCCGGGTCGGCGTTCCAGTACGGCTGGTGGGGCTACGTCGACAAGGACCTGCGGTCGGTGCTCGGGCAGCCGGTGCGAGGCAAGCTCGGGGCGCAGTACTGCGGCGCGGGCGACCTGGGCGCGTGCCGCGACGCACTGCTCGCCTCCCTCGCCAACGCCGTCGCGAAGCCGGCCACGGAGGTCTACCCCGGCGACGACACCTGCAAGGCGGGCGACCAGTGGTGTGCGGACACCATCGTGCACCGGGCGCTCGGCGGGATCACCCACCGCTCGATGCAGTGGCAGAACCGGCCGACGTACCAGCAGGTGGTGGAGTTCCCGAGCCACCGTTAGCGCGGGCCGGGGGCGGGTGGCCCTACGGGGTCACCCGTCCCGCCCCGAGCACGACCCGGGCCAGTTCCTCGTGGCAGATGTCGCTGTGGGCCCCCGACGGCGGGGGCCCGTGGCGCACCACGGACGCCGCGTCGACGCTCACGCACCCCGACCCCGGCACGCCGTCCCGCAGCACGGCCTCCAGGGTGGAGCGGACGGAGCCCGGCACGTCCTGCACGCCGTCGAAGCCCAGGGCGCCCCAGCGCCTGCCGAGGTCGATGGCGCCCTTGTCGTCACCGGCCAGCCGGGACGCCAGCGGGTACATCGTGCTGAGCGCGGTGTCGAACCGTGAGTAGCAGGCCACCAACGGGCCCTGGACGCGCGTCTGTTGGCCCTTGAGCGCGCCGCGCTGGGCGAACGCGTAGTGGGAGAACGCTCCCTGAAGCAGCGTCACCGACCGCACGTTGCGCGCACCGCTCGGCAGGCCGGCGAGCGCGAACGACACGAGGCGCGCGCCGAAGCTGTGCCCCACCAGGTGGACGCGGACGTCCGGCGCCTCGTTCGCGAGCCGCCCGAGGGCCGGTCCGAGCCCCTTCCTGCCCACCGTGCCCGCGCGCTTCTTCATCGCGAAGTACGTGGCCTGGCGCAGGAGTTCGTGCCCGCCCTTCCAGGCCCGGGAGAGCCCGCCGGGCAGCCGCAGCGCCTCGGCACCCGCCGTCGCCTCCAGGGCGCCGGCGAACTGGAGGCAGATGCCGCGCGTGTCCTCCTGGAGCATCGCGGGCGGCGCGCCCTCCTCGGACAGGTCCGCGCCGAGCGTGTCCGGCCGCACCCCCACGAGCTGCCGCACGAGACCGCCGAACTCGTTGAACGCCTCCCGCCTGTCCGGCTGTTGGTCGAGCAGCTTCGCCAGCCGGTCGATGACGGCGGCGCCGCCCGGGAACACCTCACCGAGCGCGTGCCGCGTGCCCTCGTCGAGCGTCGTGCACGGAACCGCCGCCCGCGCCGCCGCCACCGAAGGGCCGAAGTCGGGGATCGGCTCGTCGGTGAACCGCATGGCGGGCCACAGTACGCCCACGTACCCGAGCGCGGCGGCCGGTGCCAGATCGGGGAACGGCGCGAAGAACCGGTCGTAGAGGCGGGTCGCGATCGAACGGTCGTTGTTCCAGCCGTGCGCGAACACGACCAGGTCCCGCACCCCGCGCTCGCGCACCTCGCGCAGCAGCCGGTCGCGGCGCCCGGGCTCGGGATCCCCGTCGGCGTCGAACGTCAGCTCCCAGTACGGACGGACATGGACTTCCGGTGCTGCGGCCATGGCAGGCCCCCGTGATAGGTGTCGAGCGTGTGCCGCATCGTCCCGCCGTACCCGGGGGTTGGCCATACGCCGGTCGGGCCCGACCGGGCGGCCGGTCAGCCCAGTTCGCGCTCCCGCGTCTCCGGAAGCGCCAGCACGCACAGCAGCGAGACGACCGCCATGGCGCTCACGTACCAGCCCACCGACGACGACCCGAACGCACTCTGGAGCCGCGTCGCCACCAGGGGCGCCACCGCGCCGCCCAGCACGCCGCCGAGGTTGTACGCGAACGAGGCCCCGGAGTAGCGCACCCGCACCCCGAACAGCTCCGGCAGGTACGCGCCCATCGGGCCGTACACCACACCCATGCAGAACAGGGCGCCGCCGAGCGCGAGTGCGATGAGCACGGGCTGCTCGGTGTCCATCAGCGGGAACAGGGCCAGGCCCCAGACGACCGCGAGCCCTGAGCCCACGAGCACCATCCTGCGGCGCCCGCCCGCGTCCGAGCGCGTCGCCGCGAGCCAGGTGCCCGCCGCCAGGAACAGACACGCGACGAGCGACACCGCGAGCATCGTCGAGCGCGGCACGCCCAGCGTCTTCGTGCCGTAGGCGAGGCAGTACGTGGTGGCGGTGTAGAACAGCCCGTACGCGACGACCATGCCGCCGGCACCGAGCAGGATCTCCTTCGGGTGCCGCTTGAAGACCTCCAACGCCGGTGCCCTGCTGGCCTCCTGATCCGCCATCACCTTGGCGAAGACCGGCGTCTCGCTGATCTTCAGACGGACGAACAGGCCGACCGCGACCAGCAGGAAGGACAGCAGGAACGGGATGCGCCAGCCCCACGACTGGAACGCGTCGTCCGACAGGGATTCCGAGAGCAGCCAGAAGATGCCGGTCGCCGCGAAGAAGCCGACGGACGGGCCGAGTTGGGGGAACGCGGCGAACATCCCGCGCTTGCCGCGCGGCGCGTGCTCCACCGCGAGCAGGGCCGCCCCGCCCCACTCGCCGCCGAGCCCGACGCCCTGGAGGAAGCGCAGGAGCACGAGCAGGATCGGCGCCCACACCCCCAACGTGCCGTAGCCGGGCAGCAGTCCGACGCACGCCGTCGACAGGCCCATCAGGAGCAGCGAGGCCACGAGCACCGACTTGCGGCCGATCCGGTCGCCGAAGTGGCCGAAGACCAGCGAGCCGATGGGGCGGGCCGCGAACGCGACGGCGTACGTCGAGAAGGAGGCGAGGGTGGCGTTGAGCGGGGAGAGGTTCGGGAAGAACGCGGCGTTCAGGACGAGGGCCGCGGCCGTCCCGTAGACGTAGAAGTCGTAGAACTCGATGGCCGTCCCGATGAAGCTGGCCACCGCCACGCGGCGCAGACTCTCCGGCCGGTCCTGGTCCGGCGGAGCCTGCGCCGCGGCGGCGGGGGCGATGTCTTCCCTGGCTGAGTCGTCTTTGAGCACGGGCCGACTCTGATTGTCCGTGTACGGTCCAGTCAATATTCTGGGACGGCCGTCCCGGATGCCGAGACGTCAGCTGCCTGTACGTCAGCTGCCTGTACGTCAGCTGCCTGTACGTCAGCTGCCTGTACGTCAGCTGCCTGTACGTCAGCTACTTGTACGTCAGGTACTTCCGCCGTACGTCCCTGAACGCGGCCAGCTCGGACCGCCAGCCCGCCACGACCTCGTCGGCGGACGCCCCCGCGTCGATCATGGTCCGTACCTGCGTCGACCCGGTGAGCTTGTCGATCCAGTTGTCCGAGCGCCAGGCGAAGCCGCTCCAGGCCGACTTGGCGGTGACCAGGAGGGCGATGCCGGTGCGGACCGGGTCGAAGGCGTCGCGGTCGTCGACGTGGATCTGGACGCCGCCGACCGTCTTGCCCTGGAACTTGGAGAACGTCGGCGCGAAGTACGCCTCCCTGAAGTGCACGCCGGGCAGGGCGAGTTCATTGGCCTTCGCCGCCCAGCGCGCGTCGATGCCCTCGGCGCCGAGGAGTTCGAAGGGGCGGGTCGTGCCGCGCCCCTCGGAGAGGTTCGTGCCCTCGAAGAGGCAGGTCCCCGAGTAGACCAACGCCGTGTCCGGGGTGGGCATGTTGGGGCTCGGCGGCACCCACGGCAGGCCTGACGCGTCGTAGAAGTCGCGCCGCTTCCAGCCCGTCATCGTGACCGTGGCCAGCTCGACGGGGTGCGCCAGGTACTCGCCGTTGAACAGGCGGGCCAGCTCCGTGACGGTCATGCCGTGCGCCTGGGAGATCTCCCTGCGGCCGACGAAGGTCGCGAACTCCTTGTGCAGGACGGGCCCGTAGGCGTTCCGGCCGGTCGCCGGGTTCGGGCGGTCGAGGACCACGAACTTCTTGCCGGCGAGCTGCGCCGCCTCCATGCAGTCGTACAGGGTCCAGATGTACGTGTAGAAGCGGGCGCCCACGTCCTGGATGTCGAAGACGACGGTGTCGACGCCGGAGGCGGTGAAGATGTCCGCCAGCGCCTGGCCGCTCTTCAAGTACGTGTCGTAGACCGGGAGTCCGGTCGCCGGGTCGTCGTAACGGCCCTCGGATCCGCCCGCCTGCGCCGTGCCGCGGAAGCCGTGCTCGGGGCCGAACACCGCCTTCAGGTCGACGCGTTCGTCGCCGTGCATCACGTCCACGATGTGCCGCACGTCGCGCGTGACGCCGGTCGGATTGGTGACGACGCCGACCTTCTGGCCGTCGAGCAGCGCGTACCCGTCGGCCGCGAGCCGCTCGAACCCGGTCCGCAGCGTCCTGCCGCCGGCGGCGGCCGAGCCCGCCGCGCCGATCCCGCCCGCGACACCCGCACCCACACCCGCGCTCGCCGCGAGCAGCACCCGTCTCGATACGTTCATCCAGGAACCTCCGTGATCACCGGAACTGGCATGGCCATGCACGCTAGCGCCCCGACCGGCTCCGCGGAACGAACCCGGCGGCGATCAGCGCGGGGAACCCCTTCCCCGGTGACATACCGACTGGTTAGTCTGCTGAGGCAACGGGCCGTTTCGCGTCGTGTCGAAGGAGACCGATGGTGGAGAGTGTGCAGGGGCAGTCAGTCGTCGTCACCGGTGCGGGAGGCGGCATCGGCGCCGCCATCGCCCGCAGATTCGCGGCCGCCGGCGCCCGCGTCGTCGTCAACGACCTGGACGCCGCCAAGGCGAAGGCCGTCGCCGACGAGCTCGGCGCGACAGCCGTCCCCGGCGACGCCTCCGCGATCATCGACGACGCCAGGGACGCCCTCGGCGGCACCGTCGACATCTACTGCGCCAACGCCGGCCTCGCCTCCGGCGGCACCGAGGCCGCGAGCGAGGAGGTGTGGGCCGCGGCCTGGGACGTGAACGTCATGGCGCACGTGCGCGCCGCCCACGCCCTGCTCCCCGGCTGGCTGGAGCGCGGCAGCGGCCGCTTCGTCTCCACCGTCTCCGCCGCGGGCCTGCTGACGATGGTGGGCGCAGCCCCGTACAGCGTCACCAAGCACGGCGCGTACGCCTTCGCCGAATGGCTCTCGCTCACGTACCGGCACCGCGGCGTCAAGGTGCACGCGATCTGCCCGCAGGGCGTGCGCACCGACATGCTCACCGCGTCCGGCTCCGCCGGTGACCTGGTCCTCGCGCCGACCGCGATCGAGCCCGAGGACGTCGCCGACGCCCTCTTCGCGGGGATCGCCGACGACCGCTTCCTGATCCTGCCGCACCCCGAGGTGGCCGGGTACTACGCGGCCCGCGCGGCCCAGCCGGACCGCTGGCTCACGAACATGAACCACATCCAGCAGAAGTGGGAGGCGGCCCGGTGAGCGCCACGCCCCAGGAATCGATCTACGCGGCCCGGCCCTGGCTCGGCGTCCTCAACGACGCGCAGAAGGCCCCCGTCGACCCCGCCGCATCCGTCGTCCACGCCTTCGCCGACGCCGTGCGCCGCGCCCCCGACCGCACCGCCCTCGCGTACTTCGACGGCCGCCTGTCCTACGCGGAGGTGGACGCCCTCTCCGACTCCGTGGCCGGACATCTCGTCGCCCGGGGCCTGGAGCGCGGCGACCGCGTCGCGATCATGCTGCAGAACTCGCCGCACTTCGTGCTCGCGCTGCTCGGCGCCTTCAAGGCCGGCGCCGTCGTCGTCCCCGTCAATCCGATGTACAAATCGGGCGAGGTCGGGCACGTCCTGCACGACGCCGAGGTGACCGGGCTCGTCTGCTCGGACCGGGCCTGGGAGGCGTATCTGCGCGAGACCGCGGCCGACTCTCCCGTACGGATCGTGCTCACCGCCTGCGAACTCGACCTCCAGACCCGCAACGACGAGCGCGTCCTGAACTTCGCGCGGGTGACCCCGGCCGCGACCGACGCCGACGACCTCGTGACCGTCGCCCGCGCGGGCCACAAGGCGCCGGTGGAAAGGGAGCTGAGCGCCGAGGACATCGCGCTCATCAGCTACACGTCCGGGACGAGCGGCACCCCGAAGGGCGCCACCAACCTGCACGGCAACATCACGTACAACGCGGAGCGCCAGCGCACCGGCCTCGGACTGCCCGACGGCGCCACCTACTACGCGCTCGCGCCGCTCTTCCACATCACCGGCATGGTCTGCGAACTCGTCGCGTCCTTCGCGAACGCCGGGACGCTCGCGCTCACGTACCGCTTCGAGCCCGGCGTCGTCCTCGACGCGTTCACCGAGTACCGGCCCGCCTACACGGTCGGCCCGTCCACCGCCTTCATGGCGCTCGGCGCCCAGCCGCAGGCGACCCGCGAGCACTTCGCGTCGTTCTCCTCGATCTCCTCCGGCGGCGCCCCCGTGCCGCCCGCCCTGGTCGAGAAGTTCCGCGCCGCCTTCGGCCCGTACATCCACAACGGCTACGGCCTGACCGAGTGCACCGCGCCCTGCGCGTCGGTCCCGCCGGGCGTCGAGGCGCCCGTCGACCCGGTCTCCGGCACCCTCGCGGTCGGCGTCCCCGGGCCCGACTCGGTCGTCCGGATCGTCGACGACTTCGGCAACGACGTGCCCTTCGGCGAGCAGGGCGAGATCGCGGTCCGCGGCCCGCAGGTCGTGCCCGGCTACTGGCGCCGCCCCGACGCCACCGCCGAGGCCTTCCCCGACGGCGAACTGCGTACCGGCGACATCGGCTTCATGGACGCGAACGGCTGGCTCTACGTCGTCGACCGCAAGAAGGACATGATCAACGCGTCCGGCTTCAAGGTCTGGCCGCGCGAGGTCGAGGACGTGCTCTACACGCACCCCGCCGTGCGCGAGGCGGCCGTCGTCGGCATCCCCGACGCGTACCGCGGGGAAAGCGTCAAGGCGTACGTGAGCCTGCGCCCCGGCGCCGACGCGAGCCCCGAGGAACTGTCCGCGTACTGCAAGGAACGCCTCGCCGCGTACAAGTACCCGCGCGAGGTGGAGGTCCTGGGCGAGCTGCCCAAGACGGCGAGTGGGAAGATCCTCCGACGGGAACTGCGTTCCCCGGCACAGGCATAGACACAGCGAAAGGCAGGTGGCGGCAGTGGCCAGGACCACGACGGACGGCGACGGCACGCCCGTTCCGCAACGACTCCTCGCGGCCGCCACCCGGCTGTTCGCCGAGCAGGGCTACGACCGCACCTCGGTGCAGGAGATCGTGGAGGCCGCCGGCGTCACCAAGGGCGCCCTCTACCACTACTTCGGCTCGAAGGACGACCTCCTGCACGAGGTGTACGCGCGCGTCCTGCGGCTCCAGCAGGAGCGGCTCGACGCGTTCGCCGACGGGCCCGAGCCGATCGAGCAGCGGCTGCGCGGGGCGGCGGCGGACGTCGTCGTCACCACGATCGAGAACCTCGACGACGCGTCGATCTTCTTCCGCTCCATGCACCACCTCAGCCCCGAGAAGAACAAGCAGGTACGGGCCGAGCGGCGCCGCTACCACGAGCGGTTCCGCGCGCTGATCGAAGAGGGCCAGAAGACCGGCGTCTTCTCCACCGAGACCCCGGCCGACCTCGTCGTCGACTACCACTTCGGCTCGGTCCACCACCTGTCGACCTGGTACCGCCCCGACGGGCCCCTCACCCCGCAGCAGCTCGCCGACCAGCTGGCGGACCTGCTCCTTCGGGCGCTGCGGCCGTAATTCTGCCGAGGAGCGCCTCGGCCGCCGGATTGCGCGGCCGGGGCGCCCGCCCCGCGAGCACGACGGTCCGGCCCGGCTCCGGCTGGCGGATGGTCACACACGGCAGACCGGCCGCCTCGGCGATCCGCCGGGGCACGATCGCGACGCCGATCCCGGCCCGTACGAGATCGACGAGCAGCCCGATCTGCGTCACGTCACAGGTGATGCGCCGCTCCAGACCGCAGTGCGCGGCAAGGCGGCGCACCGCCGTCTCCAGACCCGTACCGGCCTTGAAGTCGATGAACGGCTCGTCGGCGAGATCCTTGATGAGGGTCCGCCGGGCCCGGGCCAGCGGATGCCCCGGCGCGGTCACGAGGACGAGGTCCTCCCGCCAGGTCCCGAACGCGGCGAGGCCGTCGGGGAGGCGGCGGGCGTCCGGCGCGAGGAACGCCAGGTCGAGTTCGCCAGCCCGCAGCCCCTCGATCAGTTCCTCCACGGGGCCTTCGCGCACGGACACCTGGATGCCGGGCAACTCCCGGTGGAAGGCGGCGAGTTCGGCCGCGAGGTCCACACAGGTCAAGGTCTGGATCGTGCCGATCGCGACCCGTCCGGTGCCGAGCCCGGCCACTCGCGCCACGGACTCCTTCGCCGCGGCGGCCCCGGCGAGCAGCTGCCGCGCCTGGGGGAGCAGCGCCCGCCCGGCCTCGGTGAGCACGACACGGCGGCCCGTCCGGTCGAACAGCTCCGCGCCCAGTTCGCGCTCCAGGTTCCTGACCGACGTACTGAGCGCGGACTGCACGATGAGCTCGGCGCGGGCCGCCGCGGTGAAACTGCCCTCGGTCACGACCGCCACGAAGTGGCGCAGCTGACGTATCTCCACCCATCGATTCTATGGATGCGACCGAGCGAAACGATCTGTTGGACCGGCAGGCGGAGGCGGCGCGAGGCTGGGGCCATGGATCACGTACCCGCCCTGTGGACCGCCGCCTACGCTCCCCGCCGCCCGCGCCCCCTGCGGGCGGCGTACCGCCAACTCCTGTACGTCCGCTGCTTCTTGCGCCGGCTGGCGCTCGCCGACCACGACATCGGCGGCGGCTACTGAAGGGGACTGCCCACGGGGGCTGCTAGAGGTACTGCTTCAGCTCCCGGCGGGCCAGCGACCGCTGGTGCACCTCGTCCGGGCCGTCGGCCAGGCGCAGCGTGCGCGCGCCCGCCCAGAGCTCGGCCAGCGGGAAGTCCTGCGAGACGCCGCCCGCGCCGTGCAGCTGGACGGCCTTGTCGATGATGTCGACGACCGTGCGCGGGGTGGCGATCTTGATGGACTGGATCTCCGTGTGGGCGCCGCGGTTGCCCACGGTGTCCATCAGCCAGGCCGTCTTGAGGACGAGCAGCCGCAACTGCTCGACGGCGACCCGCGCGTCGGCGATCCACTCCTGGACGACGCCCTGCTGGGCCAGCGGCTTGCCGAACGCCGTACGGGCCACGGCGCGCTTGCACATCAGCTCGATCGCCCGCTCGGCCATGCCGATCAACCGCATGCAGTGGTGGATCCGGCCCGGGCCGAGGCGCGCCTGGGCGATGCCGAAGCCGCCGCCCTCCTCGCCGATCAGGTTCGACACCGGGACGCGGGCGTGGTCGAAGACGACCTCCGCGTGCCCGCCGTGCCAGTGGTCCTCGAAGCCGTACACGGTCATCGCGCGGCGCACCTCGACACCCGGGGTGTCGCGCGGCACCAGCACCATCGACTGCTGGCGGCGGATGTCGGGTCCGTCGGGGTCGGTCTTGCCCATCACGATGAAGACCTTGCAGTCCGGGTTCATGGCACCCGAGATGTAGAACTTGCGGCCCGTGATGACGTACTCGTCCGTGCCGTCCGCGGAGCGCTCGATGTGCGTCGTGATGTTCGTGGCGTCGGAGGAGGCGACCTCCGGCTCGGTCATCGCGAACGCCGACCGGATCTCCCCGGCGAGCAGCGGCTCCAGCCACTGCTTCTTCTGCGCCTCGGTGCCGAACTGCGCGAGCACCTCCATGTTCCCGGTGTCCGGGGCTCCGCAGTTGAGCGCGGTCGGCGCCAACTGCGGGCTGCGGCCGGTGATTTCGGCGAGCGGCGCGTACTGGAGATTGGTGAGCCCGGCCCCGTGCTCGGCGTCGGGAAGGAACAGATTCCACAGGCCCTGCCTGCGCGCCTCGGCCTTCAACTCCTCGACCACGGCCGGGGTTTGCCACGGCGAGGAGAGTGCCGCGCGCTGCTCGGCGGCGACGGCCTCCGCCGGGTACACATGCGCGTCCATGAAGGCGAGCAGCCGCTCCCGCAGCTCCTGCGTACGCGCGTCGAATGCGAAGTCCATGGTGGGATCAGCCTTCCTGAAGACCGTGAAGACCCTGAAGGGTGGTGAGACCGTGCTCGATGAAGACGGGGACCAGCTCGCCGATCCGGTCGAAGCCGGCGCCGACCGTCCGGCCGAGCGTGTAGCGGTAGTGGATGCCCTCGAGGATCACCGCGAGCTTGAACCAGGCGAACGCCGTGTACCAGGCGACCGCGGACACGTCGCGCCCCGAGCGCGCGGCGTACCGCTCGACCAGCTCGGCGGGGGACGGGTGCCCGGCCGCCGTGGCGGTCGTGGAGATGGGGGAGTCGGGCAGCTCCAGCGGCGCGCTGTACATCACCAGCAGGCCCACGTCGGTGAGCGGGTCGCCGAGCGTCGACATCTCCCAGTCGAGGATCGCCTTGATGCGGTCGGCCCCATCGGCGTCCTGCCGTACAAGGACGTTGTCGAGACGGTAGTCGCCGTGCACGATCGTCGGCGCGGGGGAGACGGGGAGCGTGCGGGCCAGGGACGCCTGGAGCTCGTCGATCCCCTTGAGGTCGCGGTTGCGGGACGCGTCGAGCTGCTTGCCCCAGCGCCTCAACTGCCGCTCCAGGAAGCCGTCCGGGCGCCCGAAGTCCTCGAGCCCGACCGCCGCAGGGTCGACCGCGTGCAGATCGACGAGCGTGTCCACGAGCCCGAACACGGCGGCCCGGGTCCGCTCGGCGCCGAGCGGCGCGAGCTGCTCCGCGGTCCGGTACGGCGTCCCGTCCACGAACTCCATGACGTAGAACGGCGCGCCGAGCACGCTGTCGTCCTCGCACAGCAGCAGCGGCTCGGGCACCGGCACCTTCGTCGGGTGCAGCGCCGCGATCACCCGGTGCTCGCGCTTCATGTCGTGCGCGGTCGCCAGGACGTGGCCGAGCGGCGGCCGCCGCACCACCCACTTCGTGGTCCCGTCGCTCACCTCGTACGTGAGGTTGGAGCGCCCGCCCTCGATGAGCCGCCCGGACAGCGGGCCGCCGACCAGACCGGGCCGCTCGCGGTCGAGGTGGGCGCGCAGCTGGTCGAGGTCGAGGCCTGGGGGGTGACTCATCGCGGTCCTCCGGGGGCGAGTGGCAGGGTGCCCCTCATCATGCCGACCAGTCGGTATGTCGTCCAGTGGCTCAGGAAAACGTGATCGTCATTACGTGCCTACGGTGCCCTGCCGCGCCGACGAGCGAAAGGGCCCGGCAGCAACTGCCGGGCCCGGTGCGCGTGTGCGGGATCAGTGGTCGTCCCAGTGACCGTCGTGCTCCGCGTGCCGGTGGCCGTCGTGCACGTAGTCGACGTGGTCGCCGTGCGTGACCGCGGGGTGGCCGCAGTCGGCGCCGTGCCGGTGCTCGTGTCCCTCGTGCGCGACGTGACCGCCGGGCTCGCACTCGTCCCAGTGGCCGTCGTGCTCGGCGTGCAGATGCCCGTCGTGCGCGTAGTCGACATGGTCCCCGTGCCGCACGGCCTCGTGCCCGCA
Source organism: Streptomyces sp. NPDC052225 (assembly GCF_040679615.1). Lineage (NCBI taxonomy): Bacteria > Bacillati > Actinomycetota > Actinomycetes > Kitasatosporales > Streptomycetaceae > Streptomyces > Streptomyces sp. NPDC052225. Next base: position 54,217 of record NZ_JBFAVD010000029.1, on the reverse strand, counting down.
GGAGGGGCCGTGCGCGTGCTCGTGGACGGGGTGCTCCTGGTGGAGGGTGGTCATGGTGCTCACCTTCGGTGACGTCCGTGGCTGACGCCTTCAGGCTAGCCCGGAATGTCCTGAAGGCGGCGTTACGCCGCTTTCCGGTCTCACACCACGAGTGCCGCCGCGAACACCGCCATGGCGACCACGCACAGCGCCGCCGTCGCGGCCCCGCGCCGGGTCATCAGCGGCGGCTCGGCCTCGTTCAGGGCGAGCCCGGTGATCCGCCGGTGCGCGACCGCGAGGAACCCCAGCCACACCAGCAGGACCAGCGCCGCCGCGACCAGCCCCAGCGTCCGCCCGCCGGAGCTCTGGAGCGCGGCCTTCACGGCGAGCACGGCGGCGACGGTGCAGGACAGGGTCGTACGGCGCCACGCGAGCCGCGTCCGCGCGGGCTGCAACCCCGGATCGCGCACCGGCCCGCCCACGGCTAGCCCTCCCACCCGAGCAGCACCACGAACACCATCGCCACGGCGACCAGGGCGACCACCACGCTGAGCAGCGCCGGGAACCGGGACGCCGGCAGGTCCTCGCCGCGCCGCATCGCCCGCTCGCAGCGCACCCAGTGGCTCACGGCCCGCAGCGAGCACAGCACGCCCGCCGCGAGCAGCGCGAGAGCGAGCCCGACCCGCCAGCCCCAGCGCAGGTCGGGCAGGAACTGGTCCACGGCGAAGCCACCGCCGATCAGCGCGAGCGCCGTGCGCACCCAGGCGAGGAAGGTCCGCTCGTTGGCCAGCGAGAAGCGGTAGTCGGGCGTGTCACCCTCGTCCCTGATCCGCTCCGGTGCGAACCAGAGCCGGACGTTGCGCGCGAATTCGATCACCCGCAGGACATTACCGGTGCCTTTTCCAGCGCTCGTACGCGGCGAGGCCGTCCGGCGTCCACTCCCACGTGCCGATCTTCCCCTCCAGCTCGTCCCTGCTCAGGAACGCGTGCCAGTCGATCTCCTCGGCCTGCGGATGCACCGCCCCCTCGACGGTCACCTCATACACGTACGACCACCAGGCGCCGCCCCCGCCGTCCTCGTACAGGAACTTGAACAGGGGCGTCGGCTGCGGCAGCCCGGACACCCCGAGCTCCTCCTCCGCCTCGCGCAGCGCCGCCTCGTCGTACGACTCGCCTGCGCCGACGACCCCGCCGACGAACATGTCGTACATCCCGGGGAACGCCAGCTTGGTCCTGGTCCGCCGGTGCACGAAGACGCGGCCCTCCGGGTCGGTGGCCAGGATGAACGCGCACCGGTGCCGCATCCCTCGGGCGTACACCTCGCCGCGCGGTGCCTGGCCGATCACGCGGTCGTGCTCGTCGACGATGTCGAGGATCTCTTCGGCGGGATTCATGGGGGCGAGGCTACGCGCCGCGGGCCGTTCCCTTTTGTTGCCGGGTGCGGGTGGGTGGGGGCTGATCGCGCAGTTCCCCGCGCCCCTGAAATGCAGACGCTTCGCGCCGCATTTCCCCGACGCGAACGCGCCCGATGAGATGTCGCACCGAAGGTGCGCATCTCAGGGGCGCGGGGAACTGCGCGACCAGCCACGACGAAAGCCCCACCCGCCCGACCACCCGAACCCGGCAGACGGGAAGGCGCCCTAGGCCCCGGCCCCCACATGGTCCCGCCCCCGCGCGGCAGCGCCCGGCATGGCGGGGTGCAACCCGAGCAACACCACCCCCACCACGATCCCGGCCAACCCCACCGCCTCCCACACGAGCGCCCCGACATCCGTCCGCAACCGGTCCCCCAGAAAACCCACCCCGCACGCGATCCCCGCCAAAGGCTGCGCAGCGGTGAGCGCCGGCAACGACATCCGCAGCGGCGCCGTCTCGAACGCACTCTGTACGAGGACGAGCCCCGTCACCCCGAGCGCGGCCACCGCGTACGGCTGCCACCCGGTGAACAGCTCGACGAGGCCCCCGGACGAGAACCGCTGCCCGCTCACCCGCGTCAACGCGTCCTGCACCCCGTACAGGAGGCCCGCCGCCACCGCGAGCAGGACCGGGCCCGCGCTCAGCCGGGACCGCTTGGCGAGCGCCGCGAGGAACAGGGCGCCGCCGACCATCACGCCCACGATCAGCCAGTGCCGCAGCGGATCCGTGACCGCGCTGCCGCCGCGCGGCTGCCCCGCGACGATGAACGCGGTCACGCCGCCCGCGAGCAGCAGCAGCCCCGCCCAGCCCTGTCGGCCGAGCGGCTGTCGCGTCTGGTGGCGGGAGAGGGCGAGCGCGAAGAGCAGGTTCGTGGCGAGGAGCGGCTCCACGAGGGTGACCTCGCCCTGCCCGAGCGCGATTGCCCCGAGCACCATGCCGCACACCATCAGGCCGATGCCGCCCAGCCAGCGCGGCACCCGTACGAGATCGAGGAGGAGCCGCGGGGAGAGGAAGTCGCCCAGCGGCGCGTGCCGCGCCGCGTTCTGCTGGAGGACGAAACCCACGCCCAGGCAGCAGGCGGCGCTCACGGCGAGGACGAGAACGAGAACCGACACGCTGCGCACCTCGGACGACTGCTGGATCGGGCAGGGCTGGTGGTATGGGGCCGACGATAGCGCCCCGGGACGCCCCGCGCTCCACGAGTGCCCCGCCCGAGCGGCTCGACACCGGACCGCAACCTACTCGTGTCACTCGGACAACACCCCTGCTCAAGGAGGCGGTTGACGGGCCCCTCGGATGAACTGCGCCGGGCCCGAGGCGAGTTGGTGAATCCCGTCACCCGACAGCCCTTGACGCGGAGCACCCCGTACCGCTTTGCTGTGCGTGATCATCCGCCCGGCCGCGCAGCGTCGCGCCGTCGGAGCCGTCAGCAGCACCCCAGATCTGAACAGTCGTAGAGGAACCGCCGCGGTGTCCCCACCCCCGCCTCCCCTCGGGCGCTCCCGCAAGAAGGCCGCGCAATCGGCGGGCATCGGCGATCCCGCACTCGACGACTCCGCGCTCGTCGCCGCCCGCACCGCGCTCGCGCAGGGGCGCTGGACCGAGGTGCGGGCGCTGCTCGCCGCCACCGGGGACGACTGGGACCGGCGCGGCCACCGCGTCACCGTCCTCGCGCAGGAACCCACCGCGGCCGCCTGGGTGCGCGACTGGCATCTGGCCGAGCCCGAGTCGACGGACGCGCCCGTGCTGCTCGCCTGCGCCGCCGTGTACCGCGCCGTGGCCGGCAAGGAGCGCCCCGACAGGGCCCGCGACGCCTGCCTCGACGCGGCCTCCCTGGTGCCCGCCGACCCCACGCCCTGGCTCGGACTGCTGCTCCTGGAGCGGGAGTTGGGGCGCGAGGAGGACGTCGTACGCCTCTTCGACGAGGTGCGTCACCGTCACCCCTGGCACCATCACGCGCACCACCTGATGGTCGCCCGGCTCGCCGAGCGGCGTCCCGAGGCCGGTCAGGACCCGCTGCACGAGGTGTACGACTTCGCGTCCTGGGCGGCCGAACAGGCGCCGTCCGCCTCGCCGTTGGCGGTGCTCCCGGTCGTCGCCCACGCCGAGCGCTACCGCGTCCTCGCGAAGGCGGGCAGCGAACCGGACGACCCCAAGGCCTCCGGGCACTGGACCGGACGGCGGGCCCGGCTCGTCATGAAGGCCGCGTTCGACTGGTGGCTGGAGTGGGGCGACCCGCACGACCGGGCCGGTGTCACGCACCCGCGCGGCCGCATCGACCTCAACTTCCTCGCCCACGCCAAGTACTGCGAGGGCCGTCCCGCCGAGGCGGCCGCCCTGTTCCACCGGATCGGCCACCATGCCACCCCGGCCCCCTGGTCCTATCCGGACCGGGACCCGAACGAAGCGTTCCGTGCCGCGCGCAGTGCCGCGCTCGGCTCGGCGTGACCACTTCAGTGAGCATCCATGGGAAGGGACAACCCCGCGATGACGACGGGTAGTTCGAGTGCGACCGGCAGAACCACCGGCGTGACGGCCGGTGCCGAGCCGGGCATCAGCACGTATCTGGGAGAGGAGAGCGCGCTGCGCGCCGGGCGGCTCGGGACGGCGGGGCTGCTCCTGTCCGTGCTCGCCGCGACCGGCCCGCTGATGGTGGTCGCCGGTGTGATGCCGACGACGTACGCCGTCATGGGCGTCGTCGGGCAGCCCCTCCTCTTCCTCATCCTCGGCGTCGTCCTCGCCCTCTTCAGCGTCGGCTACGCGGAGATGAGCCGGCACGTGCACAACGCCGGCGCGTTCTACGCGTACATATCCCGCGGGCTCGGCCCGACCGCGGGCGCCGCGGCCGCCCTCGTCGCGCTGGTGGCGTACAGCGTGCTCCAGGTCGGCATCTACGGGATGTTCGGCTTCGAGGTCGCCGGGCTCGCGCAGCAGTACCTCGACATCGAACTCGCCTGGTGGATACCGGCGTTGCTCGCCGTCGTCGCCGTCGGCGTGCTCGGTCTGCTGAAGATCGACGTGAACGCGAAGGTCCTCGGCGTGCTGCTCCTGATCGAGGTTGCCGTCGTGGTCGTCTTCGACATCGCGGCGATCGGTGACCCCGGCGCGCAGGGCCTGTCCCTGCACGCGTTCAACCCGGACACGCTCTCCGGCGTGGGCCTCGGCACCGCCCTGTGCTTCTGCATCGCCGGGTTCACCGGCTTCGAGCAGGCACCGGTCTACGCGGAGGAGACGAGCCGCCCGCACATCCTCGTGCCCCGCGTCATGTTCCTGGCCGTCGGCGGCGTCGCCGTCTTCTTCGCCATCAGCTCCTGGGCGCTGACCGTCGCCACCGGACCCGCGTCGATCGTCGGCGCCGCGCAGAAGCAGTCGGCGGGCCTGCTGTTCGGGCTGACCGAGGACCGGCTCGGCGGCACGTTCACCGACATCGTCCACGTCCTCTTCGTCACCGGGATGTTCGCGGCGCTGCTCTCCTTCCACAACGTGGTCGCGCGGTACGCGTTCGCCATGGGCCGCGAGGGGCTGCTGCCGGCGCGGTTCGGCCGCACCAACACGGGGACCGGGGCGCCCGGCACGGGCTCCGTCCTTCAGTCCGTCGTCTCCCTGATCATCGTCATCGGCTTCGCCATCGCCGACGACGGCCCCGCCGGGGACCCGACAGCGCCGGTCCTGCACCTGTTCACGTGGGGCGGCAACGTGGGTGCCCTCGGCGTCATCCTCCTCATGGCCACCGCGTCCCTCGCCGTCATCGTCTTCTTCGTGAAGCGCGGTGCCGCGGGCGCGCAGCTGTGGCGCATCATCTCCTCGGGCCTCGCCGGCCTCGCCCTCCTGGTCATCGCCGGCTACACGATCAAGGACTTCGACGTCCTGGTCGGCTCGGGCCCCGACTCCTCCCTGAACTGGATCCTCCCCGGCATCATCGCCCTGGCCGCACTGATCGGCGTGGCCTACAGCGTCCTGCTCCGCGCCCGCAACCCGGAGGCCCACGCCCGCATCGGCCTGGGCAACGAGGCGTTCCAGCTCGAAAAGCGCGCGGGCTGAGGACGGCCCCGTAAGGGGCGCGGGGCTGTATCGATCTGCGGCTCCGCAGCCCCGCCAGGGGCGCGGGGCTGTTTCGATTTGCGGCTCCGCCGCGTGGGCGCGACCAACCGCGACGGAGCTGCGCCCCGTCAGGGGCGCGGGGAACTGCGCGAGCAACCACGACGGCGCGGCAACCCGCCGACGAAAGCGCGACCGGCAACGGCGCTGAGGCCTGGGGCTCTGCCCCGGACCCCGCTGCTCAATCGCCGCAGGGGCTTGATGTGCCCAGCCCCGTAAGGGGCGCGGGACTGTTTCGATTTGCGGCTCCGCAGCCCCGCCAGGGGCGCGGGGAACTGCGCGAGCAACCACGACGGCGCGGCACCCGCCGACGAAAGCGCGACCGGCAACGGCGCTGAGGCCTGGGGCTCTGCCCCGGACGCCCCAAGGGCTTGACTGACTCGCCCCGCCGGCAGGCCGGCGCAGAGATGACGAATTGCTGACGGGGGCCGGGAACCCCTGGCCCCCGTCAGCGTCCGGTGCTCGAATCAAAGCGTGACCCCGCACCAAGAACCCCCGCCCGAAAGGGAACCCGGCGCCCCCGTAGGACGCCGAGTGATCCTGGGCATGCTCGGCGCGGCAGCGCTCGGCATGGCCGCCGCCCCCGCGCTGCAGACCGCCTTCGAGGACGTGGCGCAGAAGGACCCCACGGGCCTGACGGACCTGTTCCCGAACGGCGGCGGCTTCCGGTACTACTCCGTCGCCGCCTCTGTCCCGCACAAGTCCGCCCAGGACTACCGCCTCACCGTCGACGGCCTGGTCGACACCCCCGCCACCTACACGCTGGCCGACCTGCGGGCGCAGCCCCAGACCCGCCTCGTCCGCGACGTCCAGTGCGTCACGGGCTGGCGCGTCCCGGGCACCCCCTTCGAGGGCGTACGGCTCTCACGGCTCCTGGACGCGGCGGGCGTGCGGCCCGGCGCCAAGGCCGTACGGCTGACCTGCTTCGACGGTGCGTACAGCGAGAGCCTGACTCTCCAACAGGCCCGCCGCGCCGACGTGTTGGTGGCCCTGAAGATGCGGGACAAGGATCTGGGGCACAGCCACGGAGGCCCGGTCCGCCTGTACGTCGCGCCGATGTACTTCTACAAGTCGGCCAAGTGGCTCTCCGGGATCACGGTCACCGACCAGGTCGAACCCGGCTACTGGGAAGAGCGCGGCTACGACGTAGACGCCTGGGTCGGCAAGTCGAACGGGCGGGGCGATGCACCCACGAGTTGAACGGTTCACCCGCGCCGAACGCTGGGTCCACCTCACGACCGCCGCGCTCATGGGCGTCTGCGTCGTCACCGCGGCCTGCCTCTACCTGCCCCAGCTCGCCGAGCTCGTCGGCCGCCGCGACCTGGTGGTCCGGCTCCACGAGGGGGCGGGACTGCTGCTGCCCGCACCGTTCCTGCTGGGCCTCGCCTCCCGCGCCTTCCGCCGCGACCTGCACCGCCTCAACCGCTTCGGCCCCCGCGACAAGGCGTGGCTGCGCGCGACCTTGAGGCGTCGACGGGGCCGTACGGCAGGCAAGTTCAACGCCGGTCAGAAACTGTGGGCGGCCTGGCTCGCAGGTGCCGTCCTCGTCATGCTCGGCACCGGACTGCTGATGTGGTTCACGCATCTCGCCCCGCTGGCCTGGCGCACCGCCAGTACCTTCGTGCACGACTGGCTGTCGCTCGCGCTCGGCGTCGTGATCGCCGGCCACATCGGGATGGCGGCCGGCGACCCCGAGGCGCGTACGGGCATGCGCACCGGTTTCGTACGACGGGACTGGGCCGAACGCGAACACGGCGAGTGGCTGAACTGAGCGCCCACCTCACCCGGCCAACAACCTCACCCGGCGAGCCACCTCACTCGGCGAACCGCCTCACCCGGCCAACCACCTCACCACGCGAACGCCTCCGGCGACGCCCCCGGCCCCGGGAAGATCTCGTCCAGCCTTGCCAACAGCCCCTCCGGCAGCTCAAGTTCGACCGCCCGCAGCGCCGACTCCAGCTGCTCCGCCGTGCGCGGGCCGACGATCGGACCCGTCACCCCGGGCCGGGTGAGGAGCCACGCCAGGGCGACCTCGCCGGGCTCCATGCCGTGCTCGGCGACGACCTTCTCGTACGCCTCGACGCGCGCCCGCACCGCCGGGTCGCCGAGCCCGGTGGCGGAACGGCCCATGTTGGTCCGGGTGCCCGTGCCCTCGCGCTGCTTGCGGACCGCGCCGCCCAACAGGCCCTGGTGCAGCGGCGACCAGGGGATGACCCCGACGCCGTACTCCCGTGCGGCCGGGATGATCTCCATCTCGGCGCGCCGCTCGAAGAGGTTGTAGAGGCACTGCTCGCTGACCAGGCCGGGCCGGCCGCGGCGCGCGGCGGTCTCGTTGGCCTGGGCGATCTTGTAGCCGGGGAAGTTCGACGATCCCGCGTAGAGGATCTTGCCCTGCTGCACGAGGACGTCCATCGCCTGCCAGATCTCGTCGAACGGGGTGTCCCGGTCGACGTGGTGGAACTGGTAGAGGTCGATGTGGTCGGTGCCCAGGCGCTGGAGCGAAGCGTCCACCGCGCGGCGGATGTTGAGGGCGCTGAGCTTGATGTGGTTCGGCCACGACTCGTGGTTGAAGCCCGTGCCGTCCTGCGTCATGTTGCCGTAGACCTTGGTGGCGAGGACGACCTTGTCGCGCCGGCCGCCGCCCTGCGCGAACCAGTTGCCGATGATGCGCTCGGTGGCGCCCTTCTCCTCGGCGTTGCCGTAGATGTTCGCCGTGTCGAAGAAATTGACGCCCGCGTCGAGAGCGGCGTCCATCAGCGCGTGGGCGGTCTTCTCGTCGGTGACGTCGGCCTCGCCGCTGAAGTTCATCGTGCCGAGCACGAGTCGGCTGACCTTGAGTCCGGTGCGTCCGAGCTGGGTGTATCGCATGGGCGCACAGTCAACGTGTTGGAGTGCTCTCGAAGTCAAGGGCCCGTGCACCTGGCACGGACCCTTGACGTTCAACCGAAGGCGTTCGGTGGCTAGATCACCAACGACAGGAGCAGGACGACGCCTCCCGCGACCACGGAGATGAGCGTCTCCATGACCGACCAGGTCTTCAGCGTCTGCCCGACGCTCAGCCCGAAGTACTCCTTGACCAGCCAGAACCCGGCGTCGTTGACATGGCTGAAGAACAGCGAGCCCGCGCCGATCGCGAGGACCAGGAGCGCCGTGTGGGAGTCGCTCATGTTCGCGGCGAGGGGCGCGACCAGACCGGCGGCCGAGACGGTCGCGACGGTCGCCGAGCCGGTGGCCAGACGGATCACGACGGCGATCAGCCAGGCGAGGAGCAGCGCCGGGATGTTCCAGTCCTTGGAGATGTCCAGGACCATCTGGCCGACACCCGAGTCGATCAGGGTCTGCTTGAAGCCGCCGCCCGCGCCGACGATGAGCAGGATGCCCGCGATCGGGGCGAGGGACTTCTCGGTGGTCGCCTGGAGCCGGCCCTTGCTGAAGCCGGCCGCCCGGCCCAGCGTGAACATGCCGAGGATGACGGCCGCGAGCAGCGCGATCAGCGGGGAGCCGACGACGTCGAAGACGCGCTGGACCGTGTGCTCAGGGTTGTCCACGATGATGTCGACCAGGGCCTTGGACAGCATCATCGCGACCGGCAGCAGGATCGTGGCCAGGGCGGCACCGAAGCTCGGGCGCTTGACCAGGTCCTCGGAGGCGCGCGCCGGAAGCATCTTGTCCGGCACCGGGACGTCGACCCACTTCGCGGCGTACCGCGAGAAGACCGGACCGGCGATGATCACCGTCGGGATGGCGACGACGATGCCGAGCGCGAGCGTGATGCCCAGGTTGGCGCCGACCGCGTCGATCGCGACGAGCGGGCCGGGGTGCGGCGGGATCAGACCGTGCATGACCGACAGACCGGCGAGCGCCGGGATGCCGATGCGCATCAGCGAGTAGTTGCCGCGCTTGGCGACCATCAGGACGACCGGGATCAGCAGCACGATGCCGACCTCGAAGAAGAGCGGCAGACCGATCACGGCCGCGATGAGGACCATCACCCAGGGCATGGCCCTGCCGCCGGACTTCCCGGCCTTCGCGAGGATGGTGTCGACGATCTGGTCGGCGCCGCCGGAGTCGGCGAGCAGCTTGCCGAGGATCGCGCCGAGCGCGATCAGCACACCCACACCGGCGACCGTGGAGCCGAGCCCCGCGGTGAAGCTGGCGATGGCCTTGTCGAGCGGCGCCCCGGCGAACGCGCCGAGCGCGAGCGAGCCGATGGTCAGGGCGAGGAAGGCGTGCAGCTTGAACTTCGTGATGAGCAGGACGATGACGGCGATGCCCGCGAGCACGGCGATCCCGAGCTGGGCATGGCCAGCGGACGTGATCGGCTCGACGGTGTCCGCTGCCAGCATCTCGACGCTGAGACTGGTCACGGTCTTATCCCTTGTACGAGGAGTGGGGAGGGGGACTGAGGGGGGTGGCGGCGGCTACGGGGTGTCGAGCGCGGCCAGGGCCTCGGCGGCCCGGTCGGCGATCTCCTCCGGGGAGCCCGACACGTCGACGGCGACGCCCGCCTCGTCCTGCTCCAGGGGCTGGAGCGTGGCGAACTGGGAGTCCAGCAGGCTGGTCGGCATGAAGTGGCCCTCGCGGTGGCTCATCCGGTCGAGGATGAGCTCCCTGCTGCCGGTCAGGTGCAGGAAGACGGCGTCCGGGGCCTCGGCGCGCAGCCGGTCCCGGTAGGCACGCTTGAGCGCGGAGCTGGAGACGACCCCGCCGCGGCCGGCCCGGCCGTGGGCCCACTTGCCGATGGCTTCGAGCCACGGCCAGCGGTCGTCGTCGTCCAGGGGGGTCCCCGCCGACATCTTGTCGATGTTGGCCTGGGGGTGGAAGTCGTCGCCCTCGGCGTAGGGGACGCCGAGTCGCTCGGCGAGCAGGGGACCGATCGTTGTCTTGCCGGTGCCTGCCACGCCCATGACCACGACGACGTGGGGGGTGCTCATCGCGTACTGCCTCGCTGTCTTCATCGACATCGCTGTGTCACGTCACTGAAACTCAAAAGGTCTGACTAATTCAAGAGTCTGTGACATAAAAGTCAGACCTTTTGTTCCCGCCTGCCCGCCCCGGCTTCCGCGCCGTCTAGGCTTCCGTCATGAGCACACAGGGCCAGGGGCTGCACGCACGCGTTCTCGACAGCCTCGGCCCCGCCATCACAGCGGGGGAGTACCCGGCGGGCAGCGTCCTGCGCACGGACGAACTCGCCCAGCGCTACGAGGTGTCCCGCTCGGTGATGCGCGAGGCCGTGCGCGTCCTGGAATCCATGCACCTGGTCGAGTCCCGGCGACGCGTCGGGGTGACGGTGCGGCCCGCCGAGGAATGGCACGTCTACGATCCGCAGGTCATCCGCTGGCGCCTCGCGGGAGCAGACCGGCCGCGCCAGCTGCGCTCGCTCACGGTCCTGCGCTCCGCGGTCGAACCGGTCGCCGCGGGCCTCGCCGCGCGGCACGCGAGCGCCGAGCAGTGCGCCGCGCTCACCGAGTGCGCCCTCGGCATGGTGGCCAGTTCGCGCGGCCAGCAGTTGGAGAAGTACCTCGTCCACGACATCGAGTTCCACCGGATCGTCCTGAACGCCTCCGGCAACGAGATGTTCGCGCACCTCGGCGACCTGGTCGCCGAGGTCCTCGCGGGCCGCACCCACCACCAGGTCATGTTCGAGGACCCGGACCCCGCGGCCGTCACCCTGCACGTCCAGGTCGCGGAGGCCGTACGGGAAGGCGACGCGGAGCGCGCGGAGGCGCTCACGCGTGAGATCGCGGTCGGCGCGCTCCAGGAGCTGGACATCCTGGCGCCCTGAACTCCCTTGTGCCGTAAGGGACTTCCCGTCACGGGCCACGGGGCTACGGGTAAGGAGCCGCCGGGGGCTACTGGATGAACTCCCCGTCGACGTACACCCACGCCCCGCCCACCCGCAGGAACTGGCTGCGCTCGTGCAGGGAACCCGCCCGGCCGTCGTCCCGGTAGCGCGCGCGGAACGTGACGGTGCCGCTCTGGTGGAACGCCGTCCCCTCGCTCGTGCCGAGGATCTCCAGGCCGGTCCAGGTCAGCCCCGGGTCGAACTCGATCACCGGCGGCCGGGTGTCCGGGTGCCAACTGCGCAGCAGATACGCGGCGTCGCGCCGTACGAAGGCGACGTACCGCGAGCGCATGAGCGCCTCCGCGGTCGGCGCGGCGGCGGCGCCGGAGTGGTACCGGCCGCAGCAGTTCTCGTACGGCTGCGGGAGTCCGCAGGGGCAGGTGGTGGGGGTGTGGCGTGCCATGCGGGCGACCCTATCCGGCGCGGACGGCGGACCTGTCCCGGCGCGGACGTCAGACCTGTTCCGCCCGGAACGCGGCCGGGGTCACGCCCGTGTGCTGCTGGAAGTACTTCGAGAAGTTCGCCGAGTCGCCGAAGCCGACGGCCACGCCGATCCGGCCGACCGGGAGTTCCGTGTGGGCGAGCAGGCGCTTCGCCTCCAGAATCACGCGGCGGTCGATGAACGCCTTCGGGGTCTGGCCGGTCGCGGCGCGCACCGCGCGGACCAGGGTGCGGCGCGAGTAACCCAGCTCGTCCGCGTACGCGCTGACGCTGTGATTGGTCGTGAACTCCTTCTCGACCGCGGTGCGGAAGCGGGTGAACGTCGTGTCGGGCTGCGGCGCGCACTCGTCCGCCGCGGCCTGCGCCGACACATGCGCCACGCGCAGCATCAGCGCCGTGAGGGAGTGCCGCAGGACCGAGGTGTGCAGGCTCAGCGGGAGCGTGGAGGTGTCCAGGTACTCGCGCTGCAACTGCCCCAACGAGGCGTTCATCGCCGCCAGTTGGGGCGCGTCCGGGCGCAGCAGTGGGGGGCGGTCGTAGCGGTACAGGCCCGTCGCCTCGACGATCGCGCGCGGCAGGAAGCCCGGCTGCATCGTCAGGGCCGTGCCGGCGTAGTCCTCCGTCGTCGAGAAGCCGTGCACCTGGCCGGGCCTGATCCACAGGATGTCCCCGGCCCCCACCTCGTACTCCGTGAAGTCGATCATGTGGCGTACGGGGCCCGCGCGGAAGAAGAGGAGCACGTGGAAGTCGATGCGGTGGACGCGGCGGGAGAGGCCGACTCCGCCGGCCCACGGCCCCTCGGTGCCCATCGGGCCGATCTGTATCCCGACCCCGGAGACGCTCGCGCTCGGGTCGAAGGGATAGGTGCGGATGTGCGCTCGATCTCCGGGGGTCGCTCCCAGATGTGCGCTCGTCTGCGCGGGGCCCTGCTCCGTCATGAACCTTCCTTGGCTTCCACTCCTGTAGGTGTCCCATTTTCACCGAACACTGGCACGGGCGCACCTACCTGGCGAAAAGTATGACCTTTAAGTTCGTAGGTGGTTCGACCAGGGACTTTGGTCCCGGCCTGCTGTGTCTTACGGCACGACGGACATGCAACGGATGCGAAGGAAGCTGTACAGATGAGCACTCAGACACCGAACGGACTCGACCCCTTCGCGCGCCCCTTCGAGTGGACCGACCTCGACCAGCGTGCCGTCGACACCGCCCGGCTCCTCGCGGCCGACGCCGTGCAGAAGGTCGGCAACGGGCACCCGGGTACGGCGATGAGCCTCGCCCCGGCCGCGTACACCCTCTTCCAGAAGGCGATGCGCCACGACCCGGCCGACCCGGAGTGGACCGGCCGCGACCGCTTCGTCCTGTCGCCCGGCCACACCAGCCTCACCCTCTACACCCAGCTCTTCCTGTCCGGGTACGAGCTGGAGCTCGACGACCTGAAGGCGTTCCGCACGCAGGGCTCGAAGACGCCGGGCCACCCCGAGTACGGGCACACCGCCGGTGTCGAGACCACGACCGGGCCGCTCGGCCAGGGCGTCGCCAACGCCGTGGGCATGGCCATGGCCGCCCGCTACGAGCGCGGCCTGTTCGACCCCGAGGCCCCCGAGGGCGCCTCCCCGTTCGACCACACCATCTGGGCGATCGTCTCCGACGGCGACCTGGAGGAAGGCGTCTCCGCCGAAGCCAGCTCCCTCGCCGGACACCAGAAGCTCGGCAACCTGGTCTTCGTCTACGACGACAACCACATCTCCATCGAGGGCGACACCGCGACCGCGTTCTCCGAGGACGTCCTCGCGCGCTACGAGGCCTACGGCTGGCACGTGCAGCGCATCGAGCCCCAGGCCGACGGCAACACCGACGTCAAGGCCCTGTACGAGGCCCTCGCCGCCGCCAAGGCCGAGACCGAGCGCCCCTCGATCATCGCCATGCGCACGATCATCGCCTGGCCCGCCCCGACCGCGCAGAACACCGAGGCCTCCCACGGCTCCGCGCTCGGCGCCGACGAGATCGCCGCCACCAAGCGCGTCCTCGGCTTCGACCCCGAGCAGTCCTTCATCGTCGAGGACGAGGTCATCGCGCACAGCCGCAAGGCCCTCGACCGCGGCGCCGAGGCGCACGCCGCCTGGGACAAGCAGCTCGCCGAGTGGCGGAACGCCGACCCCGAGCGCTCGCAGCTCCTCGACCGCATCGTCGCAGGCCGCCTCCCCGAGGGCTGGGAGCAGGCGCTGCCCGCCTTCGAGACCGGCTCCAAGGTCGCCACGCGCGCCGCGTCCGGCAAGGTCCTCCAGGCCCTCGGCCCGGTCATCCCCGAACTGTGGGGCGGCTCCGCCGACCTGGCCGGCTCCAACAACACGACGATCGACAAGACGTCGTCGTTCCTGCCGAAGGGCAACCCGCTGCCCGAGGCCGACCCGTACGGCCGCACCGTCCACTTCGGCATCCGCGAGTTCTCGATGGCCGCCGAGATGAACGGCATCGCGCTGCACGGCAACACCCGTATCTACGGCGGCACGTTCCTCGTGTTCTCCGACTACATGCGCAACGCCGTCCGCATGTCCGCGCTGATGCAGCTGCCCGTCACGTACGTCTGGACCCACGACTCCGTCGGCCTGGGCGAGGACGGCCCGACCCACCAGCCCGTCGAGCACCTCGCCTCCCTGCGCGCCATCCCGGGCCTGAACGTCGTGCGCCCGGCCGACGCCAACGAGACCGCCATCGCCTGGCGCGAGATCCTGCGCCGCGGCTCGGCCAAGCCGGCCCCGCACGGCCTGGCGCTCACCCGGCAGGGCGTGCCCACGTACGAGGCCAACGAGGCCGCCGCCAAGGGCGGTTACGTCCTCGCCGAGGCGTCGGCCGGGGCCCCGGACGTCGTCCTCATCGCCACCGGCTCCGAGGTGCAGCTCGCCGTCGCCGCCCGCGAGACCCTCGAGGCCGAGGGCGTCGCCACCCGCGTCGTGTCGATGCCGTCCGTCGAGTGGTTCGAGGAGCAGGACCAGGCGTACAAGGACTCCGTCCTGCCGCCGTCCGTGAAGGCCCGCGTGGCGGTCGAGGCGGGCATCGGCCTGACCTGGTACCGGTACGTCGGTGACGCCGGACGCATCGTCTCCCTGGAGCACTTCGGTGCCTCGGCCGACGCGAACGTCCTGTTCCGTGAGTTCGGCTTCACCGCCGAGAACGTCGCCGACAAGGCGCGCGAGTCCCTCGCAGCCGCCCGCGCCTGATCCCCGTACGCCTCCCACGCAGTAAGCACGCAAGAAAGAAGATGAAGCACACCATGAGTAACGCCACCACCTCGTCGCCGCTCAAGTCCCTGTCCGACGAAGGCGTTTCCATCTGGCTGGACGACCTGTCCCGCACGCGCATCGAGTCCGGCTCGCTCGCCGAGAGCGTCGCGACCGGTCACGTCGTGGGCGTCACCACGAACCCCTCGATCTTCCAGGCCGCCATCGGCTCCGGCGAGGGCTACGAGGAGCAGCTCGCCGACCTCGCCGTCCGCAAGGTCACCGTCGACGAGGCCGTCCGCATGATGACGACGGCCGACGTCCGCGCCGCCGCCGACATCCTGCGCCCCGTGTACGACGCCACGGCCGGCCGCGACGGCCGCGTCTCCATCGAGGTCGACCCGCGCCTGGCCAACGAGACCGAGGCGACCATCGCCGAGGCCAAGCAGCTGGCCTGGCTCGTCGACCGCCCGAACGTCATGATCAAGATTCCGGCGACCCTCGCTGGTCTGCCGGCCATCACCGAGGTCATCGGCCTCGGCATCTCGGTCAACGTCACGCTGATCTTCTCCCTCGACCGCTACAAGGCCGTCATGGACGCCTACCTCGCCGGCCTGGAGAAGGCCCACGAGCGCGGCATCGACCTCTCCACGATCCACTCGGTCGCCTCGTTCTTCGTCTCGCGCGTCGACGCCGAGATCGACAAGCGCCTCGACAAGGTCGGCACCGACGAGGCCAAGGCCCTCAAGGGCAAGGCCGCCCTCGCCAACGCCCGGCTCGCCTACGAGGCCTACGAGCAGGTCTTCGCCACCGAGCGCGCCACCACCCTGGAGGCGGCGGGCGCCAACAAGCAGCGCCCGCTGTGGGCCTCCACCGGCGTGAAGGACCCCGCGTACAAGGACACCCTGTACGTCGTCGAGCTGGTCGCCCCCGGCACCGTCAACACGATGCCGGAAGGCACCCTGAAGGCCACCGCCGACCACGGCGAGATCACCGGCGACACCGTCACCGGCACCTACGACGCCTCGCGCGCCGAGCTCGCCGCCGTCGAGAAGCTCGGCATCTCCTACGACGAGGTCGTCCAGCAGCTCGAGGACGAGGGCGTCTCCAAGTTCGAGATCGCCTGGAACGACCTGCTCGCCACCGTCACGTCCCGCCTCGAAGGGTCTGAGGCCAAGTGAGCTCCCTCCCTTCGGCCCTCCCGGCCGACTGGCAGAACCCCCTGAGGGACCCCCGCGACCGGCGTCTGCCGCGCGTCGCGGGCCCCTCCGGGCTCGTCATCTTCGGCGTCACGGGCGACCTGTCCCGCAAGAAGCTGATGCCGGCCGTCTACGACCTCGCCAACCGCGGTCTGCTCCCGCCGGGCTTCTCGCTCCTCGGGTTCGCCCGCCGCGAGTGGGAGGACCAGGACTTCGCCCAGGTCGTCCACGACTCGGTCCGCGAGCACGCTCGTACCCCCTTCCGTGAAGAGGTCTGGCAGCAGCTCGCCGAGGGCATGCGCTTCATCCCCGGCGACTTCGACGACGACACCGCGTTCAAGCAACTGCGCGAAGCCGTCGACGAGCTGGACGAGAAGCGCGGCACCAGCGGCAACTACGCCTTCTACCTCTCCGTACCGCCGAAGTTCTTCCCGAAGGTCGTGCGGCAGCTCAAGAAGCACGGCCTCGCCGACGCGCCCGAGGGCTCCTGGCGGCGCGCCGTCATCGAGAAGCCGTTCGGGCACGACATGGAGTCGGCCAAGGAACTGAACGCGATCGTGCACGACGTGTTCGACCCCGACCAGGTCTTCCGTATCGACCACTACCTCGGCAAGGAGACCGTCCAGAACATCCTGGCGCTCCGCTTCGCCAACCAGATGTACGAGCCGATCTGGAACCGCAGTTACGTCGACCACGTGCAGATCACCATGGCCGAGGACATCGGCATCGGCGGCCGCGCCGGCTACTACGACGGCATCGGCGCCGCCCGCGACGTCATCCAGAACCACCTGCTCCAGCTCATGGCGCTCACCGCCATGGAGGAACCGGCCGCGTTCGACGCCGAGTCGCTCGTCACCGAGAAGCTCAAGGTCCTCAAGTCCGTCCGGCTCCCCGCCGACCTGGAGAAGTCCACGGTCCGCGCGCAGTACGCGGCCGGCTGGCAGGGCGGCGAGAAGGTCAGGGGCTACCTCCAGGAAGACGGCATCGACCCGGAGTCGAAGACCGACACCTACGCCGCCGTCAAGCTGGAGGTGGACAACCGCCGTTGGGCGGGCGTCCCCTTCTACCTGCGCACCGGCAAGCGCCTCGGCCGCCGCGTCACGGAGATCGCGGTCGTCTTCCAGCGCGCCCCGCACTCCCCGTTCGACTCCACCGCCACGGAGGAACTCGGCCAGAACGCGATCGTCATCCGCGTGCAGCCCGACGAGGGCATGACCGTACGCTTCGGATCCAAGGTCCCGGGTACGTCGATGGAGATCCGCGACGTGTCCATGGACTTCGCGTACGGCGAGTCGTTCACGGAGTCCAGCCCCGAGGCCTACGAGCGGTTGATCCTGGACGTGCTGCTCGGCGACGCCAACCTCTTCCCGCGCACGGAAGAGGTCGAGGAGTCCTGGCGCATCCTCGACCCCATCGAGGAGAACTGGGACCGCACCGGCAAGCCGGCCCAGTACGCCTCGGGCAGCTGGGGGCCGAAGGAAGCGGACGAGATGCTCGCACGAGACGGACGGAGCTGGCGCAGGCCATGAAGATCGACCTGACCGACACCACGGCAAGCAAGATCAACAAGGCGCTCGTCGAGGGGCGCCGCGCCATCGGGACGCCCGCCGTGGGCATGGTCCTGACGATGGTCATCGTCACGGACGAGGAGAACGCGTACGACGCGACGAAGGCCGCCCAGGAGGCGTCCCGCGAGCACCCCTCGCGCACCCTCGTCGTCATCCGGCGCACCGCCCGCTCGCCGCGCGACCGGCAGGGCAACCGCCTCGACGCGGAGGTCAGGGTCGGCTCCGACGCCGGCACCGGCGAGACCGTGATCCTGCGCCTGTACGGCGAGGTCGGCCGGCACGCCGACTCCGTCGTCCTGCCGCTGCTGCTGCCCGACGCACCCGTCGTCGTCTGGTGGCCGGTGGACGCCCCCGACGTGCCCGCCAAGGACCCGCTCGGCGCGCTCGCCGCCCGCCGCATCACCGACGCGTACGCCGTCGAGGACCCGATCGCGGCCCTCGGACTGCGCGCCAGGTCCTACGCCCCCGGCGACACCGACCTCGCCTGGACCCGCCTCACCCCGTGGCGCTCCATGCTGGCCGCCGCCCTCGACCAGGCCCGCACCGACATCGTCTCCGCGGCCGTCGAGTCCGAGGCCGAGAACCCCAGCGCCGAGCTGCTCGCGCGCTGGCTCGGCGCCCGCCTCGGCGTCAAGGTCGAGCGCGTCACCACGGACGGCCCCGTCGTCACCGCGGTCCGCCTCGGCACGGCGAACGGAGAGATCCGCATCGACCGCCCCGACGGGCCGCTCGCCACCCTCACCCTGCCCGGCCAGCCCGAGCGCACCCTCGCCCTGAAGGTCCGCTCGACCGCCGAGCTGATCGCCGAGGAGCTGCGCCGCCTGGACGCCGACGAGATGTACGCCGTCGCGTTGCACGGCGACGCGAACGGCGGCGCCCCGTCGGCGAAGGCCCCGTCGACCAAGGCATCCAAGGAGTCTGTTCAACATGCCTGACCACGCACCTCTGCTGACGCGGCGCCCGCAGTGGACCGCGCTCGATGACCACCGCGCCAAGTTCAACGGCACGCACCTGCGCGAGCTGTTCGCCGCCGACCCGGCGCGCGCCGAGCGGTACGTCGTCCAGGTCGGCGACCTGCACATCGACTACTCGAAGCACCTGATCGACGACGAGACCCTCGCCCTCCTCCAGGAACTGGCCACCGCCACCGACGTGTTCGGGCAGCGCGACGCCATGTTCCGCGGCGAGAAGATCAACACGACCGAGGACCGGGCGGTGCTGCACACGGCCCTGCGCGCCCCGGCCGACGCCGTGATCGAGGTCGACGGCGAGAACGTCGTGCCGAAGGTGCACGAGGTCCTCGACAAGATGGCCGTCTTCGCCGACAAGGTCCGCTCCGGCGAGTGGACCGGCCACACCGGCAAGCGCATCAAGAACGTCGTCAACGTCGGCATCGGCGGCTCCGACCTCGGCCCCGCGATGGCGTACGAGGCCCTGCGCCCGTTCACCGCACGGGAGTTGACGTTCCGCTTCGTGTCGAACGTGGACGGCGCCGACCTGCACGAGGCCGTCCGCGACCTGGACCCGGCCGAGACGCTGTTCATCATCGCCTCGAAGACGTTCACGACGATCGAGACGATCACCAACGCGACCGCGGCCCGCACCTGGCTGCTCGCCGGTCTCGGCGACGAGGCGGCGGTGGCGAAGCACTTCGTCGCCCTGTCGACCAACGCCGAGAAGGTGTCGGACTTCGGCATCGACACGGCCAACATGTTCGAGTTCTGGGACTGGGTCGGCGGCCGCTACTCCTTCGACTCGGCCATCGGCCTGTCGCTGATGATCGCCATCGGCCCGGACCACTTCCGCGAGCTGCTCGACGGCTTCCGCCTCGTCGACGACCACTTCCGTACGGCGCCCGCGGAGGCCAACGCCCCGCTGATCCTCGGCCTGTTGGGTATCTGGTACGGCAACTTCCACGGCGCCCAGTCGCACGCCGTGCTGCCGTACAGCCACTACCTGTCCAAGTTCACGGCGTACCTCCAGCAGCTCGACATGGAGTCCAACGGCAAGTCCGTGGACCGCGAGGGCCGCGCCGTCGAGTGGCAGACGGGGCCGGTCGTCTGGGGCACCCCCGGCACGAACGGCCAGCACGCCTACTACCAACTCATCCACCAGGGCACGAAGTTGATCCCGGCGGACTTCATCGGCTTCGCGAACCCGGTCGACGAGCTGAGCGAGGGACTGAAGGCCCAGCACGACCTGCTCATGGCCAACATGTTCGCGCAGGGGCAGGCCCTCGCCTTCGGCAAGACGCCGGACGAGGTGCGCGCCGAAGGCGTCGCCGACGACCTGGTGCCGCACAAGACGTTCAAGGGCAACCACCCCACGACGACGATCCTCGCCAGGGAACTGACCCCCTCGGTCCTCGGCCAGCTCATCGCGCTCTACGAGCAGAAGGTCTTCGTCCAGGGCGCCGTCTGGAACATCGACTCCTTCGACCAGTGGGGCGTCGAACTGGGCAAGGTCCTCGCCAAGCGCGTCGAGCCCGCCCTGACCGACGGCGCGGAGGTCCCCGGCCTCGACGCCTCGACGCAGTCCCTGGTCGCCACGTACCGCGCCCTGCGCGGCCGTACCGCCTGACGTACCGACTCATCAGAAAGCAAGTGAACTGACATGCAGCTTGGACTCATCGGCCTCGGCAAGATGGGCGGCAACATGCGCGAGCGCATCCGCCGCGCCGGCCACGACGTCATCGGCTACGACCGCAACGCCGAGATCTCCGACGTCGCCTCCCTCGCCGAGCTCGTCGAGAAGCTCGAAGGCCCGCGCGTGGTCTGGGTGATGGTCCCGGCCGGTGCCGCGACCCAGTCCACCGTCGACGAGCTGAAGGGCCTGCTCTCCGAGGGCGACATCGTCGTCGACGGCGGCAACTCCCGCTGGACGGACGACGAGAAGCACGCGGCCGAGCTCGCCGAGCGCGGCATCGGCTTCGTCGACGCCGGTGTCTCCGGCGGCGTGTGGGGCCTCCAGAACGGCTACGCGCTGATGGTCGGCGGCACCGACGAGAACGTCGCGAAGGTCAAGCCGATCTTCGACGCGCTCAAGCCCGAGGGCGACTACGGCTACGTCCACGCCGGCAAGGTCGGCGCCGGTCACTTCTCCAAGATGGTCCACAACGGCATCGAGTACGCCATGATGCAGGCCTACGCCGAGGGCTGGGAGCTCCTGGAGGCCGCCGACTCCGTCACGGACGTCCGCGAGGTCTTCCGCTCCTGGCAGGAGGGCACGGTCATCCGCTCCTGGCTCCTCGACCTGGCCGTCAACGCCCTGGACGACGACGAGCACCTGGAGCAGCTGCGCGGCTTCGCGCAGGACTCCGGCGAGGGCCGCTGGACCGTCGAGGCGGCCATCGACCACGCCGTGCCGCTGCCCGCGATCACCGCGTCGCTCTTCGCCCGCTTCTCGTCCCGCCAGGACGACTCGCCGCAGATGAAGATGATCGCCGCGCTGCGCAACCAGTTCGGCGGCCACGCGGTCGAGAAGAAGTAGCGAAGAAGCAGCACCGACTGCTCTGGTCACCCGGCCCCGCGCCCTCCGAGAGGACGCGGGGCCGCGTCATGCCGCGTCCCGCCACACCTTCACGTCGAGCGTGACCGACGAGGAGGCCGTGCCCCCGCGGTACGTCACCAGACCGACGTGCCCCGTCCCGCTGATCACGCACAGCTGCTGACCGGCCGCCAGATCCCTGACCCAGATGTAGCTCTTGTAGCCGGTCGCGGCCCGGCACGCGTCGAGCCCGCCCTGCCGCCCCGCCGGCAGCACCGCGAGCGAACTGCCCGACGTGGTCCCGGGCGCGAGCACGTCGCCGGACGCGTACACGGCGTACGTCAGGTCCTCGTTCGCCCGCCCGTCGTCGGCCCTGGACCGCACGGGGGAGTCCGCCAGATACAGATCGTGGCTCTTCGTCATCACGATGCCGCTGTACGTGGAGGGGACAGGAGCCTTCGACGGCACGGGCTTCGTCGTGGTGGGCGCCGGGGGAGCGGATGTCGTCTTCGGGGGCGCCGAACGGGTGGGCGCCGACGCCGACTCGGAGGCTTCCGGCGCCTTGGACTTCTTCGACTTGTGCGGCTTCGCCGACTTCGGGACCGAGGCGGACGGGCTCGCGGACGACGCGGCAGCGGACTGGCTCCGCGCCGCCTGTTCGGCCTTGTCGTCCGTCTTCTTGCCGCCCGGTACGAGCCACAGCGCGACGCCCGCACCACAGGCGACCAGCGCGACGGCGGCCGCCGCGAGCAGCCACGTACGAGAACGCCTGTGTCCGGTGTCCGGCTCGGCGGCGGGCGGGGGAGTGGGCGCGTACGCCTGCTGCCCCATCACGAACGGGCCCGGCAGCGCCGCATGGGACGGCGAGCTCGGACAGGCGGGCGGCGGCCCGAACCCCGGGCCCGGCGCCGGGTGTCCGGGGCCGGTCGGCGTCGCCCCCGCGACCCGCGCGCCCTCCGCCCGCGCCGCGATCCCCGCCGCCAGCTCGCCCGGCAGCCACGCCCCGGACTCCAGGCCGCGCGCCTCGCGTATCTCCCGCACGGTACGGATCACGTCCTCGACGGACGGCCGCTCGGCGGCGGGCTTGCGCAGACACCGGGCTGTCAAGTCCCGTAGTACGTCCGGCACTTCGGACAGGTCCGGCTCCTCGTGCACGACCCGGTAGAGCACCGCGTGCGGCTCGCCCTCGCCGAACGCCGCCCGCCCCGTCGCCGCGAACACCGCGGTCTGCCCCAGCGCGAAGACGTCCGCCGAGCCGCTCGCCTCCCCGCCGAGCACCTGCTCGGGCGCCATGTAGGCGACCGTGCCCACGGCCGTGCCGCTCTGCGTGACGGACGTCGCGTCGGCGGCGCGGGCCACGCCGAAGTCGATGACGCGGGGCCCGTCGTCGGCGAGCAGCACGTTCGACGGTTTCAGGTCACGGTGCACGATGCCCGCGGCATGCACGGCTTGCAGCGCCTCCGCCACCCCGGCGATCAGCCGCAGCACGGTGTCCTGCGGCAGCGGCCCGTGCTCGCGCACCGCCTCCGCGAGCGAGGGCCCCGGCACATACGCGGTCGCGCACCAGGGCACCGCGCTCTCCGTGTCGCTGTCGACGACCGGCGCCGTGTACAGGCCGTGCACCCGGCTCGCCGCCGCGACCTCCGCGCGGAACCGGCGCCGGAACTCGGGGTCCTCCGCCAGCTCGGGCCGGATCACCTTCACGGCGACGGCCCGGCCGCCCGGGGTGTACGAGAGATAGACCCGGCCCATGCCGCCCGAGCCGAGCCGCGCCATCAGGCGGTACGCGCCCGCCGTCCGCGGGTCGGTGTCCTCCAGTGGCCGGAAACTCTCCGCGCCGGGCCCGCCGTTCGTCAACACGCGCTCTCCACCCCGTATCCGCTCCGTGACACCTCCATTGCATCACGCGCCCCCACGGACCATCCCCGCCACCTTGACAAGCGCATTGGTCCATACCAACTTAAGGAGGCAGCAAGAAACGGAACGGTTCACGCACGTCCCCAAATCCCCTCCGTCCACAGGGAGTTCGTGTGTCCCCACACCCGAGAACCTCCGACCGTCGCAGACGCAGACCCCGCGTCCTCGCCCTCCTCGGCGCCGCCGCCCTCGCCCTCGCCGGCGCGGTCGCCCTGCCCGCCACACCCGCCCAAGCGGCCAACGTCCTGTCCAACCCCGGCTTCGAGTCCGGCTCCCTCGGCCCCTGGACCTGCTCCGGAGGCCTCGGCTCCGTCGTGTCCAGCCCCGTGCACTCCGGGGCCAAGGCCCTTGCGGGCGCCGCGAGTTCGAGCGACAACGCCAAGTGCACCCAGACCGTCGCCGTCCAGCCCAACACCGCGTACACCCTCTCCGGCTGGATGCGCGGCAACTACGTCTACCTCGGCGTCGACGGCGGCGCCTCGACGTGGACCCAATCGCCTTCCGCGTACAGCCAGTTGAAGGTCTCCTTCACCACCGGCGCTTCCCAGACCAGCGCCACGATCTACACCCAGGGCTGGTACGCGCAGGGCACCTACTACGCCGACGACATCAGCCTCGACGGTCCCGGCGGCACCCCCGGTGACACCCAGGCCCCGACCGCCCCGGCGAACCTGACCTCCACCGGCAAGACGTCGAACTCCGTCTCCCTGTCCTGGAGCGCGGCGAGCGACAACGTCGGCGTCACCGGCTACGACATCTACAGCGGCGGCAGCAACAAACTCCTGACGGTCAGCGGCACTTCGGCCACCGTCGCGGGCCTGTCCCCGTCCACCGCGTACAGCTTCACCGTCAAGGCGCACGACGCGGCCGGCAACTCCTCGGCCGCCTCGAACGCCGTCTCCGTGACGACGAGCGCGGGCTCCGACCCCGGCACCGGCTTCAAGCAGGCCGCGCCCTACTTCTACACCGGCTGGGGCGACCCGCCGAGCCCCACCACCGTCATGAGCTCCACCGGCATCAAGTGGTTCACCATGGCGTTCATCCTCTCCTCCGGCGGCTGCAACCCGGCCTGGGACGGCCAGCGCGCGCTCACCGGCGGCCAGGACCAGAGCGCGATCAACGCGATCCGCTCGGCGGGCGGCGACATCGTCCCGTCCATCGGCGGCTGGAGCGGCAACAAGCTCGGCCCCAACTGCTCCACCCCGGAAGCCCTCGCGGGCGCGTACCAGAAGGTCATCGACGCGTACGGCCTCAAGGCGATCGACGTCGACATCGAGAACAGCGACGAGTTCGAGAACACGGCCGTCCAGGACCGCATCCTGAACGCCCTGAAGATCGTCAAGGCCAACAACCCCGGCCTGCGCACCATCCTCACCTTCGGCACCTCCACCACGGGCCCGACCTACTACGGCAACCGCCTCATCGAGCAGGCCAAGGCCCTGAACGCCAACATCGACGTCTTCACGATCATGCCGTTCGACTTCGGCGGCGGCTCCGACATGTACGGCAACACGGTGAACGCCGCCGAGGGCCTCAAGACCAAGCTCAAGTCGGTCTACGGCTGGGACGACGCCACCGCCTACGCCCACATGGGCATCTCCGGCATGAACGGTCTCAGCGACCAGCAGGAGACCACCACGCCGGCGATCTGGACCCAGATCAAGGACTGGGCGAACAGCAAGCACCTCGCCCGGCTCGCCTTCTGGTCGGTCAACCGCGACCGGCCGTGCGCGGGCGGCGGCGTCGCAGAGAACTGCTCCGGCATCAGCCAGGACAACTGGCAGTTCACGAAGATCACGGCCGGCTTCACCGGCTGACCGGTCCGACGCCGGGGCCAACTCCGGCTGTTGCACGGGGACTTACGCGCGGCATCCGCCGCGCGTACAGTCTCGTAGCACCTCGTTTAGTTACGTAACTTTACCGAGGAGCTTCCCGTGTCCCGTACGCCATCCCGTACGCAAGAAGCATCCCCAGGATCGGCGCGCCCCGTCCTTCTCGCCCTCGACTTCGGTGGCACCAAGACGGCCCTGACCGTCGCGGACCCCCACGGAACCCGTCTCCAGGACCGCACGATCCAGGCGGACAGTGACCTGCGGCGCGCCCTGGACGCCGCCCGCACCCTCCTCGCCGGCCGCGAACCCCTGGCCGTCGGAGTGTCGACCATCGGCATCCCCGGGCCCGACGGAGTGGCCCTCGCACCGAACATCCCGGGCTGGGACCGGCTCCCGCTGGAGCGCGAACTCGCCAAGGAGTTCCCGCGGTCGCCCGTCCGCGTCGCCACCGACGTGAAGGCCGCGGCCGCCCACGAGTACGCGTCCGGCGCCCTCGCCGGATGCGACCCGGGCCTGTACGTGAACCTCGGCACGGGACTCGCCGTCGCCGTCGTCGCCCACGGAACCGTCCTCGCCGGGCGGCACGGCGCGTCCGGCGAGATCGGCTACAACCTGCGCGGGCTCGACGACGTCGGCCGCACCGACCACCTCCCGCTGGAGGCGGCCGTCAGCGGCAAGGCCCTTCAACAGGGCGTGCCCACGAGGGAGTTCCTCACCGAACTCGCCTTCCACCTCGTCAACCTCACCATCGCCGTCGACCCCGAGCGGATCGTCGTCGGCGGCGGCATGGTCCGCTCCTGGCACGCGCTGCACGACCCGCTGCGCCGGGCCCTCGACGCGGCCGTGCCCTATCCGCCCCCGCTCGCACCCGCCGCGCACCCGTACGACGCGCCCCTGCTCGGGGCACTGACGCTGGCCGTCGAGGCCGCGCGTCCCCGTACTTAGAAGACCCATGAAGGGACTGGCAGGAATGAGGCCCACGCGCATCCTCGCCACCGCGGTCGTCATCGCGCTCGCCGTGACCGCGACGGCCTGCTCGGAGACGAAACACAAGGGATCCGACGACAACAACGGCAACAACGCCTCGGAGAGCAGCGGCCCGAAGAAGAAGGGCGGCACCGTCACCATCGCCAACACGGCGGGCCAGACGTGGACGTGCAACTTCAACCCGTTCAACCCGGCCGTCTACAACACCTCCATCGGCTTCGTCTACGAACCCCTGATCTTCGTGAACGCGCTCAAGGACCAGGCCGAGACGCCGATGCTCGCCAAGAGCTACAAGTGGAACGCCGACAAGACGCGGATCGACTTCACCATCCGCTCCGGCGTGAAGTGGAACGACGGCAAGCCGTTCACCGCCAAGGACGTCGCCTTCACCTTCAACCTCATGAAGAAGACCCCGTCGACGGACCTCTACGCCCTGTGGACCACCGCCGGGCTCCAGTCCGTCACGACGTCCGGCACCGACAAGGTCACCCTGAAGTTCAAGGAGGCGGCGCAGCCCTACTTCTACGCGTTCGCCCACCAGGTCGCCATCGTGCCCGAGCACGTCTTCGGCGCCGGCGAGGCCGCGAAGAAGCCCGACACCTGGGTCGACAGGAAGCCGGTCGGCACCGGCCCGTTCGAGGTGAACCCCTGTACACCGAACAACATCCAGTACACGGCCAACCCCGACTACTGGCAGCAGGGCAAGCCGTACATCCAGAAGGTGCAGTACCCGGCCTACCTGGACAACGGCCCCGCCAACCTCGACCTCGCCAACGGCAAGGCGCAGTGGGGGAGTCAGTTCATCCCCGGCATCAAGCAGTTCTACCTGGACAAGTCGTCCGACAACCACACGTGGTCGCCGCCCGTCCTGAACGTCGGGATCTACCCGAACCTCGACCCGTCCCACAAGGACTCCAGCAACCTGAAGGTCCGCCAGGCGATCTCGTACGCCATCGACCGCGAGAAGGTCGCGAAGATCGGCGTCGGCGGCCAGGTCCCCGCGGCCAACCAGTCCGGCGTCGTCATGCCGACGTTCGAGAAGTACTACGACGCGGCCGCCGTGAAGAAGGCCGGCTTCGACAAGCCCGACCCGGCCCGCGCGAAGAAGCTCCTGGCCGGCCTCGGCCACTCCCCGTCCAAGCCCCTCAAACTGAAGATCCTCTCCATCACCGGCTACACGGACTGGGACGCCTCCCTCAAGGTCATCAAGCAGGACCTCAAGGCCGTCGGCATCGACCTCACCGTGCAGACCCTCGCCCAGCAGACGTACGTCGGCCGCCTGTACACCGGCGACTACGACCTGGCGTACTACACGCAGCAGTCCAGCGGGCCGACCCCGTACTACGAACTGCGCCAGTCGCTGCACTCCGCGAACACGGCCCCGCTCGGCAAGAACGCCGTCAGCAACTGGGAGCGCTACAAGAACCCGGACGTCGACAAGCTCCTCAACGAGTACGCGTCCGCCGACGAGAGCCGCCAGGTGGAGATCGTCAAGGCCGTCGCCCAGCACATGATCGACGACGTCCCGGTGATCCCCGTCGTCGAGGCCGTGGACTGGTTCCAGTACAACACCAAGGACATCGGCGGCTGGCCCACCGAGGACAACCCGTACGCGCAGCCGGCGGCCTACAACTTCCCCGACACGGGTCAGGTGCTCACCCACCTGTACTCCAAGTCGGCCCAGTAGGCGGTGAGGTGACCGGTGCGCTACCTCCTGCGCCGCCTGGGGTTCTTCCTCCTGACCCTCTGGGCGGCGCTCACCCTGAACTTCTTCCTCCCGCGCTTCATGCCGGGCGACCCGGTCGACGCGCTGACGGTGCGCACGCGCGGCCGGGTCTCCCGGGAGGCCCTGGAGCAGATGCTGACGTCGTTCGGCTTCAAGCCCGACCAGAACGTGTTCGTGCAGTACGTCGACTACCTGGGCCACATGTTCACCGGCGACTGGGGCCGCTCCATCGGCCAGACGCTCGGCGAGCCGGTCACCTCGCTGATCGGCGGCGCCCTGCCCTGGACCCTCGGCCTCGTCGGCACGACGACCGTGCTCGCCTTCCTGCTCGGCACCCTCATCGGCACCGTCGCGGGCTGGCGTCGCGGCGGCGCCCTCGACGCGATCCTGCCGCCCGTCTTCGTCGTCACGTCGGCGCTGCCCTACTTCTGGGTGGGCCTGCTCCTCATCCTCGTCTTCTCCGAGGGCACGGGCGGCCTGCTCCCCGCGAACTTCAACTACGACACGTCCATCGTCCCCGGCTTCTCACCCGGCTTCGTCGGCAGCGTCCTGTCCCACGCGATCCTCCCGGCGGCCACGCTCCTCATCACGACCGTCGGCGGCTGGATCCTCACCATGCGGAACAACATGATCACGACCCTGGCCGAGGACTACGTCCGGATGGCCCGCGCCAAGGGCCTCACCGGCCGCCGCATCATGTACGGCTACGCGGCCCGCAACGCGATCCTGCCCAACCTGGCCGGCTTCGCCATGTCCCTCGGCTTCGTCATCTCCGGCGCGATCCTCATCGAGTACGTCTTCAACTACCCCGGCGTCGGCTACCTCCTCTACAACGCGGTCCAGAACGTCGACTACCCCTTGATGCAGGCCCTGTTCATGCTGTTCACGGTGGCGGTACTGGTAGCACTCCTGGCCGTCGACCTGGCGACGGTCTGGCTCGACCCGAGGGCGAGGGCGAGGTGAGCGCCCCTTCAGGGGCGCGGGGAACTGCGCGCCCAGCCACGACGCAACCGGCACCCGCCGAACCGGCGATCCCCCGAAACGGCGCAGGCGCGAATCTCTGGCATGCAATCCGCGGCAATCGCAAAGCCCTGGCCGGCACCATCATCCTGCTCGCGTTCACGCTCATCGCCGCGTTCCCGGGCCTGTTCACCACGGTCGACAACCCCGACGAACTGAACTTCGCCCCACGCCTGGACCCCTCCACCGCCCACCTCCTCGGCACCACGGGCCTCGGCCAGGACATCTACTCCCAACTCATCTACGGCACCAGGGAGTCACTGATCATCGCCGTCGTCGCGGGAGCGCTCGCCACCGTCCTGTCCGTCGTCATCGGCGTCTCCGCCGCCTACCTGGGCGGCATCGCCGACGACCTGCTGTCCCTGCTCACGAACGTCGTCCTGGTCATCCCCGCGTTCCCCCTGGTGATCATCCTCGCCAAGTACGCGGGCAAGGGCTCCCTGAAGGTGATCCTCGCCGTCCTCGTCCTCACCGGCTGGTCCTACGGCGCCAACCAGATGCGCGCCCAGGCCATGTCCCTGCGCGGCCGCGACTTCCTCCAGTCGGCCCGGGTGCGCGGCGAGCGGCGCTCGTACATCATCGTCCGCGAGGTCCTGCCCACGATGACGTCCCTCATCGTCGCCAACTTCCTCGGCGCGGCCCTGTACTCGGTCCTCACCGCCGCGGGCCTCCAGTTCCTCGGCCTCGGCGACCCCAACTCGCAGAGCTGGGGCACGATGCTCTACTGGTCCCAGAACCAGCAGGCCCTCCAGACCGGCACGCCCCTCTGGTCGATCGCGCCGGGCCTGTGCGTCGCCCTGCTCGGCGTCGCCTTCGCCCTGATCAACTACGCCTTCGACGAGATCGGCAACCCGGCCCTGCGCCCGGTCAAGACGGTCAAGACGGTCAAGGCTGTCAAGAAGGGGCGCCCCCATGCCTGAACCCCTCCTGTCCGTCACGGACCTCAGCGTCGCCTATGACACCGCCCGCGGCCCCGTCACCGCCGTCGACCACGTCGAACTCGCCGTCCATGCAGGGGAGTTCGCGGCGATCGTCGGCGAGTCGGGCTGCGGCAAGTCCACCCTGATGTTCGCCGTGGCGGGACTCCTCAACCCGCCCGCCCGCATCACCACCGGCACCGTCCGCTTCCGCGGCGACAACCTCGTCACCCTCACCGAACGCGAACTGAACGCCCTGCGCTGGCGCGACTTCTCCGTCGTCCTGCAATCCGCCATGAACGCCCTCAACCCGGTGGCCACCCTCGCCGCCCAGTACAAGGACGCCATGGCCGCGCACGGCACGTACACGAGTGAGGAGATCCGTGCCCGCAGTCGCGAGGTCCTCGACCTCGTCGGCATCGACCCGGTCCATCTGCGCAGCTACCCGCACCAGTTGTCGGGCGGCATGCGCCAACGCGCCATGATCGCCATGGCGTTGCTGCTCACCCCCGACCTGATCCTCATGGACGAGCCGACATCCGCGCTCGACGTCGTCGCCCAGCGCTCCCTCATGGTGCAGATCAAGGAACTCCAGCAACTCCTGGGCTTCGCCGTCGTGTTCGTCACCCACGACATGTCCCTCGTCTCGCACTTCTCCGACCAGCTCCTCGTCATGTACGCGGGCCAGGTCGTCGAGACCGGCCCGACCCGCACCGTCTTCGACCACCCCGAACACCCCTACAGCCGCGGCCTCCTCGACGCGTTCCCCTCCATCCGCGGCCCGCGCGTCCCGCTGAAGGGCATCCCCGGCAGCCCGCCCGACCTGTCCGCGCCGCCGGCCGGCTGCCGCTTCCACCCGCGCTGCCCGCTCGTCCACGACGCGTGTCACGTCACCGAACCCGCCCTCTACGACGTGGGCGCGGCCCGCGCCCGCTGCCTGCTGCACACGGAGGTGGCCCGGTGACCGCTGTGAACGCCACCCCGCTCCTCGAACTGGCCGGCCTCACCCGCCACTTCAAGGTCGGCACCGGCCTGACCCGGAGCCTCCTGCACGCCGTCGACGACGTCGACCTCGCCATCGGCGAACGCGAGATCGTCGCGCTCGTCGGCGAGAGCGGCAGCGGCAAGTCGACCCTCGCCCGCCTCGTCGCCCAGGTCCACCCGCCCACCCGCGGCGAGATCCGCTACCGGGGCCGCCCGCTGAGCGGCATGCGCCGCCGCAAGGACCGCCTCGCCTACCGCGGCGCCGTCCCCATGGTCTTCCAGGATCCGTTCTCGTCCCTCAACCCCGCCTACCGCGTCTCCCACGGCATCCTGCGCGGCCTCAAGCTCCACCGCCCCGAACTGACCTCCGCCGAGCGGCAGTCGGAGGCGGAACGCGTGGTCGAGGCCGTCGGCCTCACCCCGCCCGCCGAGGTCCTCAGCCGCTTCCCGTACGAACTCTCCGGCGGCCAGCGCCAGCGCATCGGCTTCGCCCAGGCCCTCGCCCACCGCCCGAAACTCATCCTCGCCGACGAGCCGGTCTCCATGCTCGACGTCTCCATCCGCATCGGCCTCCTCAACGTCATGGCCGACCTGCGCGCCACCGAAGGCGTCTCGATCCTCTACATCACCCACGACATCGCGAGCGCCCGCTACCTCTCCGACCGCATCGCGGTGATGTACGGCGGCCACGTCGTCGAGACCGGCCCCACCGAAGCCGTCCTCGCCGCGCCCCGCCACCCCTACACCGACCTGCTCCTGTCCGCCGTCCCCGACCCCCGCGCCCCCCTCGACATCGACGCGGCCACCGCCAAGTCGGACCCGCCCGTCGTCATCGACCCGGTCCCCAGCTGCCGCTTCCGCGCCCGCTGCCCCCTCGCGACCGACCGTTGCCACCACGAGACCCCGCGCCTGAAACCGGTCGACGCGGGCCACACGGCGGCCTGCCATGTGACGGCGCCATGACCGTGCCCCCCTGGAACCGGCAGCGCCTGCGCAGCAACAACGAATGGCTCCTCCTGGAGCGATTACGTCTCGAAGGCCCCGCGTCCCGGGCCCAACTCGCCCGCGCCAGCGGCCTGTCCAAGCCCACCGTCTCCTCGGCGCTCGCCGCCCTGGAACGCGCGGGGCTCGTCCGCGAGGCGGGCACCCACGCCCAGAGCCGCGGCCGCGTCGCCGTCCTGTACGAGCCCGACCCGCGCGCCGGCCACGTCCTCGGCATCGACATCGGCCGCGCCCGCCTGCGCACCGCCGTCGCCGACCTGTCCGGCACGATCGTCGCCCGCACCGAGGTGCCCAACCGCGGCCGCGCCGCCACCACCGTCGCCGACACGGCGGTCGCCTGCGCCGAACAGGCCCTGTCCGACGCCCACTTGACCCCCACCGACATCGTCCACACCGCCGTCGGCACCCCCGGAGTCTTCGACCGCCACACCGGCCGCGTCCGCTACGCCGTCAACCTGCCCGGCTGGGGCCGCCCCGGCCTCGTGGAACGCATGCGCGAGCGCCTCGGCACCCCGCTCTCCGTCCACAACGACGCCAACCTTGCCGCCCTCGGCGAATACACGTTCGGCGCGGGCGCCGGCAGCCGCCTCTTCGTCTACGTCCTCATCGGCACCGGCCTCGGCATGGGCGTCGTCGCCGACGGCGAACTCTTCCTCGGCGCCCACGGAGCGGCCGGAGAGATCGGCTTCCTGCCCCTGGACGGCGTACCGGACTCCGGTCAGGCCCCGCGCCGCGGCATGCTGGAGGACGCCGTCTCCGCCGACGCCGTGGTCCGCGCCGCCCGCGCCCTCGGCATGAGGGGCCCCCTCACCGCCAAGCGAGTCTTCGACGCCGCCCGCACCGGCGACCCGGCCGCGACCACCGCCGTACGCCAGGAAGGCGAACGCCTCGCCCTCGCCGTAGCCGCCGTCACGGCGGTCCTCGACCCCGACCTGGTCGTCCTGGGCGGAGGCGTGGGCCGCGCCGCCGACCTCCTCCTCACGACGGTCACCGAAACCCTCCACCGCCTCACGCCCCTGCGCCCCCGAGTCGAGCCGACCACAACAGGCGACGACGCGGTCCTCCTAGGAGCCCTGACCACGTCCCTCCGCACGGCCCGCCCCTTGGTCTTCGCCCGCCGGACAGCCACCACGGGCAACGCAAAAGACCCCAGCTAGGCTGGGGTCTTTCTCTGTGTCCGAGGGGGGACTTGAACCCCCACGCCCGATAAAGGGCACTAGCACCTCAAGCTAGCGCGTCTGCCATTCCGCCACCCGGACAAGGTGTCTGCCGCTTTGTGCGGGGTGTTTCCCGCGGCGACACAGAGAACATTACCAGGGTTTCGGAGTGCCTCGATCACACCCCCTTTCCGCAGGTCGGCGCTGTGAACGGCGCGTGACGAGAGGCGCCCGGCCTTGGGTGCGGACGGCCGGGGAGAGAGGATGGGGACATCCACAGGGGCACCCCCACGGAGAGAGGAACAAGTGTGAGCGAGCCGAGCACGGGCAGGGCCGTCTCCGGTCAGGACGAGGTCGTCGACCTCTGCCGCGACCTGATCCGGATCGACACCAGCAACTACGGCGACCACTCGGGTCCCGGCGAGCGCAAGGCCGCCGAGTACGTCGCGGAGAAGCTCGCCGAGGTGGGCCTCGAACCGAAGATCTTCGAATCGCACCCGGGGCGCGCGTCCACGGTCGCCCGTATCGAGGGCGAGGACCCGACGCGGCCCGCGCTCCTCATCCACGGCCACACCGACGTCGTGCCCGCCAACGCGGCGGACTGGACCCATCACCCCTTCTCGGGCGAGGTCGCCGACGGCTGTGTCTGGGGCCGCGGCGCGGTCGACATGAAGGACATGGACGCGATGACCCTCGCGGTCGTGCGGGACCGGCTGCGCACCGGCCGCAAGCCCCCGCGCGACATCGTCCTCGCGTTCCTCGCCGACGAGGAGGCGGGCGGCGTCTTCGGCGCGCATCACCTCGTCGACCACCACCCGGAACTCTTCGAGGGCGTCAGCGAGGCGATCAGCGAGGTCGGCGGGTTCTCGTTCACCGTGAACGAGCAGCGCAGGCTCTACCTCGTCCAGACCGCCGAGAAGGGCATGCACTGGATGAAGCTGACCGTGGCCGGCACCGCCGGGCACGGTTCGATGATCCACCGGGACAACGCGATCACCGAACTGTCGGAGGCCGTCGCCCGCCTCGGCCGTCACAGGTTCCCCGTCCGCGTCACCAAGACGCTCCGCCACTTCCTCGACGAACTCGGCGACGCGCTCGGCACCGAGCTCGACCCCGAGGACATGGAGGAGACCATCGCGAAGCTCGGAGGCATCGCCAAGCTCATCGGCGCCACCCTCAGCAACACCGCCAACCCCACGCAGCTGGGTGCCGGTTACAAGGTGAACGTCATCCCCGGCGAGGCCACCGCGCACGTCGACGGCCGCTATCTGCCCGGCCACGAGAAGGAGTTCCTCGCCGATCTCGACCGCATCCTCGGCCCGAACGTGCGGCGCGAGGACGTGCACAGCGACAAGGCGGTCGAGACGGACTTCGACGGCGCGATCGTCGAGGCCATGCAGACCGCGCTCGTCGCCGAGGACCCCATCGCCAAGGCCATCCCGTACATGCTCTCCGGCGGCACCGACGCCAAGTCCTTCGTCGAGCTCGGCATCCGCAACTTCGGCTTCGCGCCGCTGCAACTGCCGCCCGAGCTGGACTTCGCGGGCATGTTCCACGGCGTCGACGAGCGGGTGCCGGTGGACGGCCTCAAGTTCGGCGTGCGCGTGCTCGACCGGTTCATCGACGCGTCCTGAGGCGCGGCATCCCAACAATCGTCCGCACGTGCGTACTTGACTGAAAAGAGTGAAAGGAACCATACGCTCGTAGCCCCATACGTTCCTCTTCGTTACAGGGAGTGCAGTCCGCGGCTGGGACTGCATTTGCCAACAAGGAGGAATAATGATCAAGAAGGTCGTCGCTGCTGCGGCTGCCACTGGTGGCCTGGTTCTCGCTGGTGCGGGTATGGCCGTCGCCGACGCTGGTGCCCAGGGTGCCGCCGTGAAGTCTCCCGGCGTGCTCTCGGGCAACGTCGTCCAGGCGCCCGTGCACGTGCCGGTGAACGTCTGCGGCAACACGGTCTCCGTGATCGGGCTGCTGAACCCCGCCTTCGGCAACACCTGCACCAACAGCTGACGCTGTTGTGCCTCACCCCTTGAGGGTCTGAGTCCGTCGGCCCCGGAGTACGCGCCATGCACTCCGGGGCCGATCGGGCATTCGGCGCGGGGGCACACCGCCCCCGCGCTTTTCCAGAAGGTGCTTAGGCAAAGTTCTAAGGCAGGGAAAGCTATGCGACAGGTCATGCGCAAAGGCCTGATCACCGTGGCCGCCGCGTCCGGCGTACTCGCCGTCACCGGCGGCTACGCGCACGCCGACTCCGGTGCGAACGGCAGTGCGTCGGACTCGCCGGGCGTCGTGTCCGGCAACGCGGTCCAGGTCCCGGTGGACGTCCCGGTCAACCTGTGCGGCAACACCGTCAACGTCATCGGGCTGCTCAACCCGGCGGCGGGCAACAGCTGCGCCAACACCTCCGACGACGGCGGCAGCGGGTCGCAGCAGCCGTCCGGCGGCGGTGCGCAGGCCGGCGGTCACACCAGCGACTCGCCGGGCGTCGGCTCGGGCAACCACGTGCAGGTGCCGGTCGACGTGCCGGTCAACGCGTGCGGGAACTCGATCAACGTCGGTGGCGTCGGCAACCCGGCCTCCGGCAACGACTGCTCGAACGGCGGCGGGAGCACCACCACGCCCCCCGGTGGCCACGAGCAGCCGCCGGGTGGCCCGGAGCACCCGGGCAACCCGCACACCCCCGGCAACCCGGGGACGCCGCCGGACCGCAGCGTTCCGGGCTCCCCGGGCGAGCCGGGAACGGACACCCCCAACAAGCCGGGGACGCAGACCGTCACCCAGCCCAAGGGCGAGTCCCAGCTCGCGATGACCGGCAGCTCGCTGCCGATCGGCGCGGTCATCCCGGTGGGCGCGGGCGCACTGCTCGCGGGCGCGGTGCTCTACCGGCGTGCCAGGGCCGCCGCGTGACGGCAGCCTGAACCGCACCAGCGGTACGAACGGAGCGGGCCCCGCATCGGCGGGGCCCGCTCCGTTTTCGGTCGCCGACCCGTCAGGTTCAGGTCACCATGTGGCCCGCACCTGGCGGATGATCCGTCGGCGAAGGCGTACGCGACGACTGCCGTCGCGGCGCAGGCTCAATCGGTCCAACTCCCAGTGTCCGTACTCTGCATGGTCCGTCAGCAGACGTGTCGCCTCCTTGCGGGAGACCCCGCGCGGTACGTACACGTCGACAAATTCGTATTCCGGCATCGCATCTATTGTGCGGGCACGGGCCCGGTACGGATAGCGTCTGCACTATGTCTGATGCTGCGCAGCCCACCGCTGCCGAGGTACGCGCCGCCGCCGAGGCGGTCAAGGCTGCGCTCGACCGCCACCTGGCGGCTGTCGAGCGCAGGTCGGGAGAGGACGACCCGGCCGTCTACGAAGCGTTCAACGAACTCGCCGCGGCGGCCGAGGAGTACGACGAACTCCTCTATGACCGCTATGACGAGGTCACCCCCTTCGAGATCCCCGGCGGCGAGGATTCGCTGCCCCCGTACACCGGGCCGGAGGAACCGAACGCACTGAGCGTGCTGATCCGACGCGACTACGCCGTGGTGGAACCGCAGCGACTCCTCGCCCAGGCGGGCCGGGTCGCCGACCTGGACGCCGACGCCGAGACCGGGGCCGGCAGCAGTGTGCACGCCGCCCTCGGCGTCCTGTTCGGCGAGTTCGAACCGGACGAGATCGCCTCGCGGCACAAGGAGTTCGGCCTGGAGGAGGGCGACTCCACGCTGTGGGTCACGGCGTCCGACGACCCGCCGGAGCCGGGGGAGTGGCTGGACGCACCCTTCGACCAGGCCGACCCGCAGAGAGTCGTCTGCCGCTTCGACGTGAGCGCGGTCTTCGACGACGACCTGGACGACGTGTCGGACGAGGTCGATGAGGTGGACGAGGTGGACATCACGGACGCCGAGACGCTGGAGGAAGTGGACCGGTAACCGGCAGTCCCGCGACCGTCCCGCGGGAAAGGGCGTCTCCGCCACGGAGACGCCCTTTTCGTGCCTAGGCTCCGGGCACCTGGGCGCGGACCAGGACCGGCAACCGGGTCGTACGCGGCTTCGCGGCCACCTCCGCGACGGCCCGCGGCAGCGCCGCGTCCGCCCCGTGCACCACCGACAGATGCCGCTCACCGCGCCCGAACGCCGTGTACACCCAGGGCCGGCTTAGCGCCTGCGTCGCGTCGCCCGGCAGCACGACCACGGCCGCGGGCCAGCGCAGCCCGACGGCCTGGTGCCCGGTCACCGCCCACCCGTGCCGCACGGCCTGCTCGACCTGGTCCTTCGGTACGAGGACGGGCTCGCCGTCGCACTCCAGGCGCAGCCCCTGCGCATCGGCGCCGACGACACGGCCCGGACGGATCCGCCCCGGCGCCGGGACGTACACCACCGCGTCGCCCGGGTCGAAGCCGCCGAACCGGCCGGGGCCCGGGTTCAGCCGCTCCTTCAGCGCCGCGTTCAGCGCACGCGTGCCCGCGGCGCCGCCGTGTCCCGGAGTGATCACCTGCGTCTGGTCGGCCGGCACGCCGATCGCCCGCGGCACCGAGTCCGCGACGAGCTGCACGGTGCGGTGGATCGCCTCGGCGGCGTCCCGCACCGGCACGATCACGACCTCCTTGCCGGGCGCCTCCACCTGGTTGAGCTCACCGATGCCGATACCGGAGACGAGCTCGCCGATGGGGCCCGGGTCCGGGGTGCGCGAGGCGATGCGCGGGCAGATCGCGGCGGCCAGGAGATCCGCGAAGACCCGGCCGGGTCCCGCCGACCACAAGGTGCCCGGGTCGCCGCTCAGCACGAGCGTGCAGCCGTCCGCGAGCAGCTCGACGAGCATCGCCGCGCCCTCCACGTCCAACTGCGGCGCGTCCAGGACGACCAGGAGGTCAAGGGCGAACGCTCCCTCGCCGTCCCGCGCGGGGCCCTCGGTGCCCGAGAGCAGCCCGGCGACGGTGGCCGCCGCGCTCTCCGGGGCGTCGGGCCCGAGCAGCTCGGCGGCGCGCCGCCGCCCGTCCGTGCCGTGCGCGGCGACGCAGACCCGCAGGCCGAGCCGGGCCGCGGCCGCCGCCGCACCGATCGGCTCCGCGCGGGCGGCTTCCCCGCCGGTGTGCAGCACGAGCCGGTGCCCGCCGATCGCCCGGATCAGCTCGGCCGTGGAGCCGCGCGCGGCGCCCGCGGCGCCCTCCCAGTTCTCGTCGAGCGAACCGCCGTCCTTGGGGCCCGAGTTGATCAGCCGGGCGAGTCCGTCGGCGAGGCTCTCCTCGGCAAGCGCGTACCGCTCCAGGCCGACCAGGACCCGTACGGGCCGCTCGGCCTCCTCCTCGCCCTCGGCGGGCTCAGGGGCGGGGGCGTCCTCCAGGGCGTCCTGGAAGATCAGCGCGTCGCCCTCGGCCACGGCGCTCTGCACGGCGTCGTCCGCGTCGGCCACCCCGCGCTTGCCGAGCGCCTCGGTCAGCACGGGCAGGTCGAGCGCCGTGTGTCCGGCGACGGCGGCCTGTTCGAGCAGCCATACGGTCAGGGCGCGGCCCCGGCGCTCGTCGTCCGGCGCGCAGTCGGCGCCGAGCAGCGCCCGCGCGAAACCGTCGGCCTGCTCGGGACGGACACCGGCGACCCGCAGCAACTGCCAGGGGTCCGCCCGCAGTTGCTCGTCGGCGCTCTCACCCAGCGTCGCGGCGGCCGACGTGGCCAGTGCGTCCGGCGCCCCGCCCTCACCGAGAACGGCACGCACCGCGGCCACGGTCTCGCCGTCGGGCCCGGCCTCGACGGCGGGCGTGACCGGCTGCGGCCTGCGCACCGGCTCGGCGGTGACGACCCGGCGCGGCTCGGGGGCAGGCTCCGCGAACACGGCGGCGGCCGGCTTCTCCCCGCTCTCCACGGCCCGTACGGCGGCCAGCAGGTCGGCGGCCGTGCCGCTCAGCTTCGCGCCGGCGTCGATCGGGCCTTCCTTGGCGGCCTTGCGCTGTGCGATCCGCTCCAGGAGCTCCCGCTGCGCGGCCAACTCGGCCTCTGCCTCGGACGGCTGGGCCGCGTCTTCGGCGGTGCCCTCGCCGGCGGTGGCTTCAGCGACGGTGGCTTCGGCGCTCTCGGTCTCCGTGGTGGCAGGTGTCTCGTCCGGCCCGGCGTCGGGGCCGGCCCCGGACTCGTTCTCCGCGGCAGCGGACTCCGTACTCACAACGTGCTCCAGTCCTGATCGGGATAGCGGTGCACGGGCGCCGACACATCGTCGAGCGCCTGGCAGATCTCGTCAGGAAGACTAAGGGCCTCCACTGACAACGCCGCCGTGAGCTGCTGCGCGTTGCGCGCGCCGACGATCGGCGCTGCCACCCCGGGCCGGTCCCGCACCCACGCGAGAGCGACCTGGAGCGGTGTCACGGCGAGGCCGTCCGCCGCTATGGCGACCGCGTCCACGATGTGCCCGGCGGCCTCGTCCAGATACGGCGCGACGAACGGCGCCATGTGGTCGGAGCCGCCCCGCGAGTCCGTGGGCGTACCGCCGCGGTACTTGCCGGTGAGCACGCCGCGGCCCAGCGGCGACGACGGCAGCAGCCCGATCCCCAGGTCGAGCGCGGCGGGCAGCACCTCCCGCTCCACGCCGCGTTGCAGCAGCGAGTACTCCATCTGCGTACTGGCCAGACGCGTGCGCACACCCGGCGCCGCGAGCTGCCAGGTGCCCGCCTTCGCCAGCTGCCAGCCGCAGAAGTTCGAGACTCCGGCGTACCGTGCCCGCCCGCTGCTGACCGCGATGTCGAGGGCCTGCAACGTCTCGTCGAGCGGTGTCTCCGTGTCGTACGCGTGGACCTGCCACAGGTCGACGTAGTCCGTGCCGAGCCGGGCCAGCGACGCGTCGAGCGCGGAGAGCAGGTGGCCGCGCGAGCCGTCGAAGCGGCGCTCGGGGTCGGGCACGCTGCCCGCCTTCGTGGAGATGACCAGATCACGGCGCGGCACGAGGCCCTCGACGAGCCGGCCGAGCAGATACTCCGACTCCCCGTCCCCGTACACGTCGGCCGTGTCGACGAGGGAGCCGCCCGCCTCCCAGAAGGTCTTCAACAGGTCGGCGGCGTCGTGCTCGTCGGTGTCCCGCCCCCACGTGAGGGTGCCGAGTCCGATCCGGGACACGCGCAGGCCGGTACGGCCGAGATGCCTCTGCTCCATGGGCGCTGAGATTACTGGCCCAAGGTCAGGATCGGGCCCCCTGTGGATATCTGTCGCCGGACCCGCCGCGCTAGGGTGCCCGGCGAGAGACATTACCGATGGGTAAACCAGCGGATCCGCACGGCGTTAAGGGGATGTGGTCAATGAAGCTCGGCATCAACCTCGGGTACTGGGGCCTGGGCATGGACACCGACAATCTGGCCGTCGCGAAGGAGGCCGACAAGCTCGGCTACGCGGTGTGCTGGGCTGCCGAGGCCTACGGCTCCGACACGGTGACCGTGCTCTCGTACGTGGCCGCTCAGACCGAGCGGATCGACGTCGGCTCGGCCATCATGCAGATCCCGGCCCGCCAGCCCACGATGACGGCGATGACCGCCGCGACCCTGGACACGCTCTCCGGCGGCCGTTTCCGCCTCGGCCTCGGCGTCTCGGGACCGCAGGTCTCCGAGGGTTGGTACGGCGTGAAGTTCGACAAGCCGCTGGCGCGCACCCGTGAG
Organism: Streptomyces sp. NPDC052225; assembly: GCF_040679615.1. Taxonomy (NCBI): domain Bacteria; kingdom Bacillati; phylum Actinomycetota; class Actinomycetes; order Kitasatosporales; family Streptomycetaceae; genus Streptomyces; species Streptomyces sp. NPDC052225. Next base: position 13,801 of record NZ_JBFAVD010000029.1, on the reverse strand, counting down.
TACGTGGACATCGTGCGCAAGGCGATGAGCCGTGAGCGGGTCTCCTACGAAGGCGCGCACTGGACCCTGCCGCTGCCCGAGGGCCCGGGCAAGGCCCTGAAGCTGACCGTGCACCCGCAGCGCGAGCACATTCCGCTCTACATCGCCGCGATCGGCCCCAAGAACCTGGAGCAGACCGGCGAGATCGCCGACGGCGCCCTGCTCATCTTCCCGTCCGCCGAGCACCTGGAGGACACCGCGATCGCGCACCTGCGCGCGGGCCGCGAGAAGGCCGGCAAGACGATGGAGGGCTTCGACGTCTGCCCGACCGTGCCGATCGCGGTGGGCGACGACAAGGACGTCACCACGCTCGCCGACGGCTTCCGCCCGTACACGGCGCTGTACGTGGGCGGCATGGGCAGCGCCAAGCAGAACTTCTACAACCAGCTCGCCCAGCGCATGGGCTACGAGAAGGAAGCCGCCGAGGTCCAGAACAAGTACCTGTCGGGCGACAAGGACGGCGCCGCCGCGGCGATCCCGCACCAGCTCATCGACTCCACCACGCTGCTCGGTTCCGTGGACCGGATCGCCGAGCGGATGCAGGCCTACGCCGCTGCCGGCGTCACCACGCTGACGCTGTCTCCGGCGGGCTTCACCCTGGACGAGCGCCTCGCCTCGCTGCGCGCGGGCGTCGAGGCCGTGGAGCGCGCCGGGCTGGCGTAGCACTGGGGAGGACGTTTCAGCGGCCGTGGTGGGGGCTCGGGGGGTCTTCCCCGCCACGGCCGTCACGGAACACAACGCGTCACCGCGCGAGCGGTTACGGCCCGGCTCTTCGCCCGGGGTCCTTCGTTCGGCCGAGTTGACCCGCATACATGTTGCCCCGATCCATGCACCGCATTTGACTCGTTCTTTGCGGACCCGCGGAAAACCGCGTGGAGCACGGAGGGACACACGATGCTGTCGGCCAAGAGTCTGTTCCAGGAGATCCTCGACGACGACGAGTCGTTCCGGCTGTTCTGTTCCATCGCGGCCGGCGGCGAGGCCCAGGGCGGCTGGGAGAACGGGCGGATCGCCGCGCTCGTCCCCGAGAGCGAGCGCGCCCTCGCCCCCAAGGTGGCGCGGCACGGCGCCGACGAGGACAAACACGGGCGCATCTTCAACGCCCTGATGAAAAAGCGCGGCCTGGAGCCGGTGCCCGTACCCGACGAGGCCGACTACACGATGCTCCTGGAGCGGCAGGGCATCGGCCTCGCGCACGAGCGGCTCAAGCGCGACGAGCCGCTCACGGTGCAGGACATCGTCACGTACCTGGCGCACAGCCGCGTCACCGAACAGCGCGCCTCCGAGCAGATGGAGCTGCTGCGCAAGCACTTCGCGCGCCACCCCGACATCGGCCGCGCGGTGCGGATGATCTCGAACGACGAGGACAACCACCTCGCCTACTGCCACGAGGAACTGCTCCGCTTCGCCTACGCGGGCCACGGCCGCACGATCCAGCGCACCCTGCGCGCGTGCGCCCTCGCCGAGATCGCCGTCTACCGGGACGTCTCGCTCGCCGTGATGGACCGCATGGGGCGCATCCTGGGCTGGCCGAAGCCGAAGGCGGCCGTGCTCGCCGCCGGGATCCACGCCGTGTACGCGTACGAGCGCCTCGGCGGCTGGCGGCGCATGGTGTCCCTGAAGATGCCGGAGCGCCGCGACGCGCTGGGCGGACCGGCGACCACGTCCGTGGAGTTCGCGTGACCCAGAAGGCCGTCAGAGCCAGCCGCGTCGCTTGAAGAGGCGGAAAAGGAGCAGTTCGAGCACGGCCATCAGCATGATCACCGCCGGGTACGACCAGACCCAGTGCAGCTCCGGCATGTGGTCGAAGTTCATGCCGTAGATGCCCGCGATCATCGTCGGCACGGCGGCCATCGCCGCCCACGCGGAGATCTTCCGCATGTCGTCGTTCTGCCGCACGCTCATCTGCGCCAGGTGCGCGGAGAGGATGTCCGACACCAGCCGGTCGAGGCTGTCCACGGACTCGTTGACCCGCGTCAGGTGGTCGTTGACGTCACGGAAGAACGGTTTCGCCTCTTCGTTGACGAACGGCACCGGGGCGAGCCCCCACGGCCCGACCCCCGCCAGCCGGGCCAGCGGCATCGCCAACGGCCCGGTGGCGCGCCGGAATTCGAGGATCTGCCGCTTGAAGGTGTAGATCCGCGACGCCGTGTCCCGCGAACCGCCGCCGTCCGGCGAGAAGACCTCCGCCTCCAGCTCCTCCAGGTCGGTCTGGAGCTCGTTCGCGACCTCCAGGTAGTGGTCGACGGTGGCGTCGGCGATCGCGTAGAAGACCGCCGTCGGGCCCTGCTTGAGGACGTCGGGCTCCGCTTCAAGGCGCTGCCGTACGGTCTTCAGGGGCGCGCCCTCGCCGTGCCGCACCGTCACCACGAACGAGTCGCCCAGGAAGAGCATCAGTTCACCGGTGGACACCTTGTCGCTGTTCGGCTCGTACACGACCGGCTTGAGGACCACGAACAGCGAGTCGTCGTAGACCTCCAGCTTCGGCCGCTGGTGCGCCTTCAGGGCGTCCTCCACGGCGAGCGGATGCAGCCCGAACTCCTGGCTGACCCGGTCGAACTCGTCCTCGGTCGCCTCGTGGAGCCCGATCCACACGAAGGCGTCACCCGCCGCCCGCGCCTCGTCGAGCGCGTCGGAGAAGTCCCCCGGGCCCTCGGTCCGGCGGCCGTCCTTGTAGATGGCGCAGTCGACGATCATGAGGGGCATTCTTCCCAGGGGGTACGGGGGTCGCACGTCGATGGAGCTTTAGGCTGGCTCCCATGCCCACGCTCATCCTTGTCCGGCACGGACGGTCCACCGCCAACACCGCGGGTCTGCTCGCCGGGTGGACCCCCGGCGTGGCGCTCGACGAGCGCGGCGCCGCGCAGGCCGCGCGCCTGCCCGAGCGACTGCGGGACGTGCCCCTCGCGGAGGTCGTCACCAGCCCCCTGCAGCGCTGTCAGGAGACCGTCGCGCCGCTGCTCGCCGCGCGGCCCGCACTGACCCCGCACACCGACGACCGGATCGGCGAGTGCGACTACGGCGACTGGTCGGGCCGCAAGCTCTCCGAACTCGCCGACGAACCGCTCATGGAGGTCGTGCAGCAGCACCCGACGGCCGCCGCGTTCCCCGGCGGCGAGTCGATGCGGCAGATGCAGCACCGGGCCGCGGAGGCGGTGCGCGAGTGGAACGCGCGCGTGGAGCGGGACCACGGCGCGGACGCCGTGTATGCGATGTGCTCGCACGGCGACATCATCAAGTCCCTTGTGGCGGACGCCATCGGGCTTCATCTGGACCTCTTTCAACGCATCTCTGTAGAGCCGTGTTCCATCACCGTCATCCGTTACACGCGACTGCGCCCCTTTCTCGTTCGCCTCGGTGACACCGGGGACTTCGCGTCCCTGGCGCCGCGCGCGGAGCCGCCGGGCCCGGACGCACCCGTCGGGGGCGGCGCGGGCGCACCGTGATCGTCGGCCGCAGTAGGGTGAAGCACCGGTAAGCCAGTCGACCCCCCGATCTCATGGAGACAGGACGTGTCCCGTCAGGTGTTCCTCTACGACCCTCCGGAGCGTTTCGTGGCCGGTACGGTCGGGCTGCCCGGGCGCCGCACCTTCTTCCTGCAAGCCACGGCAGGATCCCGCGTCACCAGCGTGGCGCTGGAGAAGACGCAGGTGGCCGCGCTCGCGGAGCGCATGGACGAGCTGCTCGACGAGGTCGTGCGGCGCAGCGGCGGCGCCGCTCCCGTCCCCGCCACGGCGCCCGTCGACATCTCCGACACGGCGCCCCTGGAGAGCCCTGTCGAGGAGGAGTTCCGCGTCGGCACGATGGCCCTCGCCTGGGACGGCGACGAGCAGCGCATGATCGTCGAGGCGCAGGCCCTGGTCGAGCTGGACGCCGACTCCGAGGAGGACCTGGCCGAGGCCGAGGAAAGGCTTCTCCAGGACGAGGAGAACGGGCCGCCGATGCTGCGCGTCCGCCTCACCGGGCCGCAGGCCCGCGCCTTCGCCAAGCGGGCCCTGGACGTCGTGAACGCCGGCCGCCCGCCGTGCCCCCTGTGCAGTCTCCCGCTCGACCCGGAGGGACATGTATGTCCGCGCCAGAACGGATACCGGCGCGGCGCGTGAGCGACCGCGACGACCTCGCGCTGCTCACGCGCGGGGAGCTGAAGGTGCAGGGGCAGATCCGTGAGGCGTCCAACGCCGTCCTGCTGTGCACCGTCACGTACGAGGACCGCGAGGGGACGTGCGTTTACAAGCCGGTGCGCGGCGAGCGCCCGCTGTGGGACTTCCCGGACGGCACGCTCGCGCAGCGCGAGGTCGCCGCGTACGAGGTCTCCGAGGCGCTCGGCTGGGGGCTCGTGCCGCCGACCGTGCTGCGCGACGGGCCGTACGGCGAGGGCATGTGCCAGCTGTGGATCGACGGCCCCGAAGGCGGGAACGAGGGCGACAAGCTGCTCGCGCTCGTCGAGGGCGAGGAGCCCGGCGAGGGCTGGAAGGCGATCGGCTTCGCGGAGGTCGGCGAGGGGCGCACGGCGCTGCTCGTGCACGCCGACGACGCCCGGCTGCGCCGCCTCGCCGTCCTCGACGCGGTGATCAACAACGGCGACCGCAAGGGCGGCCATCTGCTCGTCGACGCCGACGGGCACCTGTACGGCATCGACCACGGCGTCACCTTCAACACCGAGGACAAGCTGCGCACCCTGCTGTGGGGCTGGGCGGGGGAGCCGCTGACCGAGGAGGCGAGCGCGGCCCTGGAGGCGCTCAGCGCCCGCCTGGCGGACGGCGAACCCCTGGCCGTGCGGCTCGGCGAGCTGATCACGGCGGCCGAGCTGGAAGCCGTACGGGAACGGGTGGCCGGCCTGCTCAAGAGCGGCAGGCACCGGGAGCCGAGCGGCGAGTGGCCCGCGATCCCGTGGCCGCCGATCTGACCTGCGGTTCTTCGGTGCCCGGGGGCGGTTGTCAGTGGGCGGCGCTACGTTCGAGGACATGACCAAGCTGATTGTCGAGGACCGGATCGACCGCCCGGTCAAGGACGTGTTCAACACCATCGTCAGCCCCGAGGGGCTGTCGAGTTTCTTCGTCGCGGAAGCGTCCGCCCCGATGATTCCGGGCACGACCGTGACCTGGCGCTTCGGACATGTCGACGCGACGTTCGAGGTGCGGATCGGCGAGATCGAGACGGATCGGCTGATCTCCTGGAGCTGGCCCGGCGGCGACGTGACGATCGATCTGGCGGAGACCGACGAGGCTTCCGGGGCCACCCGGCTCACCATCACCGAGCAGCCGATGGGCGACGGCATCGAGGGCGCGGCCCGCGCCGTGGGCCAGACACAGGGCTGGACGTACTTCGTGTGCGGGCTGCGCGCCCACCTGCTGCACGGCATACGCCACTTCGGCCTCTCGGACGCCATCCGCGCCACGGTCGAGGGCTGACACGTGCCGTCCGGCCGCGCAAGAGGGCCTCGTCGGCCATCGGACCAGGTCCGGTTCGTATACGGAAGCACCGTCCGGTTAGGCTCATGTCATGCATGCCTGGCCCGCTTCTGAGGTCCCCGCCCTGCCTGGCAAGGGCCGCGACCTTCGGATCCACGACACCGCGACCGGTGGGCTCGTCACCCTTGACCCCGGTCCCGTCGCCCGTATCTACGTCTGCGGCATCACGCCGTACGACGCGACCCATATGGGTCACGCGGCGACCTACAACGCGTTCGACCTCGTGCAGCGCGTGTGGCTCGACACCAAGCGGCAGGTTCACTACGTCCAGAACGTGACGGACGTGGACGATCCCCTGCTTGAGCGGGCCGTGCGCGACGGCATCGAGTGGGAGGGTCTCGCCGAGCGCGAGACCGCCCTCTTCCGCGAGGACATGACCGCCCTGCGGATGCTGCCGCCGCAGCACTACATAGGCGCCGTCGAGGCGATACCCGGCATCGTGCCGCTCGTCGAGCGGCTCCGTGACGCCGGTGCCGCCTACGAACTCGAGGGCGACATCTACTTCTCCGTCGAGGCCGACCCGCACTTCGGGTCCGTCTCGAACCTCGACGCTGCCGCGATGCGGCTGCTCTCCGCCGAGCGGGGCGGCGACCCGGACCGTCCGGGCAAGAAGAACCCGCTCGACCCGATGCTCTGGATGGCCGCCCGCGACGGCGAGCCGAGCTGGGACGGCGGCTCGCTCGGCCGGGGGCGCCCCGGCTGGCACATCGAGTGTGTCGCCATCGCCCTCGACCACCTCGGCATGGGCTTCGACGTCCAGGGCGGCGGATCCGACCTGGCCTTCCCGCACCACGAGATGGGCGCCTCGCACGCGCAGGTCCTGACCGGCGAGTTCCCGATGGCCAAGGCGTACGTGCACGCCGGCATGGTCGCTCTCGACGGCGAGAAGATGTCCAAGTCCAAGGGCAATCTCGTCTTCGTCTCCGCGCTGCGGCGCGACGGCGTCGACCCGGCCGCGATCCGGCTCGCGCTCCTGGCCCACCACTACCGGGCCGACTGGGAGTGGACGGACCAGGTGCTCGCCGACGCGGTGGAGCGTCTCGGCACGTGGCGGGCCGCTGTGTCGCGGCCCGACGGGATCCCGGCGGACGGCCTGGTCGAGGAGATCCGCGCGGCGCTGGCGAACGACCTGGACGCGCCGGCCGCGCTGGCCGCCGTGGACCGCTGGGCTGCCGCCCAGTCCGTCGACGGGGGTGCGGACGAGGGGGCGCCGGGTGTGGTGTCCCGGGCCGTCGACGCGTTGCTCGGGGTCGCGCTGTAGGTCTTCTCCGGCGTGAACAGCCCCTCTGGTGGGAGGAGTTGAGGTCGCGGGGCTCTGCCCCGGACCCCGCTCCTCAATCGCCGGAGGGGCTTTCTCGTACCCTAGCGCCGTGTTCATTTCTGCGCTAAACACTGCCCATGCAATCAGCATTGAGCACGTTCAGCCGTAGACGTCTCAGATCTCTGGTCGCCCTCGCAGCGCTCGGCCTCGCCGCCGCGCTCCTCGGGCCTGGTCACCCCGCGCAGGCCGCCGACGAGAGCGGCTCCCTCGGCGACATCACCGGCTTCCACCCCGACGGGTCCCGCTACACCTTCGACGCCGGGAGCGCCGAGGCCCGCGTCAGTTTCGTGTCCGGGGAGAGCTTCCGGATCGAGGTGGCGCCGGACGGGAAGTTCACCGACCCGGCCGGGGACGCCATCGTCCTGCCGCAGGGCGCGCCGCCCGCCACCCGCTGGAAGGAGAAGAGCGACCGGTACGAGCTCAGCAGCGACCAGGTCACGCTGCGCGCGTACAAGTCCCCGCTGCGCTTCGCCCTGTTCAGGAACGACGGGACCCGGCTGTGGTCCGAGAGCGCGCCCCTGAGCTGGTCCGCCGACTCCACGACCCAGAGCCTCGGGCGCGGCGCCGACGAGCAGTTCTACGGCGTCGGCATGCAGAACGGGCGCGGCAACACCAGCCTGCGCGGGCAGACCGTCGAGGCCGAGGTCGACTACAACTGGAACGACGGGGGCCACCCCAACTCCGTTCCCTTCTACCTCTCCTCGGCTGGGTACGGCGTCTTCCGGAACACCTTCGCCCCGAACACCTACACCTTCGGCGAGCCCGTCACCGCCGCGGCCGAGGAGCGCCGCTTCGACGCGTACTACTTCGCGGGCAGCGGCACCGACAGCGCCAAGGACGTCATCGGGCAGTACACGAAGCTCACCGGCAAACCGTTCCTGCCGCCCGTCTACGGCCTGGAGATCGGCGACGCCGACTGCTACCTGCACAACGCCAACCGCGGCGAGCGCCACACCCTGGACGCCGTGAAGATCTCCGACCAGTACGTCGAGCACGACATGCCGCTCGGCTGGATGCTCGTCAACGACGGGTACGGGTGCGGCTACGAGAACCTCGCCGAGACGGCGAAGGGTCTCCAGGCCAACAAGACCCAGCTCGGCCTGTGGACCGAGGACGGCATCGACAAGATCGCCGACCAGGTGAAGGCCGGGCAGCGCGTCGCCAAGCTCGACGTCGCCTGGGTCGGCGCCGGATACAAGTTCGCGCTCGACGGCTGCAAGGCCGCGTACCAGGGCATCGAGGACAACTCCGATGCCCGCGGCTTCACCTGGGCCCCCGAGAGCTGGGCCGGCGCCCAGCGCTGCGGCGTGCAGTGGTCCGGCGACCAGTCCGGGTCCTGGGAGTACATCCGCTGGCAGATACCCACCTACGCGGGCGCGACCATGTCCGGGCTCGCCTACACGACGGGGGACGTCGACGGCATCTTCGGCGGCAGCCCCAAGACGTACGTACGCGATCTGCAGTGGAAGTCGCTGCTGCCGGTGACCATGACGATGGACGGCTGGGCGGCCAGCGACAAGCAGCCGTTCCGGCAGGGCGAGCCGTACACCACCATCAACCGGAAGTACCAGAAGCTCCACGAGTCGCTGCTGCCGTACCTGTACTCGTACGCGTACGAGGCCACGAAGACCGGCGTCGGCGCCGTACGGCCGCTCGCCCTCGAATACCCGGACGACCCGAAGGCCGCGACCGACGCCGCCAAGTACGAGTTCCTGACCGGCGAGGACTTCCTCGTCGCGCCCGTCTACAAGGACACCGCCGTCCGCGACGGGATCTATCTGCCGAAGGGGACGTGGACCGACTACTGGACCGGTCGCGTCTACCAGGGCCCGACCACGGTCGACGGCTACAGCGCGCCGCTCGACACGCTGCCGCTGTTCGTGAAGGGCGGCGCCGCCGTCCCGATGTGGCCCGGCATCCGCTCGTACGCCGACCGGAACGCGGACTCGCCGCTCGCCTGGGACGTGTACCCGCAAGGGTCCTCGTCCTTCCGCCTGTACGAGGACGACGGCGTCACCCGCGCACACCGCGACGGCGCCTACGCGACCCAGCGCGCCGACGTCACCGCCCCGAGGTCGGGCCCCGGCGACGTGCGGGTCCGGATCGGTGCGAGCGAAGGGACGTACCGGGGGAAGCAGAGCGCACGGCCGTACGCGTTCACCGTGCACACCGGTGACGCGCCCTCCCAAGTCGAGCTGGATGGGAAGAAGTTGGCGCGGCTCGACTCGAGGAGCGCGTACGACAGGGCCGGGAGCGGGTGGTTCTACGACCGGGACGAGCGGGGCGGCGTCGTCCTCGTGAAGACCGGGAAGCTGTCCACCGGCCGCGCCTTCACCCTCGACCTGCGCGACACCGCGGCCGTGGGCGGGGCCGTCCAGGGCGCCGTCGCGGCCGTCGCGGCCCCGACCGGGCAGGAGTTGGGCGCGGGTGCGAGCGGCACCGTCGCCGTCGATGTCACCGCGGGCACCCGCGACGCCACCGACGTCGCCGTGACCGTCGACGCACCCGAGGGCTGGCGCGTCGGCGACGCCGTCACCGTCGACCGGATCCCGGCCGGCACCACCCGGCGCGTCGAGGTCGCCGTCACCCCGGCCGCCGGCGCCACCGCGGGGGAGCAGGCGCTCACCGCGACCGCCCGCTATCGTGCCGCCGGTCAACAGCGCACCGCCCAGGGGCACTTCGCGGTCTCCGTGATGCCGCCACCGCCCACCGGTGACGCCTGGGCGAGCGACCTCGTGTGGCTGAGGTCCACCAACGGCTACGGGCCCGCCGAGCGCGACCGCAGCAACGGCGAGTCCGGCGCCACCGACGGCCACCCCCTCACCCTCGCCGGGAAGACGTACGCGAAGGGGATCGGTGTGCACGCCGACTCCGACATCGAGGTCTACCTCGGCGGGCAGTGCACGAAGCTGACCGCCGATGTCGGGATCGACGACGAGATCAACGGGTACGGGGAGGTCGCCTTCTCCGTCGAGGCCGACGGCAAGGTGCTGTGGACCTCGCCGAAGGTGACGGGCGCCTCGGCGACCGTGCCGGTCGACGTCGACGTGACGGGCGCGCGCCACGTCCACCTGAAGGTGACCGACACGAACGGGTCGAAGACCGGGGACCACGGGGACTGGGCGGCTGCCGAGTTCGCCTGCGGCAGCGGTAGTTGACAGGGAGCGGCGCCGGGCGGGGTAGCCGTCTCTCCCGCCCGGCGCCGCGGTCGGATCACGTCAGCGGGTGATGGCCACGCCGACGATGAGACCGGGGTTGGCGGCACTGTCGTAGAAGGCGATGACCTGCTGCCCGTAGGCGAACGCCTGCTGGACCATCTGGTGCGTCTCGTCGACCGGGTTCACCAGGACGCGCCAGGCGTTGTCGACGAACAGGTACAGGAGCTCGGCCTGACCGGGCAGTGGCTGCACGTAGTCGAAGAAGTTCTGCGCGACGCCCGTGACCAGGGCCCGCGTCGAGACCTCCGGGACCTCGGCCTGCGGCACCTCGCTCTGCCGGCCGGACTGCTGCTGGCCGGACTGCTGGCCGGGCTGGCCCATCTGGTGCAGCAGCTGCTGGAAGGGCTGCTGCTGGCCCATCTGCTGGAGCTGCTGCTGAAGGTGCTGCGGAAGCTGCTGTCCGGATTGCTGGCCGAACTGCGGCGGCATGGTGCTCGGACCCTGGATGTCCTGCTGCTGGCCCTGCTGGGCGTTGCGCGGAATCGGCTGAAGGCCCTGCTGCCGGCCCTGTTGGCCTTGCTGCCCGAAAGGCTGCTGCTGCCCATAGGGCTGCTGTTGCTGCTGCTGACCGATCTGCGGGGTGGTGCTCATGCGGGTACCCCTTCTCGTCGTGTCGTCGTAGCGGTGTCGTCGTGGTCGTGTGTGCCGTACGTCAGCCCGTGACCACCAGGCCGACGATCTCGTCGTCCGAGAACCAGACGCGTACGTCCGGCTGTCCGCCCGCGAAGGCGGAGTGGACCGCCTGCCGGATCTCGGGGGACGGGTGGTTCAGGTTGCGCCAGGTGCCTGCCACGAACAGCCGTAGCCGCGGCGGGAGTTCGGACGGATACGGGATCAGCTCGTCCCAGTACCGCTCGGCCTGGCCCGAGCCCACCGTCGAGGGCAGCAGGTTCGTGACCGCTCCCTTGAGGTCGGGCCGGTTGCCGATCCGCTGCGAGGCGGGCCGGCCGGGGGCGTCCTGCTGCGGTGAGCCGGTCGCCCGCAGGACCTCGCGGGCCCGCTGCGACGTCATCGGGCGCCGGCCGCCGGCCTTGAGCATGCCTTGGAGCGCGGCCAGCGCGCCGACGACCACCGGGGAGGCGGACGAGGTGCCGGAGAAGGTGTCGGTGTACCAGGCGATCTCCTCGGCGCCGCCCTGGAGATCGCCGGGCCCGTTCCAGGAGCCGCCGGTCGTCGTGACCTCGCGGCCCCAGCCCTGGGCGTCCACGCGGGCACCGTAGTTGGAGAACGCGAGCCGCGAGCGGTCCGGGCCGTGGTCGCGGCCGTGCGTGCCCGGAGGCGGCGCGCCCGCGCCCACCAGGACCGCGCCGGAGGAGCGGTTCGACGGGTTGAACGGGTTGTGCCACCACGCCGGGAACTCCTCCGGGCGGCGCTCGTACACCGCGTCGTCGAGCGACTCGGCGCCGTTGCCCGCCGCGCCGACGACCACGATGCCCTTCGCCGTCGCGTACGAGATCGCCGCGAAGTCGTCCGGCCACCACTCCAGGGCGATGTAGCCGCGCTGGTCGTCCCGCGGCGCGAAGTCGAACCGCGGTCCCGGGCGGTGCAGTTCGATCAGGACGATGTCGCCCGGGTTCAGCCGCTCGGCCGCCGCGTGGATCGCCGCGGCCGTGCCGATGCCCTGGAACGACGCCGCCGCGGTCACGGCCTCCGGCGCGATCCCGGTGATCCCGCGCGCGTCGCGGTCACCGCCGATCACCCCGAGGACGGCCGTGCCGTGGTTGCGCCACGCCACGTCCGCGATCGGTGTGCCGACCACGACGCCGGCCAGCTTCGCCGACAGGTCCTCGTGTCCGAGCTGCCAGGCGCCCTCGACGTCGATCACCGTGACGCCCTCGCCGCTGCCGCCGAGCCGCTGCCACGCCCACTGCGCGTCGATGCCCTCGGGCGCCGGGCCCAGGTACCGCTGCCTGCCCGAGAAGTCGGGCGTCGCGGCCGACTTCTCCTTCATCCGCCGGGCCTCGTCGAACTCGGCCGCCGAGCCGGCCGGCACCGCGCCCGGCTTCACGTACGCCGTGTCGATCTCCGGCAGCGCCGCGATCCGTGACCGCAGCTCCTGCGCGCGGTCGGCGCCGCCGCGCACCCGGTAGAACAGCGCCAGATCGGGGAAGTCGGCCCCCGCCGCAGACGCCTCGGTGACGCCCTGCAACCGCTCCTCGCTGCCGAACAGCGGCTCCAGGGCGAGCTGTTCGTCCCCGAGGAACATGTTCAGCGCCGATACATCGGCGCCCGCGGCCGAGCGGACCCCGTCCGTCTGGGCGCGCAGCCGGGCCTCCGGCCGCGCGACGACGATCAGTTCCTCCTCGGCTCCGCGATAGGTGAAACCGGATCCGTCCGGTCCTGGACCCGCGGCTCCCGGGCCTCGCGCCGGCTCCGCGTGCTGGTCGGTCATCGCTCCACAGCTCCCCTCGCCCTGTCTGGTCGTACGGGTGTGTCCGTGCTGTGCCGCGCTCGTCGGGGCTCACCCTGCTACGGCTCGGCCCACTCGTAAACCCCTCATTTCCCAAGGGCGTTTGAAATCAAGTTGAAGGGGGAACCCCCTGCAATTCGGCTGGAAACCGATGTCACCCAACAAACCGGCCAAAGCCTGCGGGGAGATGGGTCATGTGGTGGGGTATGAGCGTCTGTTGACCCTTCGGCCGGGTGGCGGCAACGCCGCTCCGGCCCCTCGCGGAAGGACGCTCCATGCACCGTTCCTTCGCACGAAGAAGCTTCATGGCCGCATCGGCGGCCGGCTTCCTGGGCATTGCCGCGGGCACCGCCCGCGCGGCCGATTCCCGTACGACGGCGGCCGGTTGGCCCACCCGTTTCCCCCTGCCGAACGGATTCCAGCCCGAGGGCATCGCCATCGGCACGGCCCCGTACGCGTACTTCGGCTCCCTCGCGGGCGGCGACCTGTACCGCGCTTCGCTGGCCACGGGACGCGGCGCAGTCGTCCCGACCGGCCTGGGCGCGGCGCATCCCACCGCCGGACTCAAGATCAACGACTACGGCAGGCTCTATCTCGCGGGCGGCACCAGCCGCGAGATCCGTGTGGCGTCGGCCCGCGACGGCCGGATCGAGAAGACGTACGTCGTCGGATCCGACGGCACGATGGTGAACGACGTGGTCCTCACGCCCGGCGCCGCGTGGTTCACCGACTCGTACAAGCCGCAGCTGTACGGGCTCGCGCTCGGCCGGCACGGAGAGCCCGGCCGGGTGTGGACCCTGCCGTTGAAGGGCGACTGGGAGCAGGGCCCCGACTTCACGGCCAACGGCATCGCGCGCACCCCCGACGGGCGGGCGCTGATCGTCGTCAACACCATCGCGGGCGGCGGCAGTCTGATGCGCGTCGATCCGCGTACGGGCGTCGCACGCGCCGTCGACCTCGGCGGGGCGACCGTGCCGAACGGGGACGGGATCCTGCTCCTGGGGCGCCTGATGTACGTGGCGCAGCAGTGGCAGAACGCGATCGACGTGTTCCGGCTCGACGCGGCCGGCACGCGCGGGGTCGCCGTGGCCCGGATCACGGACCCGCTCTTCCGGATCCCGACGACCATCGCCGCGTACGGGCGGCGGCTCTACCTGCCGAACGCCCGCTTCGACGTGGAGGTGCCCACGCCGGACACCGACTACGACGCGATCGCCGTCGACCAGGTGTGAGGGGAAAGGGGCCGGGGCGCGGCGCCGGCCGCGCCGCCCCCCCGCACACCACCGCAGACCCCCCCGCCCGCCGCCGCGCCGGCGCCCGGGGGGACCGAGAGCACACCAAA
>NZ_JBFAVD010000028.1:0-98883 GCF_040679615.1 Streptomyces sp. NPDC052225 | reverse complement strand
TACTGCAGGGGGGACCCTGTGGGAGAGTAGGACGCCGCCGAACAAATTTTAGGGAAAAGCCCGGACCGGGATACGGTCCGGGCTTTTCTGCGTTTAGGGGCCGGGCTCATTGAGCCCTTCCCGTTAAAGACGGCCGGCTGCCTTGAGGGACAGGTAGGCGTCCGCTAGGGCGGGAGCGAGTTCGGATGGGGTGGCGTCGACGACTGTCACGCCGTGGCGGGTGAGTTGTTCTGCGGTGCGGAGACGTTCCGCCTTTGCCTGGGCTGCTGACGCTGCGTTGTAGAGAGCCTCTGTGGTGCCTCGGGCTGTTGCCATTCTTTCGATTTCCGGGTCCGCGACTGAGGCCACGATGACCGTGTGGCGCTTTGTCAGGCGTGGGAGGACCGGGAGGAGGCCCTCTTCGACGGGGGCCGCGTCCAGTGACGTAAGAAGAACGATGAGGGAGCGGCGGGGGGCCGTGTGGAGGGCAGTTGTCGTCAGGCCGCGGGCGTCTGTTTCGACGAGTTCGGGTTCCAGGGGGGCCATCGCGTTGACCAGTGCGGGGAGGACTTCGCCCGCGGCGCGGCCCTGGACGAGAGCGCGGATGCGTCGGTCGTAGGCCAGGAGGTCCACGCGGTCGCCGGCGCGTGAGGCGAGGGCGCCGAGGAGCAGGGCGGCGTCCATCGAGGCGTCGAGGCGGGGGGCGTCGCCGACGCGGCCGGCGGACGTGCGGCCGGTGTCGAGGACCAGGAGGATGTGGCGGTCGCGTTCCGGGCGCCAGGTGCGGACGGCGACCGCGGACTGGCGGGCTGTCGCTCGCCAGTCGATGGAACGGGTGTCGTCCCCGGGAACGTACTCGCGAAGGCTGTCGAACTCCGTGCCTTCGCCGCGCGTCAACAGACTGGTACGGCCGTCGAGTTCACGTAGGCGGGCCAGTTTGGACGGGAGGTGTTTGCGGCTGTGGAACGGCGGCAGGACGCGGACGGTCCAGGGGGCGCTGTGGGTGCCCTGGCGGGTGAAGAGGCCCAGGGGGCCGAAGGAGCGGACGGTGATGCGGTCCGCTGTGCGGTCGCCTCTGCGGGTGGGGAGGAGACGGGTCGTGACGCGACGGCGTTCGCCCGCGGGGATCGTCACGCGATGGCGGGACGACTCGTACTCCGTGCCCGGGCGCCAGCTGCTGGGGGGCCAGGCGTCGCGGAGTTGGGCGCGCAGGGCGCGGCGCGACGGGTTGGTGATCGTGAGGGTGACGTCGGCCGGGTCGCCGAGGCGTACCGATGTGGCGCCGGAGCGGGTCAGGCGTAGGCGGCGTACGGGGGCGGCCAGGGCGAAGTCGCAGGCGCAGGCGAGGGCCAGGGGGGTGTTGACGGCCAGGATGCCGGTCCAACTGGGCTCCCAGATTCCGATGGGGAGGGAGCCCAGGGCGGCTAGCAGGGCCGTACGTCCGGTGAGGGCCATGTGGGGTCTCTCGTCTCCGGCCTCGTCAGCGGGGGACGGGGACGTGGGTGAGGATCGCGTTGATGACCGAGTCGGGGGTGACGCCCTCCATCTCGGCCTCCGGGCGTAGTTGGACGCGGTGGCGGAGGGTCGGGAGGGCCAGGGCCTTCACGTCGTCCGGGGTCACGTAGTCGCGTCCGGTCAGCCAGGCCCAGGCGCGGGCCGTGGCGAGGAGGGCCGTGGCGCCTCGTGGGGAGACGCCGAGGGTGAGGGACGGGGATTCGCGGGTCGCGCGGCAGATGTCGACCACGTACGCCGTGATCTCGGGGGAGACCGCCGTCTTCGCTACTGCTGCCCGGGCTGTTTCGAGGTCTGCGGCCGTGGCTACGGGACGCAGGCCGGCCGACGCCAGGTCGCGGGGGTTGAAGCCCGACGCGTGGCGGGTCAGGACGTCGATCTCGTCCTGGCGGGTGGGGAGGGGCACGTTCAACTTGAGGAGGAAGCGGTCCAGTTGGGCCTCGGGGAGGGGGTACGTGCCCTCGTACTCGACCGGGTTCTGGGTCGCTACGACCATGAACGGGTCGGGGAGGGGGCGTGCGGTCCCGTCGACCGTGATCTGGCGCTCCTCCATCGCTTCGAGGAGGGACGACTGGGTCTTGGGGGGCGTGCGGTTGATCTCGTCCGCGAGGAGGAGGTTCGTGAACGCCGGGCCCGGCTGGAAGGAGAAGCGGGAGGTGTGGGTGTCGTAGACGAGCGAGCCCGTGACGTCGCTGGGCATCAGGTCCGGGGTGAACTGGACTCGCTTCGTGTCGAGTTCGAGGCTTGCGGCGAGGGCTCGTACGAGGAGGGTCTTCGCCACGCCGGGGACGCCTTCGAGCAGGACGTGGCCGCGGCAGAGCAGGGCCACGACCAGGCCCGTGACGGTGGGGTCCTGGCCGACCACGGCCTTCGCGATCTCGGCGCGCAGGGACTCCAGAGAAGCCCGTGAGCTGCGGGGATCGGTCGTGGGCCCGGCGTTGTCAGTGGTCGGGTCCATCATGAATTCCGTACCTCTCTTTCGAGGGCGTCGAGGTGGTCGGCGAGTGCGATGAGCGCTGCGTCGGTGGTCGGCGGCGGGCCGAAGAGGAGGGTGTGCGGGTCCTGGCCGGGCGTGGGGAGCCGGCGGGTCAGGGCCGGGAGGAAGGTCTCGGGCGAGTGCGCCTGGGAGACGGGGACGCCGATGAGGGGGGCGAGCCGGGTGCGGGTGGAGATACGCAGGGCGGTGGCGGCGCGGTCGCGGGCGTTCGCCTTGCGATAGAGGCGGGCGCGGCCTTCGACGGTTTCGGAGGCGCGGATCGCGACGGGCAGGCGCTCGGGGACCAGGGGGCCGAGGCGGCGTGCGCGCCACAGGGCGGCGAGGGCTGCCGCGATGAAGAGCTGGAGCGTGCCCCAGAGCCAGCCCTTGGGGATCAGGTCGAAGAAGCTGCGGTCGTTCTGTGCGTCGGTGGCCGCGGCTTCGTCGGAGAGGGAGGGGAGGTACCAGACCAGATGCGGGCGGGTACCGAGGAGTTGAAGGGCGAGCGAGGCGTTGCCCTGCTGGTCGAGGCGGTCGTTGAGAAGGATGTCGGGGGCGCCGATGATCACCGTGTCGCCGTCGCCGGTCGCGGCGGGCAGGCGCAGGAGGGTGGCGGCGCCGTCGCTCGGGTAGCAGGAGTCGGCGTCGGAGAGCGTCGTGTCGTAGCGGTGGCCGCCGCCGGTGTCGGCCGTGCCGGCGGTGCGGGCCGCGGGCAGGGAGCAGTCGGGGG
The DNA here is from genome assembly GCF_040679615.1 of Streptomyces sp. NPDC052225. Classification (NCBI taxonomy): domain Bacteria; kingdom Bacillati; phylum Actinomycetota; class Actinomycetes; order Kitasatosporales; family Streptomycetaceae; genus Streptomyces; species Streptomyces sp. NPDC052225. Next base: position 95,686 of record NZ_JBFAVD010000028.1, on the reverse strand, counting down.
CGAGGGCCTTCTCCGTACTGGGGGCGGTGGTCGCGGTGACCCCGGGGGCCAGTCGTTCGACGGAGGCCGCGCCGGGGGCGACGAGGACCGTGCGGCCGCGGGAGTCCGTGGTGGCGGCCTGGATCTGGTCCTGCTGATGGGGCGTGAGCAGGCCGGGGGCGGCGACCAGGAGCGTGGTGTCGGGGCCCGTCGCGGCGCGGGCTTGCGCGGTGGTCGTGACCACGCGCGTGGACACGCCCCGCTCGGCGAGGAGTTGGGCGACCGCGTGGCTGCCGTACTGGCCGGTGGAGCGCGGGTCGAGGCTGCCGTGCTTCTCGCCGGAGCGGACGGCCGCGATGACGACGGCGGCGACCAGGAGGACCACCAGGGCGAGGGCGATGCCTCGGGTGCGGGTCCAGACCTGGCGGGCCGTCGGGGTGATGGAGGTGCCGTCCGGCGCGGGGGCCGGTGGTGGGGGCACGGTGAGGGTGGTCGTGGCGGCTGGGCGGCCGCTCTGATCCGGCTCGTGCTCCGGGTGCTTGGCGGGGTCCGGGGTGCGGGGCTCGGTCACCGGGGCGCTCCCGGGGCGGTGAGGGACGGCGTCGTGCGCTCCACCTCGGTGTCCAGGGCGGTCAGGCGCTGGTACGTCTCGGGGGTCGCGGTGCGGCCTCCGTACGTGACGTCGTCGAAGTCGTGGGCGGCGGTGCGCAGTCGGTCCGCGTGGCCGGGGAGGGGACGGGAGGCCTCGGCGGCCGCCTCGTGGGCGGTGCGGCCGGGGCGCGGGTCGAGGAGGGCGCGTTCCTCCAGGGCGCGGACCAGGGCGCGCATCCGTTCCTGGACGGCCTGGTTCCAGTGGCCCTGGGCGGCGTGCGCCTCGGCGGCCGCGCGGTGTTCGGCGGCGCTGCGGGGCCGGTCGTCGAAGAGCGGGGCGGCGGAGGCGGGGGAGCGGCGGGGGGTGCCCAGGCGCCACCAGAAGGCGGCGGCCACGCCGATGACGCCCAGGACGATGACGAACAGGCCGAGGGTGCCGCCGGGGGCGGCGCCGGACGCGGCGGAGAACAGGTCGTCGACCCACTCCCAGAACTTGTTCAGGGCGCGCATGAACCAGCTCGGGTCGTTCTCGTGGTACGCGGCCTTGGACAGCTCGCGTCTGGCCGCCTCGCGGGCGGGATCGCGCGGGATCGTCACCGGCGGCTCGTCACCGCCGGCCCGCGTCAGCCACGACGCTGCCCTGAGCACTCCCCCGGACGCGCTCACCGCATCAGCTCCCCGGGGTGGCGCCGGGGGTGTCCCCGTAGCCCTGGAGGCCCGCGGCGCGGGCGAGTTCGAGGTCGAGGGCCTCGCGGCGGATGCGCTGGTCGATGTAGAGCAGCACGGTGACGCCGGCGGTGATCGGGAAGGTGAGCGTCGAGCCGATGACGGCGCCGATGCCGGTGACGATCAGGAAGGCCCAGCCGACGTCGCCGGTGGTGTCGAGGATGCCGCTGATGCCGTCGCCGCTGACGACGCCGGCGATGGCGGTGAACGGTATGAGGATGATCTCCGAGACGATCCCGGCGATGAGCGACGCCAGGATCTGGATGCCGAAGACCCGCCACCAGGAGCCGCGTACGAGCTTCACGGAGCGGCCCATCGCCTTGCGGACGGTCTGCTTCTCCAGCATCAGCGCGGGCGAGGCCAGCGAGAGGCGGATGATCATCCAGACCGCGACGACGAAGCCGACGATGCCGCCGATGACCGCGAGCGCGGTGCCCGCGTCGGTGGGGCCGAGTACGGCGACGAGGATGCCGGGAGCGGTGCCCACGAGGACGATGGCGACGGCGATCAGCGGCAGCAGCAGGGTCAGGCCGAGCAGCTTGAGGAGCTGCGGGCGGGCGTCGCGCCAGGCTTCCCCGATGGTGACGTCCTTGCCGAGCACGGCACGGCTGGTGACCATCGTGAGCAGGGCCGTGGCGACGATGGTGCCGAGCAGCGTGACCACGAGGACGACGCCGGTACCGACGAAGATCTCGCCCATCGCGCGGAAGATCTCGCCGGCGGTGGCGTCGGGGTTGTCGAGGGCGTCGGTGGTCGCGGAGTCGTTGAAGAGGAAGCCCTGGAGGAGGACCGTCAGGAGCTGGGTGACCACGGCGACGGTGAGCGAGATGCCGAGGACGGTGCGCCAGTAGGTGCGCATCGTGGACACCGCGCCGTCGAGGATCTCGCCGACGCCGAGGGGGCGCAGCGGGATGACGCCGGGCTTGGCGGCCATGGGCCTGCCCTGCCAGCCGCCCCAGCCGGGGTAGCCGCCGGGGGCGCCGTTGCCGTGGCCGCCGGGGCCTGCGCCCCAGCCCGGGCCGGGCGGCGGGGGCGGCGGCGGCGGGGCCTGGCCGGAGCCGGGCGGCGGGCCGGAGGGGGCGGACCACTGGGCGGGCGGCGGCTGCTCCTTGGACCACTGGGGGCCCTGGCCCGCGGCGTCCTGCGGGCCGGTGCCCTGAGCGTCGCCGCTCTGGCCCTGGCCGTCCTGACGCTTGTCGTCGGGGCCGTCGGAGGGGGCAGATCCGGGCGATGCCCAGCCCGGAGTGTCGTTCATCGTCGCTCCTTCAAGGTGCCCGTCCGCGGTCGCGGCGGCAGGTTGGCTGCCATCGTGCCATGGGGTGGGCACAGGGTGACCTGGCCCCGTAGTGGCTGCACACCTTCAATTGTCGGCCTCCTACGGGGCAGACTGGGCGGATGGCTGATCAGTACGCGCAATCCGGCGAGGACATACGGCTCAGCGAGGACATACAGACCAAGGCCAACGACATACCGGCGCTCCGCTGGGAGGAACCGGCGGAAGGTCCCGTTCTGGTGCTGCTCGACCAGACGAGGCTGCCGGCCGAGGAAGTCGAGCTGGTCTGCACCGATCCGCAGGCCCTGGTGCAGGCGATCCGATCCCTGGCCGTGCGCGGGGCTCCGCTGCTCGGCATCGCCGGGGCGTACGGGGTGGCGCTGGCGGCCGCCCGCGGGTTCGACGTGCAGGACGCGGCGGACGCGCTGGCGGACGCACGGCCCACCGCGGTCAATCTGGCGTACGGGGTGCGCCGGGCGCAGCGGGCCTACCTGGCCGCGCTCGGGAACGGGGCGGGGGACGCGCAGGCGGGGCAGGAGCGGGCCGCCGCGGCAGCGCTCGCCGCCGCGCGTGAGCTGCACCGGGAGGACGCCGAGGGCAGCTCCCGGATGGGCGCGCACGGGCTGCAGCTGCTCGACGAGCTGCTGACCGGGGGCACGCACCGGATCCTGACCCACTGCAACACGGGGGCGCTGGTCTCCGGCGGTGAGGGCACGGCGTTCGCGGTGGCGCTCGCCGCGCACCGGGCGGGGCGGTTGACCCGGCTGTGGGTGGACGAGACCCGGCCGTTGTTGCAGGGCGCGCGGCTGACCGCGTACGAGGCGGCGCGGCAGGCGATGCCGTACACCTTGTTGACGGACAGTGCCGCGGGATCGCTGTTCGCCGCCGGTGAGGTGGACGCGGTGCTCGTCGGGGCTGACCGGATCGCGGCCGACGGTTCGGTGGCGAACAAGGTGGGGAGCTATCCGCTCGCGGTGCTGGCGCGTTATCACCACGTGCCGTTCATCGTGGTGGCGCCGGTGACGACGGTGGACCTGGAGACTCCCGACGGTGCGTCCATCGAGGTGGAGCAGCGGCCAGGGCATGAAGTGACGGAGGTCACGGCGCCGCAGGCGCCGTTGGCCGGAGTGGAGGCGGGAGGCGGAATCCCGGTGGCACCGCTGGGGACGCAGGCGTACAACCCTGCGTTCGACGTGACGCCGCCGGAATTGGTGACGGCAATTGTCACAGAGTGGGGCGTAGTAGCCCCTGTGACAGCTGAGGCCCTGAGTGAGCTGTGTGACAGGTCACGCCAGGCAACGATGAGCTAATGGGATGATGTGGTCCATGAAGGGACGAGTCCTTGTCGTCGACGACGACACCGCACTGGCCGAGATGCTCGGCATTGTGCTGCGTGGTGAAGGTTTTGAGCCGTCGTTCGTAGCTGACGGCGACAAGGCGCTGGCCGCTTTCCGTGAGACCAAGCCCGATCTGGTGCTCCTGGACCTGATGCTCCCCGGTAGGGACGGTATCGAGGTGTGCCGCCTGATCAGGGCGGAGTCCGGGGTTCCGATCGTGATGCTCACGGCGAAGAGCGACACCGTCGATGTCGTCGTCGGCCTGGAATCAGGTGCGGACGACTACATCGTCAAGCCGTTCAAGCCGAAGGAGCTGGTCGCCCGTATCCGCGCCCGGCTGCGGAGGTCCGAGGAGCCCGCGCCCGAGCAGCTCGCCATCGGCGATCTGGTCATCGACGTGGCCGGGCACTCGGTGAAGCGGGACGGGCAGTCGATCGCGCTGACGCCGCTGGAGTTCGACCTGCTGGTCGCGCTCGCGCGCAAGCCGTGGCAGGTGTTCACGCGTGAGGTGCTCCTGGAGCAGGTCTGGGGCTACCGGCACGCGGCGGACACCCGTCTGGTGAACGTGCATGTGCAGCGGCTGCGTTCGAAGGTCGAGAAGGACCCGGAGCGGCCCGAGATCGTGGTGACCGTTCGCGGCGTCGGTTACAAGGCAGGACCGAGCTGACGTGTCCCGGAACAGTGCCGCTTCGGCGCCCGGGAAGCCGGGGTCTCGCACGGAGCGGCCTGTGGGACCGGCGGCCGTGCGCGGCTCCTGGCTGCGCCGGGCCGTGGACGGAGGTCTGCTGCTCAAGGGCGGGATGAACGGCAGCCCGGTGCTGCGTCTGTTCACCCGCTGGGTGAGGCGTCCGCTGCTGCCCGCGATGCGGCTGTGGCGGCGCAACATCCAGCTGAAGGTGGTCGTCACGACGCTGCTGATGTCGCTCGGTGTCGTGCTGCTGCTCGGCATCGTCGTCATCGGCTCGGTGCGCAACGGACTGCTCGACGCGAAGGTGAAAGCATCGCAGAGCCAGGCCGAGGGCGGTTTCCGCGCGGCCAAGGACAAGGCGGACGCCCAGGCCGCCGAGGTGCGGGCCGGGGCGGCCGGTGACAGCCGCACCACCCAGAACTCGAACACCTGGATGAGTGACCTGGTCACGCAGCTGTCCAGTGGCGGCAACGGCGCGTTCGCCGTCGTCACGCTCAGCTCCAAGGACCCCGACAGCGGGAACGGGCGGGCGCTGCGCGGTTCGGGGCTCGTGGAGCCGGACCGCAGCGTGCCCGACGCGCTGCGGGACCGCGTCGACCAGCGCACGGGCGCGTCCCAGGAGTACACGCGGATCGTCTACGACGGCGGCCGCGAGTCGCAGCCCGGCCTGGCCATCGGCAAGCGGCTCAACGACCCGCAGGGCGATCCCTACCAGCTCTACTACCTCTTCCCGCTCACGCAGGAGGAGAAGTCCCTGGGGCTGGTCAAGGGGACGCTCGCGACGGCGGGACTCTTCGTGGTCGTGCTGCTCGGCGCCATCGCCTGGCTCGTCGTACGGCAGGTGGTGACGCCTGTGCGGATGGCGGCCGGGGTGGCCGAGCGGCTTTCCGCGGGCCGCCTTCAGGAACGTATGAAGGTCACCGGCGAGGACGACATCGCGCGGCTCGGTGAAGCCTTCAACAAGATGGCGCAGAACCTGCATCTGAAGATCCAGCAGCTGGAGGATCTGTCGCGGATGCAGCGGCGGTTCGTCTCCGACGTCAGCCATGAGCTGCGGACGCCGCTGACGACCGTACGGATGGCCGCCGACGTCATCCATGAGGCGCGGGGCGACTTCGATCCGGTGACCGCGCGGTCGGCGGAGCTGCTCGCCGATCAGCTGGACCGGTTCGAGTCGCTGCTGGCCGACCTGCTGGAGATCAGCCGGTTCGACGCCGGCGCCGCGGCGCTCGAGGCCGAGCCGATAGATCTGCGGGAGGTCGTGCGGCGGGTCGTCGGCGGTGCCGAGCCGCTCGCCGAGCGCAAGGGCACGCATGTGCGGATCGTGGGCGACGAGCAGCCGGTGGTCGCGGAGGCGGACGCGCGGCGCGTGGAGCGCGTCCTGCGCAACCTGGTCGTGAACGCGGTGGAGCACGGCGAGGGCAAGGACGTCGTGGTGCGGCTCGCCGCCGCCGGTGGCGCGGTCGCCGTCGCGGTGCGCGACTACGGAGTCGGGCTCAAGCCCGGCGAGGCGACCCGGGTCTTCAGCCGCTTCTGGCGGGCCGACCCGGCTCGCGCGCGCACGACGGGCGGCACCGGTCTCGGCCTGTCCATCGCCCTGGAGGACGCGCGGCTGCACGGCGGCTGGCTCCAGGCGTGGGGGGAGCCGGGCGGCGGTTCGCAGTTCCGGCTCACCTTGCCGCGGACGGCGGACGAGCCGCTGCGCGGGTCGCCGATACCGCTGGAGCCCGAGGACTCGCGGCGCAATCGCGGGCTCGGGGACGCGGGCCTGCCGGGCGCCGACGGTTCGAAGCTGGCGACGGTGCCCTCGCAGGCACCGCCGGTGTCGGCGAACGCCCCGATGGCGTCGCGTCACGCGCAGTCGTCGGTGCCCGCGGACCCCACGGCGCTGCCGGGCAGCGGCGCGCGCGTGGTGTCGCGCGGCGGCGCGGCCGGCACGACCGGTGTGCCACGGCAGCCCGCGGACCCGCAGGAGCGCGGTGACCAGGACAGGGGAGCGTGACGGGCGTGGGTGAGCAGCGGGTGCCGCGGCGGCGGCGCGGGGTACGGGCCGGCGCGCTGGCCGGGTGCGGGGCGATCGTGCTCGCCGGCTGCGCGTCGATGCCGGACAGCGGCGGGCTCGAGTCGGTCGAGGCGTCGCAGCGGCCGGACTCGCAGGTGCGTGTCTTCGCGCTGCCGCCGCGGGACGACGCGGGGCCCGAGGCCATTGTGGAGGGGTTCGTCGAGGCGCTGACCAGCGACGATCCCTCGTATGCGATGGCTCGCAAATACCTGACGCCGAAGGCGGCGAAGAACTGGAACCCGATGCAGCGGACCGTCGTGCTCGATGACGGTCCCAGTACGCGCCCGCTCGGCCGGGCCGACACCGGGGACGAGGGGCGCATCTACCAGCTGTCGGGCCGGCAGGTCGCCACCGTCGACACCAAGCAGGCGTACACGCCGGACACCGGCGCGTACACGGAGAATCTGCACCTGAGCCGGGTGGAGACCGCCAAGGGCAAGCAGTGGCGGATCGATTCCCTGCCCAAGGGCGTGGTCCTCGGGCAGTCCGACTTCCAGCGGATCTACCAGTCCGTCAACAAGTACTACTACGCGGTGGATTCGGACCCCGGTGAAGAGGGCTCCGAGAAGCGTCTGGTTGCCGACCCCGTCTTCGTACGGCAGTGGACCGACCCCTTGACGGAGACCGTCAAGGAGGTGCTCGCCGGGCCGACGAACTGGCTGAACCCCGTGGTGCGGACGGCGTTTCCGTCGGATGCCGGGCTGAAGGAGGGCGTCGGCTCGCTGACCCCGGACGACGCGAACAAGCTGACGGTGCCGCTGAACGAGGCGGGCAGCAAGGCCGGGGCGGGCAAGTGCAAGGAGATGGCGGCCCAACTGCTGTTCTCGCTGCGGGACTTGTCGTCGTCGGGCGTGAGGCAGGTCGAACTGAAGCGCTCCGACGGCCGCCTGATGTGCGCGCTGACCGACAACGACGCCGACGCGCTCGTGCCGTCGCGGGTCTCGGGGCGCCTGGACGACCAGTATTTGCTCGACGCCAAGGGCCGGCTCGTACGAATGGCGGGGCACAGCACGTCCAACCGGACCCTCGAGCAGGTCCTCGGGCCGCTGGGCGAGGGCGGGCAGCGATTGCGGTCCGCGGCCGTCTCGCGCGACCAGGAGCGCGCGGCGGGTGTGTCGAACGACGGGCGCTCGCTGTACGTGGCCTCCATGGTCAACGGTGCTTCGCTGGGCGACGCCCTCGTGCACAGCCACGCGAAGTCGGAGAAGGACGGCCTGACGACGCCCAGTTGGGACGGGCGCGGCGACCTGTGGGTGGCCGACCGTGACGCGAAGAGCTCGCGGCTGCTGATGTTCGGTGAGGGCCGCGCCGACCGGATGCAGGAGGTCCGGGTCGACGAGCTGGACGACACCTCGCGCATCGAGTCGGTGAAGATGTCCGCCGACGGGGCGCGCGTCGCGCTGCTCGTGACGGAGAAGGGCAAGACCAAGCTGCGCATCGGCCGGGTGGAGCGCGAGCGCGACGCGAGCGGCGAGACCGTGGCCTCGGTGCACGAACTGCGCCCGGCGGCACCGGAGATGGACGAGGTCACGGCCGTGTCGTGGGCGGGCGGCAGCAAGCTCGTGGTGGTCGGCCGGGCGGCCGGCGGGCTGCAGCAGATCCAGTACGTGCCGAGCGACGGCTCGGCGGCGACGGGGCAGGCGCTGCCCGGGCTGACGCGGGTGAGCGAGATCGCCGCGTCCGCGAACGACGGGCTGCCGCTGCTCGCGCACTCCGACGACGGTGTCGTACGGCTGCCGTCCGGTACGGCGTGGCAGCCGGTGCTGAAGACGGGGACGGCCCCGATCTACCCGGGGTGACGTCCGGCCGGGGCAGGTGCTTTCAGCCCCGTTCCGTCACTCACACGAGTGCAACACCACGTCACTGACGCCGAGTTGTCCACAGGGCGTTGTCCACAGGGGTGGTCTCGCGGCGCGCGTGTTGGCACAGTGGTCGGTATGCGGGGGTGGTGGCAGGACCTCTCCGACCTGGTGCTGCCGGCCCAGTGCGCAGGCTGTGGCAGGTCGCGTACGACGCTGTGTGCGCGGTGCTCGGCGGCGTTGCTCGGCGCTGCGGCGAGCCGGGTGCGGCCGCGGCCCGAGCCGCCGGGGCTGCCCGTCGTGCACGCGGCGGCGCCCTACCAGGACGCGGTGCGGGCCGTGCTCCTCGCCCACAAGGAGCGGGGAGCGCTCGGGCTCGCGGCGCCGCTCGGCGCGGCGCTGGCCGCCGCGGTGCGCGAAGGGCTGCGGATGCCCGGTGGGACGGGTGCTGTCGCGCTCGTGCCGGTGCCGTCCGCGCCCCGGGCGGTGCGGGCGCGCGGGCACGATCCGACGCGGCGGATCGCGTACGCGGCGGCCGCCGAGCTGCGTCGCGCGGGCGTGGCGGTCAGGGTGCTCGCCGTGCTGCGCCAGCGGCGCGAGGTGGCCGACCAGGCGGGGCTCGACGCCCGGCAGCGGCGGGCGAACGTGACGGGTGCGATGGAGGCGGTGGGCGGTGGAGCCGGGCTGCTCACCGAAGTTGGCCGGATTGTGCTGGTCGACGACCTCATGACGACCGGCGCGTCGTTGGCGGAGGCGGCCCGCGCGATACGCGTCGCGGTGGAGAGTTCGCGAACGGGCGGCGCCGTGGGGAGCGCGGGGTCGGCACGCCCCGGATCCGCTTCCGGAATGGCGGGGCCGGTCACGGTACAGGCCGCAGTGGTCGCCGGTTCTCCGGATTCCTTCGAAATAAACCGGAACTGATCGGGAATCTGCATCGTTGCAGGTAGTAAGAGGATCCATTCACCTGAATGGAGGTACGCGTCAGTAGAGGGTGACGACATCCGTCCGGGCGAGATATGTTCGGTTGTGAGGAACTCGGCGTGAAAGCCGGGTGCTGCACCTCGCATATCGGAATGCCGCGCCGTGGGTTTGCACAGAGATTTTCGCAATCATCCGACGCGATGGGGTGGAGATCTTGTCCACGGGGGAGGAGGAGGTGGAAGTCACCGAGTCCGAGGCTCCGGAAGTGGCCGGAGCCTGGTGCAAGAGGGAGATGCTCCGCCAACAGGAGCGGAGCTATCCGGGAACGGAGTTCTGCGTGGACATCGTCGTCAAGGGCCGCAAGACCGAGGTACCGGAGCGGTTCCGCAAGCACGTGGCCGAGAAGCTGAACCTGGAGAAGATCCAGAAGCTCGACGGCAAGGTGATCAGCCTCGACGTCGAGGTGTCCAAGGAGCCCAACCCCCGGCAGGCCGACCGGTGCGACCGCGTGGAGATCACGCTGCGCACGCGCGGCCCCGTGATCCGGGCGGAAGCCGCTGCGAACGACCCGTACGCCGCGCTCGACCTGGCCACGGAAAAGCTGGACGCACGTCTGCGCAAGGAGCACAGCAAGCGGTCCACACGGCGCGGCGCGAAGCGCATCTCGGCAGCCGAGGTCGCCGAGCGCGTCCCGGGCGTCGCCCAGCTCAACGGGGACGGCTCGCTCGCCAAGGACGAGTCCGAGTCCGACGGTGTACCGACCACCAAGATGGGATCGCTCGAGGTCCAGGGCGAAGGCCCGCTCGTCGTGCGAGAGAAGACCCACGTGGCGGCACCCATGACGCTCGACCAGGCGCTCTACGAGATGGAGCTGGTCGGGCACGACTTCTATCTGTTCGTCGACTCCGAGTCCAAGGAACCCAGCGTCGTCTACCGGCGTCACGCCTACGACTACGGCGTCATCCACCTCAGCACCGACCCCATGGTCGCCGAGGTGCGCGGCGCCGACGGGGGCGACGCCATCGGCGGCTGAGCCGGCCGGACGGCCGAGGGTCCGCACCCGACCCGAAGGCTGTCCGAAAACCTACTCATCCGGTGCCCCTGGAGTGCGCGTGCGCCCCCAGGGGCACCCTTGTGCGACCCCCCGGTGCACCGCACCGTCCGCGCGCGCAGGCCGCGGCATGAAATCATGGCCGTGCCGGGTCAACCGGTGTGCTGGCGCCTCGGGTTGGCCCTGCACAGGAAGACGGGCCACGGCCTTCAGGGGGAGGAACGATGGCGGACAGCTTCGGACCGATGCGGGGCGAGGGCGTCGGCGCGGCCGACGACGGCGTCGCGGGACCGGTGCCGGACGCGGGCTCCCCGCGCAAGGAGCCCATCCGGGTCCTGGTCGTGGACGACCACGCTCTGTTCCGGCGGGGCCTGGAGATCGTCCTCGCTGCCGAGGAGGACATCCAGGTCGTCGGCGAGGCGGGCGACGGTGCGGAGGCGGTGGACAAGGCGGCCGATCTGCTGCCGGACATCGTCCTCATGGACGTACGGATGCCCAAGCGGGGCGGCATCGAGGCGTGCACCTCCATCAAGGAGGTCGCGCCCAGCGCCAAAATCATCATGCTGACGATCAGCGACGAGGAAGCGGACCTCTACGACGCGATCAAGGCGGGCGCCACCGGATATCTCCTCAAGGAGATCTCCACCGACGAGGTCGCCACGGCGATTCGGGCCGTCGCCGACGGGCAGTCGCAGATCAGTCCGTCCATGGCGTCCAAGCTGCTCACGGAATTCAAGTCGATGATCCAGCGCACCGACGAGCGCCGGCTCGTGCCCGCGCCCCGGCTGACCGACCGGGAGCTGGAAGTTCTCAAGCTGGTCGCCACCGGGATGAACAACCGGGACATCGCCAAGGAGCTGTTCATCTCCGAGAACACCGTGAAGAACCATGTGCGCAACATCCTGGAGAAGTTGCAGCTGCACTCTCGGATGGAGGCCGTGGTGTACGCGATGCGGGAGAAGATCCTCGAGATCCGCTAGGCGAGGGCTCTGATCAGATCCGCCTTCAGGGCCGGGGGGTCCATGCGCTCCACGCGCACGCTGTCGCAGCCCACCCAGCCCGCCGCCTCGACCAGCGCCTGCGCCACGGCCGGTACGGCCTTCGGGCCGTCCAGGGACACCTGTTTGGCGACCAGCGTCGTGCCCTCGCGGGCCGGGTCCACGCGTCCCACCAGACGGCCGCCCGCCAGGACCGGCATCGCGAAGTAGCCGTGGATCCGCTTCGGCTTGGGGACGTACGCCTCCAGGCGGTGCGTGAAGCCGAAGATCCGCTCGGTGCGCGCCCGCTCCCAGATCAGGGAGTCGAAGGGCGACAGGAGCGTCGTACGGTGACGGCCTCGCGGGGCGGATTCCAGCGCCGCCGGGTCGGCCCAGGCCGGCTTGGGGCCCCAGCCCTTGACTGTCACCGGGACCAGGCCGGTGCCCTCGATCACCGCGTCGAACTGCTCGCTCTTGAGGCGGTGGTAGTCCGCGATGTCCGCGCGGGTGCCGACGCCCAGGGCCTGGCCGGCCTGGAGGACCAGGCGGCGCAAGCACTCGGCGTCGTCCAGGTCGTCGTGGAGCAGGTCCGACGGGATCGCGCGCTCCGCCAGGTCGTAGACCCGCTTCCAGGAGCGGCGCTCCACGCAGACCACGTCCCCGTACATCAGCGCGCGCTCGACGGCGATCTTCGAGTCCGACCAGTCCCACCACTCGCCCTTGTTCTTGGCGCCGCCCAACTCCGTGGCGGTGAGCGGGCCTTCGGCGCGCAGCTGCTTGATGACCTGGTCGTAGGCGCCGTCGGGGAGGTGGTGGTGCCAGTGCGGGCGCGTGCGGTAGGCGCGGCGGCGGAACGCGAAGTGGGGCCACTCCTCGACGGGCAGGATGCAGGCGGCGTGCGACCAGTACTCGAAGGAGTGACCCTCGGTCCAGTACGCCGCCTCGACCTTCTTGCGGCCCACCGCGCCGAGGCGCGCGTACGGGATCAGCTCGTGCGAGCGGGCCAGGACCGAGATCGTGTCGAGCTGGACCGCGCCGAGGTGACGCAGGACGCCGCGCACTCCGGCTCTGCGGTCCGGGGCGCCGAGGAAGCCCTGTGCGCGCAGGGCGATGCGGCGGGCTTCGTCGGCGGACAGGGCGACGGTGGTGGCGGGACGCGGCGAGGTCGTCGTCATGGGCGAAACCCTAGGGGGCGGCACTGACAATCGGCACGGACGATCCGCGGAGGAACGATCAAGGAGCGTCAGGCCGGCGTGGGCAGGTACGGGAGCGGGCACGGCAGGCCCAGGTCCGAGGGCAGGAGGGCGCCGATCCAGCAGTCGCGGAGCACGCCCTTGTTCAGCAGGCCCGAGCGCAGCACGCCCTCGATGGTGAAGCCGGCCTTCTCGGCGACCGTGCGCGAGGCCGCGTTGCCCACTTCGGCCCGCCACTCCAGGCGCGTACAGGCGAGGTCGGTGAAGGCCCAGCGGGCCAGCTCCAGGACCGCCTCCGTCACGTAGCCGCGGCCGCGGTGCTCCTTGGCCGCCCAGAAGCCGACCTCCCACGTGCCCACGCGCGGGTGGTGCAGCGAGATCGCGCCGAGGATCGGGCCGCGCTCGTCCGCGCGTATCGCGAAGGTGTACTCGGTGTCGGCGCGCCAGCCGTCCGCGGCGACCCGGTGCACGAAGTACTCGGCGTCCTCGCGCGCGTACGGCGAGGGGACCGGGACCCAGCGCTGGATGTCGGGATCCTGCACCGCGGCGCACACCTCGTCGATGTCGGCGGCTACGAAGGTACGCAGTTGCAGGCGGTCGGTGGTCAGCGTCACGGGGTCCATTGCCCGATTCTGCTCGGGTACGGGTGGGGACGCCATCACTTTTCGTGGCCGTTACCGGCACCTTCGACGGGCCCCGGCCGTTGGACCTGTTGGCAGACCTCCCGGCGCGGCGGGGTCCTCGCATACGATGGCCGTTGCTCCGGCTGTCGCCCGAGTAACCGACCGTGCCAGGCCCGACCGGCAAGGAGACCAACCGCGTGTCCGTCCTCCAGAAGATCATGCGTGCAGGCGAAGGCAAGATCCTGCGCAAGCTGCACCGCATCGCGGACCAGGTCAACTCCATCGAAGAGGACTTCGAGAGCCTCTCCGACGCCGAGCTGCGCGCGCTTACGGACGAGTACAAGCAGCGCCTCGAGGACGGCGAGACCCTCGACGACCTGCTTCCCGAGGCGTTCGCCACCGTGCGCGAAGCCGCTCGACGCGTGCTGGGCCAGCGGCCCTACGACGTGCAGCTGATGGGTGGCGCAGCCCTCCACCTCGGCTATGTGGCGGAGATGAAGACCGGTGAGGGCAAGACCCTCGTCGGCACGCTGCCGACGTATCTGAACGCGCTGTCCGGCAAGGGCGTCCACCTGATCACGGTGAACGACTACCTGGCCGAGCGCGACTCCGAGATGATGGGCCGCGTCCACAAGTTCCTGGGCCTCACCGTGGGCTGCATCCTGGCGAACATGACGCCGGCGCAGCGCCGCGAGCAGTACAACTGCGACATCACGTACGGCACGAACAACGAGTTCGGCTTCGACTACCTCCGCGACAACATGGCGTGGTCCCAGGACGAGCTCGTCCAGCGCGGCCACAACTTCGCGGTGGTCGACGAGGTCGACTCCATCCTCGTCGACGAGGCCCGTACGCCGCTGATCATCTCCGGCCCCGCCGACCAGGCCACCAAGTGGTACGGCGACTTCGCCAAGCTGGTCACCCGCCTCAAGAAGGGCGAGGCGGGCAACACCATGAAGGGCATCGAGGAGACCGGCGACTACGAGGTCGACGAGAAGAAGCGCACCGTCGCCATCCACGAGTCGGGCGTCGCCAAGGTCGAGGACTGGCTGGGCATCGACAACCTGTACGAGTCGGTGAACACGCCGCTCGTGGGTTACCTGAACAACGCCATCAAGGCCAAGGAACTCTTCAAGAAGGACAAGGACTACGTCGTCATCGACGGCGAAGTCATGATCGTCGACGAGCACACCGGCCGTATCCTCGCCGGCCGCCGCTACAACGAGGGCATGCACCAGGCGATCGAGGCGAAGGAAGGGGTGGACATCAAGGACGAGAACCAGACCCTGGCGACCATCACCCTCCAGAACTTCTTCCGCCTCTACGACAAGCTCTCCGGCATGACCGGTACGGCGATGACCGAGGCCGCCGAGTTCCACCAGATCTACAAGCTCGGCGTCGTCCCGATCCCGACCAACAAGCCGATGGTCCGCAAGGACCAGCCCGACCTGATCTACCGCACCGAGGTCGCCAAGTTCGACGCGGTCGTCGACGACATCGTGGAGAAGCACGAGAAGGGCCAGCCGATCCTGGTCGGCACGACCTCGGTCGAGAAGTCCGAGTACCTCTCGCAGCAGCTCTCCAAGCGCGGCGTCCAGCACGAGGTGCTGAACGCGAAGCAGCACGACCGTGAGGCCTCGATCGTCGCCCAGGCGGGCCGCAAGGGCGCCGTCACCGTGGCCACGAACATGGCAGGCCGCGGTACCGACATCAAGCTCGGCGGCAACCCGGACGACCTCGCCGAGGCCGAGCTGCGCCAGGCGGGCCTCGACCCGGTCGAGCACGTCGAGGAGTGGGCCGCGGCGCTGCCCGCCGCCCTGGAGAAGGCCGAGCAGGCCGTCAAGGACGAGTTCGAAGAGGTCAAGGAGCTCGGCGGGCTCTACGTCCTCGGCACGGAGCGGCACGAGTCGCGGCGTATCGACAACCAGCTGCGTGGTCGTTCCGGCCGTCAGGGCGACCCCGGCGAGTCCCGCTTCTACCTCTCCCTCGGCGACGACCTGATGCGTCTGTTCAAGGCGCAGATGGTCGAGCGCGTGATGTCGATGGCCAACGTGCCGGACGACGTGCCGATCGAGAACAAGATGGTGACCCGCGCCATCGCCTCCGCCCAGTCGCAGGTCGAGCAGCAGAACTTCGAGACGCGTAAGAACGTCCTGAAGTACGACGAGGTGCTCAACCGCCAGCGCGAGGTCATCTACGGCGAGCGCCGCCGCGTCCTGGAGGGCGAGGACCTGCACGAGCAGGTGCAGCACTTCATGGACGACACGATCGACGCGTACATCGGCGCCGAGACCGCCGAGGGCTTCGCCGAGGAGTGGGACCTCGACCGGCTGTGGGGCGCCTTCAAGCAGCTCTACCCGATCAAGGTGACCGTGGAGGAGCTGGAGGAGGAGGCCGGCGACCGTGCCGGGCTCACCGCCGAGTTCATCGCCGAGGCCGTCAAGGACGACATCCACGCGCAGTACGAGGAGCGCGAGGAGCAGCTCGGCTCGGAGATCATGCGCGAGCTGGAGCGCCGCGTGGTGCTCTCCGTGCTCGACCGCAAGTGGCGTGAGCACCTCTACGAGATGGACTACCTCCAGGAGGGCATCGGCCTGCGGGCCATGGCGCAGAAGGACCCGCTGGTCGAGTACCAGCGCGAGGGCTTCGACATGTTCACCGCCATGATGGAGGGCATCAAGGAGGAGTCCGTCGGCTACCTGTTCAACCTGGAGGTCCAGGTCGAGCAGCAGGTCGAGGAGGTGCCGGTGGAGGACGCCGCGCCCGCCACGTCCCTGGACAAGGCCGAGGACACCGTCCCCGCGCAGGCCGGCGCGTCCCGCCCGGAGATCCGCGCCAAGGGCCTGGAGGCCCCGCAGCGCCCGGACCGCCTGCACTTCCAGGCGCCGAACGCCGAGGGCGGTGTCGACGAGGGCGACTTCGTCACCGAGGACGGCCCGACGCGCTCCGAGGCCGACGGCCTGACCCGCGCCGAGCGGCGCAAGCAGCAGAAGGGCCGTCGTCGCAAGAAGTGACGTCGCGCCAGCGAGCGGAAGAGGGGCCGGGCGGCGCATGCCCGGCCCCTCTGCGTTGCGTTGGGCCCCTCTTCGTCGGCGCCCCTATTCGTACGTGTCCCTCGGCGGGCGCGTGTCCAGTTCCACGGCCGTGCAGCGCCAGCGGCGGTCCTCCGTGAAGGTCATGCGGAACGCGAGCGCGTGCAGGCGCGGGCCCACCGCGATCCGGGCGAAGACCTCGTAGACGCCGGTGTCCGGTTGGCACCGGCCGATGTCGTGGACCCTGGGGCGGGGCCCGGTGCGCGGCAGCGGCCGGTGGGCGAGGAGCCACAGCAGGTCCTCGAAGGCGTGGCCGGTGGTGTGGCGGGCGAACCAGTGCAGCGGTTTGTGCCCGGTCAGGACCAGCAGGATCCGGTCCGCGAAGAGCTCGGTGGGGTGCGGCGGTGGCTGGGGCGTGATGCGGGCCGGGCGGCGTGAGTCGCGGCGCGTCGGCGGGCGCGTCGTCCGCCGGGGACCCTGCCTGTTCATGACCTTCTCCACGCTGCCTCCGGGTACCCGTCGGTAACTTCTCGTGGGGATCTTGTACGGGGGCCAGGGCCGGGACGGCAAGGGGCTGCGGGGCCGGTGAGCGGCCCGGGAAACATTCACTCATCAGGGTGGCGAGCGGCCGAGGCGGGCGTGCGGTTGCCGGGTGCGGCCGGGTGAGCGGGCGGCCCGGGGGTGACGGCCCGGGTGTCAGGTCCGACAGCCCGAAGGGGGACTCCCGCACGTATCCTGAGGGTCTTGTCGACTACGAAAGCGGCTGGCCCATGCGTGTGTACGTACCTCTGTCCCTGCCTCGACTCGCAGAGGCGTACAAGACGGGTGAGCTGGGGCCCGCGCCGCTCACCGCCTATGCCGTGACGCCCGCGCTGCGCGAGTGGTACCTCTCCGACGACATCGAGGAGCTGGAGTACGCCGCCCTGAACCGGGCCGCGCTCGCCTCCCTGCGGATGCTGGCGGGGGAGCCGGACGCCGCGCGGCGCCGGGTCGTCGTCGCCGTGGACGTCGCCGACAAGATCGCCGTCGCCGACCCCGACCGCGGGCTGGACCCGACGGCTCTGGGCGAGGTGTCCGTGCGCGAGATCGTCCGGCTGAGCAAGGCGGCCGCCGTGCACGTCGACGCCGATGACGCCGAGGCCGATGTGACGGCCGCCGCCGATGCGCTGGGCGCCGCCGACCAGGGTGACGACGACGCGCAGTTCGTGGTGGACGGGGCCGAGGACCACGAGCTGCTGTGGTTCGCGACGCAGGAGATCCCGAACCTGGTGGGGGCCAAGGACGGGGCCTGAGGGATCGGCCGGTGTGCGGGGTACTTTCTTAGGCATGGGGAAGCACATAGCCGCGCACATCGTCTGGGACTGGAACGGGACGCTGTTCCACGACAACGACGCGATCATCCGCGCCACGAACGCCGCCTTCGCGGAGATCGGGCTCGCGCCGATCACGCTGGAGAGGTACCGCGAGCTGTACTGCGTGCCCGTCCCCAAGTTCTACGAGCGGCTGATGGGGCGGCTGCCCACCGACACCGAGTGGCTCGCCATGGACGAGGCGTTCCACCGGCACTACACCGAGCACTCCGCGGCGTGCGGGCTCGCCGACGGGGCCGAGACGCTGCTCGCCGGATGGCAGGACGCCGGGCGCAGCCAGTCCATCCTCAGCATGTACGGGCACGACCAACTCGTGCCGCTGGTGCGGCAGTTCGGGATCGCCGAGCGGTTCGTACGGGTCGACGGACGGACCGGTCCTTCCGGTGGCAGCAAGGCCGAGCACATGGTGCGGCACATCGGCGTGCTCGCCCGGGAGGGCGTCGCGCCCGAGCGGACCGTCGTCATCGGGGACGCCGCCGACGACGCCGTGGCCGCGCTGCACGTGGGTGCCCACGCCGTGCTCTACACCGGCGGTTCGCACAGCAGGGCCAGCCTGGAGGGTGTCGGCGCGCCCGTCGTGGACAGCCTTGCCGAAGCGGTGGGTGTGGCCGAGGAGATCGCCGCGGCGGCCTGAAGCACTCCTTCCGCCGCGGTCGGCTTTTGAGCGGAGTTCGTTCACGCTCCGCGTGTGGCTGCGTACGCTGTGGTGGGATCGGTGGTGTGGGCATACGTGACGGGGGACGGCAACCATGGGTTTCGGCTTCGGGCAACGGCGCGGCGGTCAACTCCCCGTCGAAGTCACCACGTTCGTCGGCAGGGCGGCCGAACTCGCCCAGGTGCAGGGCGCGTTCGAGCAGGCCAGGCTGGTCACCCTGGTCGGCCCCGGCGGAGTCGGCAAGAGTCGTACGGCGATGCGTGCGGCGGCCGGGCTCGCCGAGCGGTTCCCCGACGGGGTGTGGCTCGTCGAGCTGAGCGCGCTGCGGGACCCCGAGCTCATCCCCGCCACCCTCGCCGCCGTGCTCGAACTGCCCGAGCAGGCGGGCATGGAGCCGCTCGACGCGGTCGTCGCCCATCTGCAGGGGCGGCAGCAGCTCATCGTCCTCGACACGTGCGAGCACCTCGTCGACGCGTGCGCCATGCTCACCGACGTGCTGCTGCGCGAGGCCGCGGGCGTGAGCGTGCTCGCCACCAGCCGGCAGCCCCTCGACGTGCCGGGCGAGCACTGCTGCGCCGTCGCGCCGCTCGGGCCCGAGGACGCGCTTGAGCTGTTCGTGCAGCGGGCGGCGTCCGTCGTCCCCGGCTTCGCGGTCACCGACGCCAACAAGGGGCAACTGGCCGCATTGGCGGGCCGGTTGGACGGTATTCCGCTTGCCCTTGAGCTGGCGGCGGTGCGGCTGCGGGCCGTACCTCTGGAGCAGCTCGTGGAGCGGCTCGGGCACCGCTTCGAGGTGCTCACCGGCGGGCGGCGCACCGCGCTGACGCGGCACCAGACGCTGCGGACGGCCATCGGCTGGTCCCATGAACTGTGCACCCCGCAGGAGCGGTTGCTGTGGGCGCGGCTCTCGGTGTTCGCCGGGTCCTTCGAGCTGCCCGCCGCCGAATATGTGGGCGCCGGTGGCGAGTTGGGGCCCGGTGAGGTCCTCGAACACCTCATCGGGCTCGTCGACAAGTCCGTCGTCCAGCGGATCGGGGAGAACGGCAGCCGCTACCGGCTGCTCGACACCATCCGCGAGTACGGCGCCGAGTGGCTGGAGGAGTCCGGGCAGGGCGCCGCCGTGCGGGCGCGGCACTTCGCGTACTACCGCGACCTCGGGCAGCGCTACTGGGACGAGTTCCTCACGGCCGCCCAGCCCGGCCACTACCGGGTGCTGCGCGCCGAGAGCGCCGATCTGCGGGCCGCGCTCGAATACGCGTACCAGAGTGGGGAGTCGGCCGCGGACGGGCTGTGGCTCGCCTCGCAGCTGGGCCCGTACTGGCGGGCCTGCGGGGCGATCTCCGAGGGGCGGTACTGGGTCGAGAAGGGGCTCGCGCTGCTGCCGGAGACGGGCGAGGAGCAGGCGTGGGGGCGGTTCATGTGCGCCCTGTTCTCCGTGTGGACCGGGGACCTGCCCGGTGCGCTGGAACTCTTCCACCGGGCGGTCGGCGTCGCGCGCGAGGCGGGCAACGACCGGGTGGAGCTGTTCTGCGAGGCGTACCTGGGCGGCCTGAACGCGCTGTGCGGTGACCCTGAGGGGCTCCCCGCGCTGGAGGACGCGCGGCAGCGGATCCTCGCGCGCGGCGACGGGCTCGGCATAGGAGTCATCCACTACGAAGGCGCGCTGGTGCTCGGGGTGCTCGGCGACACCGAGGGCGCCCTGGAGCTGTGCCGTACGGGGCTCGCGTATCTGGAGGGCACCGGCGAGCGGCAGCTGTACGGGTCGACGCTGATGGTGCAGGGCCTGATCCTGTGGCTGACCGGGGAGCGGGAGGACGCCGTCGCGGCCCTGTGCCGGGGTCTGGAGGCCGTCGCCGAGATCGGCGAGGTGCTCATCGCGGCGATGTGCTGCCTCGTTCTCGCGTGGGCGGCGGCGCACGACAAAAGGTTCGTGCGGGCGGCCTGGCTGATCGGGTACGCGGAGAACGCGCGGCGGCTCGGCGGCGGCGACCCGGTCGGGATGCTGCCGTCCGTCTTCGAGGAGCAGGAGAGCGCGCGGCAGGCGGTGCAGCGGGCGCTGGGTGACGCGGAGTTCCGGCGGTGGACCGAGACGGGGGCGCGGCTTTCGGGGGACCAGGTGCTCGAGGCTGTCCGCTCGGGGGCCGAGGTGCCGGGGGCGCCGATGCCTGTGCCTGCGGCGCGGCGGGGCGGGGTGGACGCGTTGACGCGGCGCGAGCGGGAGGTCGCCGCGCTGGTGGAGCAGGGGCTGTCCAATCGGGAGATCGCCGAGCAGCTGGTGATCTCCAAGCGGACGGCTGACGCGCATGTGGAGCACATCTTGGCGAAGTTGGGGGTGGGGTCGCGGACCGAGGTGCAGGTGGAGAGTTCGGGAGGCTGACAGCTCGGGTCGGGGGAGGCGGGGGAGGCGTCGTCGTGTGCGGGTTCGGTGGGGGCTGAGCGCGCAGTTCCCCGCGCCCCTGTCGGCGCGGCTTCGCCGCAGCCTCAAGGGGGGCTGGTCGCGCCCGCGCGGCGGAGCCGCATAGTGGTACAGCCCCGCGCCCCTGTCGGCGCGGCTTCGCCGCAGCCTCAGGGGGCGTCGTCTCCGGGGCCGCGTAGGTATACGGATCACCGCCCCCGCGCCCCCATATGCGTATACCGGTCTTCCGGGATACCGATGCCCCGGGCATTCATCCTGCGGGACGCTGTCCGTGTGCCGGTGCTGCGGGAGGAAGCGGTGCGGCGGGGTGTCGGGCAGTAATGGTCAACTCCCCACGGCTGTCGTGGCAACGGACCTCCGCCGTGGCGCCCGGAGCACGGCACACCGGGGTGGCTGCCCTCGTCGGCGGGGCAGCCACCTCCCCCCTGCACGGCCCGCCCGGACCCCGCGGGCTGCGTGTTCAGAGCGCCGGTGACTTCGCCCGCAGCACCGTGAGGAACTCGCGCATCCACGCCGAGTGGTCCGGCCAGGCGCGGGCCGAGACCAGCGTGCCGTCGACGACCACCTCCGCGTCCTGGAAGGTGGCGCCGGCCGACTGCATGTCCGGTTCGAGCGCCGGGTACGAGGTGACGCGCCGGCCTCGCAGTCCGTCGACCGCCGCCGTCAGGAGCGGGCCGTGACAGATCTGGGCGACGGGCTTGTCCGCGTCGAAGAAGAACTTGACGATCTTGCGGAGCTCGGGGTCGCCGCGCAGGTACTCGGGGGCCCGGCCGCCCGGGATCACCAGAGCGGCGTACTGGCCCGGGTCGACTTCGGAGAAGGCGATGTCGGCCGGCCAGGTGTACCCGGGCTTCTCGGTGTACGTGTCGAATCCGGGCTCGAAGTCGTGGACGACGAACCGCAGCGTCTTGACCTCGGGTGCCGCGATGTCGACCTCGTACCCCTCCTCGCGCAGCCGCTGGTACGGGTAGAGCACTTCCAGCGACTCCGCCGCGTCGCCGGTGACGATCAGGATCTTGGGTGCCATGGGTCACACACTCCCCTCGCCGGACTGGTCCGAGCTGCTCTGCTCACGGTGTCGCCGCCCCTGTCTCCTGGCAAGAGGCCGTGCGTGGCCGCGGTTCTGTGCAGAGTGTCAAAGTTCGACCCCAGGTTTTGTACACATACGGCTCATGACGGGTCCCCCGGGGAGAGCGATAGCCTTGTCCCGTGATCAGCGCGATATCTCGCGGGGGCATCGTCGCCCCCTGCCCGCGCCGGGAGCTCACGGGTCGCCACAGCGACCGTGCCCGGCGCTCAGATGCTGATCGTTTCCGGCGGATGGCCAGTACGTTGAAAATGGCGCATTCCCGTCCGCTCTTCTCTCATTCCGGCATAACGTCGTCGCAGACCGGAGACCCCGCGTCGCGGCGTTACGTCGTACCGATCATTTCTACGTCACGCAACGGCGCGCGACAGGAGCCAGAGGACAATGCAGACCAAGCTGGACGAAGCCAAGGCCGAGCTGCTCGCACGGGCCGCCCGGGTAGCTGAGAACAGCCCGGTAGGGGGGCACCTACCGACTGGGGCGACGGACGAGGGCACTCCTGACCGGGACACCGTGCTCGCGTTCCTCCAGCGCTACTACCTGCACACCGCACCCGAGGACCTCACGGACCGCGACCCGGTCGACGTCTTCGGCGCCGCGTACTCGCACTACCGTCTCGCCGAGGCCCGTCCGCAGGGCACCGCGAACGTGAAGGTCCACACGCCGACCGTCGAGGAGAACGGCTGGACGTGCAGCCACTCCGTCGTCGAGGTCGTCACCGACGACATGCCGTTCCTCGTGGACTCCGTGACCAACGAGCTGTCCCGGCAGGGCCGCGGCATTCACGTGGTGATCCACCCGCAGGTCGTGGTCAGGCGTGACGTCACCGGCAAGCTCCTCGAAGTGCTTCCGGCCGGGACCGAGGCCAGCGGCCACGACATCCTCACCGAGTCGTGGATCCACGTGGAGATGGACCGCGAGACCGACCGCGCCGACCTCAAGCAGATCACCTCCGACCTGCTGCGTGTCCTGTCCGACGTACGCGAGTGCGTCGAGGACTGGGAGAAGATGCGCGACGCGGCGCTGCGGATCGCCGACGAGCTGCCGAGCGAGCCGACCGCGGGCGACCTGCCCGAGCAGGAGGTCGAGGAGGCCCGCGAACTCCTTCGCTGGCTGTCCGCCGACCACTTCACGTTCCTCGGGTACCGCGAGTACAACCTCACCGACGACGACTCGCTGGCCGCCGTGCCCGGCACCGGACTCGGCATCCTGCGCTCCGACCCGCACCACGAGGCCGAGGACCACCACCCGGTCTCGCCGTCGTTCAACCGGCTTCCGGCCGACGCCCGTGCCAAGGCCCGCGAGCACAAGCTGCTCGTCCTGACCAAGGCCAACAGCCGTGCCACCGTGCACCGCCCGAGCTACCTCGACTACGTCGGCGTCAAGAAGTTCGACGCGGACGGCAACGTCGTGGGCGAGCGGCGCTTCCTCGGCCTGTTCTCCTCCGCCGCGTACACCGAGTCCGTGCGCCGCGTCCCCGTCATCCGCCGCAAGGTCGCCGAGGTCCTCAAGGGCGCGGGCTTCTCGCCCGCCAGCCACGACGGCCGCGACCTGATGCAGATCATGGAGACGTACCCGCGCGACGAGCTCTTCCAGACGCCGGCCGACGAGCTGCGCGAGATCGTCACCTCCGTCCTCTACCTCCAGGAGCGGCGCCGGCTGCGCCTGTACCTGCGCAAGGACGAGTACGGGCGCTACTACTCGGCGCTCGTCTACCTGCCCCGCGACCGCTACACCACCGGCGTGCGGCTGCGGATCATCGACATCCTCAAGGAGGAGCTCGGCGGCACCAGCGTCGACTTCACCGCGTGGAACACCGAGTCGATCCTGTCCCGGCTGCACTTCGTCGTCCGCGTCCCGCCGGGCACCGAGCTGCCGCAGCTCTCGGACGCCGACAAGGACCGCATCGAGGCCCGTCTCGTCGAGGCCGCCCGCTCCTGGGCCGACGGCTTCGCGGAGGCGCTGAACGCCGAGTGCGGCGAGGAGCGCGCCGCCGAACTGCTGCGCCGTTACGGGCACGCGTTCCCCGAGGGCTACAAGGCGGACCACACGCCGCGCGCCGCCGTCGCCGACCTGGTCCACCTGGAGCAGCTCAGCCGCGGCGAGAAGGACTTCGCGCTCTCCCTGTACGAGCCGGTGGGCGCGGCCCCCGGCGAGCGCCGCTTCAAGATCTACCGGACCGGCGCGCCCGTCTCCCTGTCGGCCGTCCTGCCGGTCCTGCAGCGCCTGGGCGTCGAGGTCACCGACGAGCGCCCGTACGAGCTGCGCTGCGCGGACCGTACGACCGCGTGGATCTACGACTTCGGCCTGCGCATGCCGAAGCCGGGCAACGGCAACGACCTCGGGGCCGACGGCCGCGAGCGGTTCCAGGAGGCGTTCTCCGCGACCTGGACCGGGCTCGCCGAGAACGACGGGTTCAACGCCCTGGTGCTGCGCGCCGGTCTCAACTGGCGTCAGGCGATGGTGCTTCGCGCGTACGCCAAGTACCTGCGCCAGGCGGGCGCGACGTTCAGCCAGGACTACATGGAGGACACCCTCCGCAACAACGTCCACACGACGCGTCTGCTCGTCTCCCTCTTCGAGGCGCGGATGTCGCCGGACCGGCAGCGCGCCGGGACCGAGCTCATCGACGGGCTGCTCGAAGAGCTCGACGGCGCGCTCGACCAGGTCGCCTCGCTGGACGAGGACCGGATCCTGCGGTCCTTCCTCACCGTCATCAAGGCCACGCTCAGGACGAACTTCTTCCAGGAGGCCGGGGGCGGCCTGCCGCACTCGTACGTCTCGATGAAGTTCGACCCGCAGGCCATCCCCGACCTGCCCGCGCCGCGGCCCGCGTACGAGATCTGGGTGTACTCGCCGCGCGTCGAGGGCGTGCACCTGCGGTTCGGCAAGGTCGCGCGCGGCGGTCTGCGCTGGTCCGACCGGCGCGAGGACTTCCGTACGGAGATCCTCGGCCTGGTCAAGGCGCAGATGGTGAAGAACACCGTCATCGTGCCGGTCGGCGCGAAGGGCGGCTTCGTCGCCAAGCAGCTGCCCGACCCGAGCGTGGACCGGGACGCGTGGCTGGCCGAGGGCATCGCCGCGTACAAGACGTTCATCTCGGCGCTGCTCGACATCACCGACAACCTGGTCGGCGGCGAGGTCGTGCCGCCGGCCGACGTCGTGCGGCACGACGAGGACGACACGTACCTCGTGGTCGCGGCCGACAAGGGCACGGCGACGTTCTCGGACATCGCCAACGAGGTCGCGAACAGCTACAACTTCTGGCTCGGTGACGCCTTCGCGTCCGGTGGCTCGGCCGGTTACGACCACAAGGCCATGGGCATCACCGCGCGCGGCGCCTGGGAGTCCGTCAAGCGGCACTTCCGCGAGCTGGGCGTCGACACGCAGTCCGAGGACTTCACCGTGGTCGGCGTGGGCGACATGTCCGGTGACGTGTTCGGCAACGGCATGCTGCTGAGCGAGCACATCCGGCTCGTCGCCGCCTTCGACCACCGGCACATCTTCATCGACCCGAAGCCGGACGCGGCCACCTCGTACGCCGAGCGCCGCCGCATGTTCGAGCTGCCGCGCTCCTCGTGGGCCGACTACGACAAGGATCTGATCTCCGCGGGCGGCGGCATCTTCCCGCGCTCCGCCAAGGCGATCCAGATCAACGCGCACATCCGCGAGGCGCTCGGCATCGAGTCGGGCGCGGCGAAGATGACGCCGGCCGAACTGATGAAGGCCATCCTGCACGCGCCGGTCGACCTGCTGTGGAACGGCGGCATCGGTACGTACGTGAAGTCGTCGGTCGAGTCGAACGCGGACGTCGGCGACAAGGCCAACGACGCCATCCGCGTCGACGGCCAGGACGTGCGCGCCAAGGTCATCGGCGAGGGCGGCAACCTCGGCGCCACGCAGCTCGGCCGGATCGAGTTCGCCCGGACCGGCGGCAAGGTGAACACCGACGCGATCGACAACAGCGCCGGCGTGAACACCTCCGACGTCGAGGTCAACATCAAGATTCTCCTCAACGGCCTGGTGTCGGACGGGGACCTGACCGTCAAGCAGCGCAACAAGCTGCTCGCCGCGATGACCGAAGAGGTCGGGCACCTGGTGCTGCGCAACAACTACGCGCAGAACACCGCGCTCGGCAACGCCGTGGCCCAGTCGCCGTCCCTGCTCCACGCCCACCAGCGCTTCATGCGCCGCCTGGGCAAGCAGGGCCACCTCGACCGGGGTCTGGAGTTCCTGCCGAACGACCGGCAGATCAAGGAACTCCTCAACGGCGGGCGCGGGTTGAGCCAGCCCGAACTCGCCGTCCTCCTCGCGTACACGAAGATCACGGCCGCCGACGAGCTGATCACGACGTCGCTGCCGGACGACCCGTACCTGCGCCGGCTGCTGCACGCGTACTTCCCGCAGCCGCTGCGCGAGAAGTACCTCGACGCGATCGACGCGCACGCGCTGCGCCGCGAGATCATCACGACGGTCCTGGTCAACGACACGGTGAACACCGGCGGTTCGACCTTCCTGCACCGGCTGCGCGAGGAGACCGGCGCATCGCTGGAGGAGATCGTGCGGGCGCAGCTCGCCGCGCGCGAGATCTTCGGGCTCAGTGAGGTGTGGGACGCGGTGGAGGCGCTCGACAATGTCGTCGCCGCCGACGTCCAGACCCGGATCCGCCTGCACTCGCGGCGACTCGTGGAGCGCGGCACCCGCTGGCTGCTCAACAACCGCCCGCAGCCGCTTCAGCTGGCCGAGACGATCGACTTCTTCAAGGCGGGTGTCGCCGAGGTCTGGGCGGCCATGCCGAAGATGCTGCGCGGTGCCGACGCCGAGTGGTACCAGTCGATCCTCGACGAGCTGACCGGCGTCGGGGTGCCGGAGGAGCTGGCGCAGCGCGTCGCCGGGTTCTCGTCCGCGTTCCCGACGCTCGACATCGTGCAGATCGCCGACCGCACGGGCAAGGACGCGCTGGCCGTCGCCGAGGTGTACTACGACCTCGGTGACCGGCTCTCCATCACCCAACTCATGGACCGCATCATCGAGTTGCCGCGGGCCGACCGCTGGCAGTCGATGGCCCGCGCGTCGATCCGCGAGGACCTGTACGCGGCGCACGCCGCCCTGACGGCCGATGTGCTGGCCGCCGGGAACGGGACGTCGACGCCGGAGCAGCGGTTCAAGGCGTGGGAGGAGAAGAACGCGCCGATCCTGGGCCGGGCACGCTCGACCCTGGAGGAGATCCAGGGCTCGGACGCCTTCGACCTGGCGAACCTGTCGGTGGCGATGCGGACGATGAGGACGTTGCTGCGCACGCATTCGTAGACACGGTGCGCACGCATTCGTAGACACGGTGCGTACGCATTCGTGATCACGCGCTGAAGCGGGGCGTGTCGGGCCGGACGGCTCGGCGCGCCCCGTTTTTTTGCGGCCCATGACCCTCGGCGTCGCCCCGGATATGCCTTGAAAGCGGGCATTACGTCTAAAGTGGACCTGATTGTCTGACTGATTATCAGGGAGAGCCGATGCCGTCGAAGTCGCCGAAGCCGACGAGCCGCGCCGCCGCGCTGCCCCACGACTGGGCCGCGACACCGCTCACCGTCGTCATGCCCACGTACAACGAGGCGGGGAACCTGCCCCGGATGGCCGAGGCGCTGATGGCGCTCGACCTGCCGGGGCTGCGGCTGCTCGTCGTCGACGACGCCAGCCCGGACGGGACGGGGGACATCGCCGAGGGGTACGTCCGCAGATTCGGGCCCGAACGGATGGCGGTCCTGCACCGGGCCGGCAAGGAAGGGCTCGGGCGCGCCTACGCGGCGGGCATGGCCCGGGCCGTCGCCGACGGCGCCCGGTACGTGCTCCAGATGGACGCCGACGGCAGCCACCCGGTGCCAAAGGTCCCCGAAATGCTGGGAGTTGCGCTGTCCACCGGCGCCGGGGTCACCATCGGCAGCCGGTATGTGCAGGGCGGCACCCTCTCCGACGCGTGGGGCGCGCACCGCCGGCTGCTGTCCCGCTGGGCCAACGCGTACGCGGGCACCATCCTCGGCACCCGGGTGCGCGACATCACCGGCGGCTTCAACCTGTGGCGCGAGGACGCGCTGCGCGCCATCGACCTCGGCTCGGTCGACAGCGCGGGCTACAGCTTCCAGGTCGAGATGAAGTACCGGGCGCTGCGCCGCGGTTACGGCGCCATCGAGGTCCCCATCCACTTCGAGGACCGTACGGTCGGCGAGTCGAAGATGAGCCTGATGGTGCAGCTGGAGTCCGTGGCGATGCCGTGGAAGCTGCGCGCGAGGTCCCGGTGACGGTCGCCTCGTTCATGACGCCCCGCCCGGCCCTGCTCCGTCTGCGCCGCCTCTCCTACGAGATCGTGAAGTTCGGCGTGGTCGGCGGCAGCGGCGTCCTCGTCAACCTCGTCGTCTTCAACCTCCTTCTCCAGGGCCTGGGTTCGGGTGCCATGGCGGCGACGGTCGTCGCGAGCTGTGTCGCCATGGGCACCAACTACCTGGGCTTCCGCTACTTCGCCTACCGCGACCGGGCGGCCCGCACCCGCCGGCAGATCCTGCTCTTCTTCGTCTTCAGCGGGCTCGGCGTGCTGATGGAGAGCCTGCTGTTCTACGCGGGCTACCGCGGGGCCGGGATGACCGGGCCGCTCGCGTCGAACGTGGCGAAGGGCCTGTCGATCCTGCTGGCCTCCGCGTTCCGCTTCCTGGTCTACCGGACGTGGGTCTTCCAGCACCGGCACCATGCGCGGCACGGGTAGCGCGCTCGCGCGGATCGGCGCCCTGCTCGTCCTCGTCCTGCTCGTCGGCGTCGTCGTACGTCTGCCGTGGGCCGGTGACCTGGGTATTCATGCCGCCACGGTCGAACGGCTGCGGCACGATCTGCTCGCCCCCGGTGATCCGCTGGTCGCGGCCGACGCGCCGTCCCCGTACTACACGCCGTGGACGCTGCTGCTCGGATGCGTGGCGAAGGCGAGCGGGCTCGGGGTCTTCGTGGTGCTGCGGGTCGCGGCGCTCGTCTCGCTGGCGGTGCTCGCCTCCGGCGTGTGGGCCTTCGTGGGGGTGTTCGCGGAGGCTCTTGCGCGGGGGGCCGGGCGGGGCCTCGCCACCGCGCTCGTGCTGCTCTGCCTGGTGCTGCTGTGGGGCACGACGCTGTTCAGCTGGAGCGGGTTCCTCGGGCTCAACTCCCTTGCCCTGACGGTCGCTTACCCCAGCACGTTCGCGCTCGGCGCCTCCTTCTGGCTGTGGGCGCTGCTGCGGCGGGCGACGGGCTGGTGGCACTTCCTCGGCGCGGGCGTGCTGTGGGCGGTGATCCTGCTCAGCCACCAATTCACCGGCGTCGTCGCGTCGTTGGGGGCACTCGCGATGGTGGTGGGGGTGCGGCCGTGGCCGGCGCGGGCGTACTGGATCAGGCTCGGCGGCGGCCTCGCGCTCGGCCTCGCCCTGCTGGCCGTATGGCCGTACTACTCGTTCTTCGGCCTCTTCGGCGTCGGCGGTCTGGAGGAGATCCACCGGTCGCTTTACCGGGAACTCGCCGGGCGGTTCTGGCTGGTGGCGGTGGTCGGCGGGGCCGCGCTCGTGCTGCGGTGGCGGCGCGAACGGCGCGACCCGCTGGTGCTGTTCTGCCTGCTGGGGCTCGTGGTGTTCGCGGCGGGCGGGGTGAGCGGGCACTGGTCGTGGGGGCGGGTGCTGCCCGCCGTGCTGATCCCCGCGCAGGTCGCGGCGGCCCTGGAGGTGTGCTGCGCGCCGCGCCGCGCCGTGCGCACCGCCTTCGGCTGGGCGGTCGCCGGCGCGCTCGCCGTGGGGGCGTGGACGCAGGCCGGGACGCTCGGCTACGTCGTCCCGCGCGGCGCACTGCCGGACGCGGTCGCCGCCAAGTACCGGGAGCCGTGGGCGGGTTACCACTGGATCACGCGCTGGACGGCGTACGGGGACGTGGTCCTCGCCAAGACGTTCCCGGCCCGGCAGATCCCCGCGTACGGGCCCTACACGGTCGCCCCCGGCTACCCCGACGTCTTCCTCGGCGACGAGGGCGCGCGCGACGCGGCGGTGCGCACGTACTTCGCGGCGGGCTCGACGCGGGCCGAGCGCCTTGCCGTCCTGCGCCGCTACGACGTGCGGTGGGTCGTGGCGTACCGCAGCGACGGCGGCCTCCCGGCCACGGACCCGGCGCTGGAGAAGGTGGCGACGGGGCCGCGGGGGCAGGTCTTGTATCGGGTTGTCGTCAGTCGCTGAGGCCGAGGGGACCGGCGCGGAGCCCTGCCCGCGTCGGCGCTGGAGTCGCTGGTGGCGGTGGCGGTGGCGGTGGCGGCCGGGCCGCGCGGGCGCGTCCTGTCCCGCGTCGTCGTCACCCGGTGAGGCCGGGCGTGCCGGGTTCGCGTGCGGGCGTGGTGTCGGTGGTGTCGGCGTCGAGGGGTCGTGGCTTGCTTCGGTGCTGGGGAGGGTGGTCGTGGGGCCGCGGGGGGGGGGGCAGGCCCTGTGTCGGGTAGTCGTCAGGGGGTGAGGCCGAGGGCGCCCGCTCGTAGGCCGGCCTGGAAGCGGGAGTCCGCGCCCAGGATGTCGAGGAGTTCCGCGACGCGGCGGCGGTACGTGCGCACGGACATGCCGAGGTCGCGTGCGGCCGTCTCGTCGGTGGCGCCCGAGCCGAGCGCCCGCAGGATGCGGCGGGACTCGGGGGACAGCTCCGGCTGCTCGGTGCGCAGCAGGTCGGCGAGGTCCGAGGCCGACTCCCAGGCCGCCTCGAAGAGCGCGTACACCCCGCCGACGAGCGTCGGGGAGACGGTCAGCGTGTACTCCTGACGCGGCCCGGTCAGGATCATCGTGCGCCGGTCGAGGATGATCGTGCTGCGCGGCAGCGGCGTGGCCGCGACCCTGACCTGTGTGCCCTGGTCGGCGATCTGGCGCAGGTGCCTGCGGTGCTCCTCGTTCGCGAGGGCGGCCGGGCTGACCAGTTTGCGGGACCGGTGTGCATGGTGGGTGCGGGGCCGCCGCCGGGCTCCGCGCCATGTGTCGAGATCGCACGCGGCGACGAGGAACTCCTCGGACACCGCGTCGAAGAGGGGCGCCGTGCGGGCGAGCATCTCCTGCTCGCCATGGAGGGTCACGGTCTCTGCCATCGCTCCAGTGTGCCGCATGGCAGGTTGTTGCCACGGGTCGCGGCCGTGGCCCGTACCGGCGCAGGGTGGAGCCATGACCCAGACACTGCGCCTCGGCGGCGATCTCACCGTCCACCGCGTCGGCTTCGGCGCGATGCGCCTGCCCCGCAACAGCTTAACCGGCCCCGCCCGCGACCCGGAGACCGGCCGCGCCGTGCTGCGCCGGGCCGTCGAGCTGGGCGTGAACCACATCGACACCGCCGACTTCTACCGCAGCGGCGGCGACGCGGACGTCCGCGCCAACACCCTGATCCGCGAGGCCCTGCACCCGTACGCGGACGGTCTGACCATCGCCACCAAGGTCGGCCCCGTCTTCAGTGGCGGGGGCCCGGTGGGCGAGGCGGCCCCCGAGCAGTTGCGCGGGCAGGTCGAGGCCAACCTGGAGGGCCTCGGCCTGGACCGGCTCGACCTCGTATACCTGCGGATCGGCAGCTCTCTTGAGGTGCCGCACGGCGACTCGCTCGCCGCCCGCTTCGAGGCGCTCGCCGCCCTGCGCGAGGAGGGCCTGATCCGGCATCTCGGCATCAGCAACGTCGACACCGCGCACCTCGCGGAGGCGCGGGCCATCGCCCCCGTCGCGGCCGTCCAGAACCACTTCAACGCGGTCGACCGGGACGCGGCCGAGCTGCACGCCGCGTGCGCGGACGCGGGCATCGCCTTCGTGCCGTTCGGTTCCCTCGGGATGGGCATGGCCGACGTCTCCTCGACGGCGGTCGAGAAGGTCGCGGCCCGGCACGGCGCCACGGTCAACCAGATCGCCCTCGCCTGGGCGCTGTCCCTGTCGCCGGTGACGCTGGTGATCCCGGGCACGGGGTCGACGGCTCACCTGGAGGAGAACGTGGCGGCCGGTTCGCTGACGCTGACGGACGAGGACCTCGCCGACCTCGGCTGAGCCGTCGTGCCGTCAGCGGGTCACGCTCGCCACCAGCCGGGCCGCGCGCCGCACCCGCCGGCCCACCGGGCCGCGCCCGACCCGCCGGGCGACCGGCCGGACGACCTTCGCGGTCACCCCGACCGGTGCGAACCGCACCTGGAGGCGTCCGGCCCCGCGCCCCTCCGGCTCCACGGTCACGCGGTGCCGGTGGACGGTGGCCGAGAACGCGGGGAAGTCGAGGGGCGCGAGCAGCAGGCCGGTGTTGCGCAGGCCACCCGGTGCCTGGAGCTGGAGCAGGGGGTGGCGGACGCCGTCGAAGCCCTGCGGGGGCAGCGGCGCCGCCCGCAGGTCGAGCACGACCCGCCCCTCGAAGATCCCGGGCCGCACCGGATCGAGCCGGAACCGTACGGTCATCCGCTTGCGCCCGGGGGACAGGAGCAGCGACGCGACCTGCGGGCCCACCGGCAGCCGCAGCCCCGGGTCGTACGTGCGCACGTGCAGCGCGACCGACGCGGGGCCCGGTCCCCGCTCGACGGTCAGGATCTCGTGCCGGAACTGGGCCCGCGGGAAGGGCCGCGCGTCCAACGCCAGCTCGCTCAGGGCGAGTTCGCGCCGTCCGTCCGCCGAGTCGGGCACCCGGTCGCCCCAGTAGACGGCGCCCCGCGCGTCGGCCGAGGTGACCCGCGGGGCGACGCCGTGGCCGAGTCCGCGCGCCGCGAGCCGCGCCTCGTCGAGCCGGCCGTCGCGCACCAGCTGGATCACGACCCGCTCGGGGCGCGGCAGCCGGGCGAAGGCGCCGGGCGCGAGCCGCGCCAGGTACGGGTTCACGAGCGCGGCGAACCCGGTCAGCCACTCCTCGTCGCGGTACGGCAGATCACCGGCGTACATCCGGAAGTCGTGCTTGAGGAACTTGTAGTCCTTGGCCTCGCGCAGCGCCGCGCTGTACCCGCCCTCGGCGAGGAAGTCGTCGATGAGCTCCTGTACGTGGACGCGGTCGCGGACATTGCTCAGCTTGTGCCGCTGGTTGGAGATGGAGGCCGCGGTCTCCTCGACGTACGGCGCGATGTACCAGCGGTAGACCGGCTCCGGGATGATGGTGAAGGACTTCGCGAGGCAGTAGGCCTGCGCGGAGAAGAGCTGGTCCTCGTAGTGGATGCCCTCGGGGAAGCGCAGGCCGTGCCGGTCGAGGAAGGCGCGCGCGTACATCTTGCTCGTCGACAAGTGCTCGAAGAACAGGCCGGGTTCGGCCTCGATCCCGTCGACCGTGCGCCGCTCGGCGACCAGGTGCGGCATCCACAGCGACGTGCGGCCGGTGTCGACGCGGACCCGCTCCACCGCGCCCATCGCGAAGTCGATCTCGCGCTCGCGGTGCGCGGCGAGCAGCAACTCGACCGCGTTGGCCGGGAGTTCGTCGTCGCTGTCGAGGAACATCAGGTACGGGGCGCGGGCGATGTCGAGGGCCCGGTTGCGCGGGGCGCTGCACCCCCCGCTGTTCTCCGGCAGCCGCAGATACGTGATGCGGTGGTCGGCGGCGGCCAACTCCCGTGCGACCTCGGGAGTGTTGTCGGTGGAGTGGTCGTCGCTGATGACGATCTCGATGTTGGGGTGGGTCTGCGCCTGGAGGGAGGCGATGGCGCGGGGCAGGCGTTCGGCGTCGTTGAAGACGATGACCGTGACGGTCACGTCGGGGGTGCGCGCGGGCATCAGCGGGTCGCCTCCTCGGGCGTCGGGGCGGGCGTGCGGGAGTCGACCGGGACGACGCGCGGCAGCGCCTCCTCCGGCTCGCCGAGGAAGACGCGGCGCACCACGCGCTCGGCGGCGCGCCCGTCGTCGAACTCGCAGAACCGGCGCCGGAAGTGCGCGCGGGCCTTCGCCGACGTCTCGTCGCGCCACGCGTCCGTGGCGAGGATCTCCGTCAACTCGTCCTGGGTGCGCGCCACATGGCCCGGCGGCTCGGCCATCAGGTCGAAGTAGACGCCGCGTGTCTTCGCGTACGTCTCCCAGTCGTCGGCGTAGCTGATGATCGGCCGGTCGAGGTTGGCGTAGTCGAACATGATGGACGAGTAGTCCGTGATCAGCGCGTCGGAGGCGAGCGCCAGCTCCTCCACCGGGTCGTACGTGGAGACGTCGATGACGTGGCCGCTGCGCCGCAGACCGGCGAGCGGGGAGGCGGCGCCGCCGTAGAAGTAGTGGCCGCGCACGAGCAGCACCGTGTCGTCGCCGAGGCCGGCGGAGAGCGCGGCGAGGTCCAGGCGCGGGTTCCAGTTCGCCTCGTAGTCGCGGTGGGTCGGCGCGTACAGGACGGCACGCTTGCCGGGCGCGATGCCGAGCCGGTCGCGGACGGCGCGGATGTCGGCCGAACTCGCGCTGTAGTACACGTCGTTGCGCGGGTAGCCGTGGTCGAGGGACGTGTAGTGCGACGGGTAGGCGTGCTCCCACATGCGCGTCGAGTGGCTGTTGGCGCTGACGCTGTAGTCCCACTTGTCGACGCGGGCGAGCAGCGCGTCGAAGTCGAGGCCCTTCGACGCCGTCGGGTGGTCGATCTGGTCGAGGCCCATCTTCTTCAGCGGGGTGCCGTGGTGCGTCTGGAGGTGGACGGCGTCCGGTCGCTTCACGACGGCGTTCGGGAAGTTGACGTTGTTGACCAGGTACTTCGCGCGCGCCATCACCTCCCAGTAGCGGCGGGTGCCGGGCACGACGTGGTCGGTGCCGGGCGGCAGCAGCGGCTCGGTCGCCTTCGACACGACCCATACCGGGCGGATGTGCGGCGCGAGCTCGGTGAGCTTCGCCGCGACGGCGCCGGGGTTGCACGCAACCCCCCGGTCCCAGTAGGCGCTGAATACAGCCAAGTTCGGGTCGACGGGCTCGCGCAGGGCCCGCCGGTAGTAGTGGTCGCGGACCTTGACGCCGACCTGCCGCTTGCGTTCCCGTACGGCCGCCTTGAGGTCGCGCCGCTTGTGGTTCGCGGCCTGGAACGCCCGGTACTTCGTGTACGCGTCCTCTTCCAGCAGCCGGCGCCGCACGCCCTCCAGGCCGCCGGGCCGCCGGTACCCGGCCGGCTCCCAGCGCACCGCCGCGGCCGACGCGCGGTGGAAGAACTCCCGCGCCACGTCGTCCGGCATCGTCTCGCGCGCCACGACCCGCATCGTCTCCGTGGCCATCAGGTCGTACAGGACGGCCCGCGGCCGGGCCGCGGTGCCCCGCCGCTGCATGAGCAGCTGGAGCTTCTCGTACGCGTCGACGAGCGCGTACCGCTCCTCGGCCGTCACCGGCGGCAGACTCTCGGGCCGCAACTCCCGTACGTCGACGATCACTTGCTCCAGGCAGGCGATCCGGTCGGCGAGGACGAGGGCGGCCCGGGCGGCGAACATCTCGCCGGAGCCCCTGTCGTGCGCCCTCCAGAACGAGGAGCGCAGCGCGCGGTTGCCGAGGATCGGCGTGACCCGCAGCAGGTCCGGGGCTTCCGACAGGGGCAGATCGCGGCGGCCGACCCGGGTCAACTGCCGTGCGTCAGGGCTGAGTCCGCCGCTGGAGCGCCACGTCGAGCGGGCGTGGTCGGCGACGACCACGTCCACCGCGTCCGGCACCTCGGCGAGCCGGTCGAGCAGCGCCCGCACCCCGCCCACCGGCAGCCGGTCCTTGGCGTGCACGAACCACAGCCACTCGCCCCGGGCCCGCTCGGCACCGGCGGTCCGGGCGGCGGCGTCCGGCGTCCCGGCCGGCAGCGGCACCACGGCGGCGCCGTGCCGCACGGCGACGTCCTGCGCGTCGTCGCCGACGGCGGCCGCCAACAGCTCGACCTCATCGGCGAGTTGGGCGGTCACGCTGTCGAGGCAGACCCCGAGCAGGCCCTGCACGTCCCTGCCGTACACGACGACACTCAGCTTCGGCATGTCACACCCCGCCCTTCTCCAGCATCCGGTCCACCACGCGGCGCGCCGCCTGCCCGTCGTCCAGGTCGCAGAACGCCGCGCGGAAGTCCTCGTACGCCTTCTCGTACGGGGCGGTGGCCGCCGCCGTGTCCCGCAGCGCCGCGATCAGTGCGTCCGACGTCGCGAGCAGCGGGCCCGGCGCGCGCTCCTCGAAGTCGAAGTAGAAGCCGCGCAGCCGGTCCCGGTAGTGCTCCAGGTCGTACGTGAAGAACAGCATCGGGCGGCCGGTCACCGCGAAGTCGAACATGATCGACGAGTAGTCGGTGACCAGGACGTCCGTGACGAGCAGCAGGTCCATCACGTCCGTGACCCCGGCCTGTGCGGAGACGTCGAAGACGAACCCGTCCCCGGCGCCCGGCACCGGCTCGGCGATGTGCGCGTGCGGCCGGACGAGCAGCACGTGGTCCTCGCCCAACACCCGCTTCGCCGCGTCGAGTTCGATGCGCAGGTCGAGCAGGAAGCCGCCCCGGTGACGCTGCTTGTCCTCGCGCCACGTCGGCGCGTACAGGATGACCTTCTTGCCCTCGGGCAGGCCGAGCCGCTCGCGGACCTCGGCGGCGCGCTTGGCGCGGTCGGGGGCCAGGAGGACGTCGTTGCGCGGGTAGCCCGCCTCGACGAGGTCGCCCTCGTAGCGGAAGGCGCGGCGCAGGATCGGCGTCGAGAACCGGTTCGGGGACAGGAGCATCGACCACTGGTGGCGCTCGCGGTCCAGGTCCTCCAGGTACGCCGTCGACGCGAAGTGCTCGTTGTCGAAGTCGAATCCGATGCGCTTGAGCGGGGTGCCGTGCCAGGTCTGCACGATCTGCTGCCCGGGGCGCCGCGCCAGCCACGTCGGGAAGTGCGTGTTGCCGACGATGTACCGGGAGCGGGCGAGTGCCTCGTAGTACTCGGGGCTGTGCACGCGCAGCGCCCGCGCGGTCGGCGGCACCTCGCACTGCCCGTCGCGCACCACCCACAGGTGGTCCAACTCCTCGCCCCTGCGCACCAGTTCCTCGTGGATGGCGCGGGGCGAGTCGCCGTACATGCGGCCGCCGAAGACGTCGTAGACGACGGCGTCGCGCAGCGGCTCGTGCCGGGCCAGCGGGTACGTGTGCTCGCGCAGCCGGGTCTGGCGGTGGCGGCTGCGCTCGGCGGGCCGCAGTTCGGAGTGGGCGAGCAGGGCGAGCTGGTCGTACTGGCGGGCCTGGAGCTCGATGCGTTTGCCGCCCGCGGTCACCTCGGCCGGCAGGTCGCGCTGGGCGGCCGGGGCGAGCTGCACCGAACTGCGGGTGCCGTCCGCGTGCTCCACCGACGGCCACCAGAAACCGGAGCGCAGGGGAAGCCCCGCGTGCGGCGGCGCCGGGGTGAAGGCCGCGCGGAAGGTGCCGTCGACGGCCTCGGCGGGGAACGCGTACTCGTGCCCCGACCACGTCTGGCGCAGGATCAGGCGCAGGGCGTGCGCGCCGGCGGCCGGGTAGGTGCCGGTCAGCGTGACGGTGCCGTCGGCGTCGGCCGTGACCCGCTCCACCAGCGGCTGGGCGGGCTGGTCGACGAGCTGGAGGTAGCCGCCGGGGGAGCGCCGCGCGTACAACGCCCTCTCACCGTTGGGGAATTGGGCCCCGCTGTACCCCTCGCGGTCGTCGAGCACGAGAGCGAGACGGACGGGCCGCTCGGCGTCCTCGGGCCCGAGGAGCACGGACGTGTCCCAGCGGGCGATCGACCGCTCGGCCTGCGTCGGGCGAAGCCGTTCGTGGCCGGCGCGCGCCTCGCGCAGATCGGCCTCCCGCACCCGCGCCGTGAACGGCACCCGGCCGTCGCCGTCCGGCAGGCCGAGCTCCAGCGGCGCGAGCAGCACCCGGCCGGCCTCGCGGTAGCGCAGACGCAGCGCGGCGGGGCCTTCCGGCGCGGTCCGCAGCACACCTCGTACGGTCAAGTCCCCGTCCTCGTACCGGACGTCGAGGGCGCGGGCCTGTGCCGTCTCCACGCGGAGCTGGAGGATGCCGCCCTGGATCTGCGGGGCGACGCGGACGTCGGGGGAGACCCAGTGGGCGGGCGGCGTCTGGCCGGTGCCGGTGCGGGCGCCGTGCAGCGGGCCGCGGCGGGGCGTCGCATGCGTGCCGCCGACCGCGATCCGCACGTGCCAGATCCCGTCGGTCCACCGGCCGCGCCGCTTGAGCCGCTCCGGGTTGACGGTGGCCGTGAACCCGGCCCAGTCCGCGTGCCGGAACTCCGCGCCCGAGGCGACCGTGGCCTCCGGGTCGTAGTGGCTGCGCGCCGGGACGACGACCTTCTTGCGGCCGCCCTTCTCGCTCAGGACCAGCGTCTTCAGTGACTGCGCGCGTGACTCGGCGCCGAGCTGCCGCGCGAAGGCCCAGCCGCTCAACCGCAACTTTCCGTCGTCCCACGTCGCCGTGTCGAGGCGGCTGCGCAGCCCCAACTCCCGGTGGTCCAGGCGCAGTACGGAGTCCGGCACGGGCCGCGACGCGTCCAGGAACGGGTACGCGGCGCGCGGCTTCAGGACCCCCGCCACCGGGATCGAACCGCCGTGCTTCTTCTCGTACTCCAGGAGCGCGATCAGCTCGTCGACGCGCCGGTGCACCGTCAGATAGATCTTCAGCTTGTGCGGTACGGGCAGCGCACGGACCTTGTCCTGTCCGATGTCCCGCGCGAGCTGCCCCACCTGGTCGAGGAACGCCGTCCGGTACGCCGGGTCCGAGCCCGGCAGCACCTTCCAGAACAGCGGCATCTCCTCGTACAGCGCGTTGTGGTCGTAGACCGCGAGGTGGTCCGCGTACATCGGGTCGGAGCCGGTCCGCTCGCCGAGGAAGTCGCGCACCATCCGGATCGAGCGGACCCGGTCGGTCAGGCCGCGCGGGTCGGTGCGGTTCTGGGTGATGGAGCGCTCGCCGATCTCGCGCTCGCGCCAGTGGTAGATCGGCTCGCTGAGTACGTCGACGGCGTCGGCGAGGTAGTGCGCCGGGATGCTGACCGGCGCGTCCTCGTAGAGCATCCCCTCGGGATACGCGAGCGCGTGCCGCTCCCAGAAGGTGCGGCGGTAGACCTTGTTCCAGGCGGTGCGGTCGGTGAGCAGCGGCCGGAACTTCGAGATGTGCGTGCGCAGGCGGGTCGCGGCGAACGGGGCGCGGTGCACGGGGGACTGCACGTGGCCCGCGGATCTGAACCGCGTCACGTTCCCGGCGGCGAAGTCGGAGCCGGTCTCGTCGAGCGTCTCGACGAGCAGCTCGTACGCGTTCGGCGGGAGGGTGTCGTCGCTGTCGACGAAGGCCAGGTACGCGGAGCCCGGGGCCATCGCGCGCACCCCGGCGTTACGGGCGGCGCCCAGGCCCCGGTTCGGCTGGGATATCAGGCGGAAGCGGGGGTCGCGCGCGGCCCACTCCTCGGCGATCGCCGCGCTCCCGTCGGCCGAACCGTCGTCGACCATCACCACCTCGAAGGCGGTGAAGGTCTGGGCGGCCAGGGACCTGAGGCACTCGTCGAGATACAGCTCGACGTTGTAGACGGGGACGATCACACTCAGCCGGGGGTTGGCCGTGGCCTGCACACGCGCTCCTTGTCCTCTTTTGCTGACCGCTCAGGCGCACCATAGTGGCACTAAACGGACAAAAGGGTAAGTTCGGTGTGCTTCTGATGGGCCTCACGAGGGAAGAGCGGCTTTCGGGCGTTTAGGTTCCGACTTGGGCCTGGATTCCGACTTGGGGTGATTGGTGAACGCCTCGTACTCCTTGAGCACCTCCTCGGTCGGCCCGTCCATCAGCAGCTCGCCGCGCTCCAGCCAGAGCACCCGGTCGCAGGTGTCGCGGATCGACTTGTTGCTGTGGCTGACCAGGAAGACGGTGCCGGCGTGCTTGCGCAGCTCGCGGATCCGCTGCTCGGAGCGCTTCTGGAAGGACCGGTCGCCGGTGGCGAGCGCCTCGTCGATCAGGAGCACGTCGTGGTCCTTGGCGGCGGCGATGGAGAACCGCAGCCGGGCCGCCATGCCCGACGAGTACGTGCGCATCGGCAGCGTGATGAATTCGCCCTTCTCGTTGATGCCGGAGAACTCGACGATCTCGTCGTAGCGGTCGCGCACCTGCTCGCGGCTCATGCCCATCGCGAGGCCGCCGAGCCGGACGTTGCGCTCGCCGGTGAGGTCGCTCATCAGCGCCGCGTTCACGCCGAGCAGCGAGGGCTGGCCGTCGGTGAAGATCTGCCCGTTCTCGGTCGGCAGCAGCCCGGCGACCGCCTTGAGCAGCGTCGACTTGCCGGAGCCGTTGGTGCCGATGAGTCCGATGGCCTCGCCGCGGTACGCGGTGAAGGACACGTTCCGTACGGCGTGCACCTTCCGTACGCCCGCCCGCTGCTCGGCCTTCTTCTTGCCGCCGATGATCCGGCTGAGCGCGGCGGTCGCGGAGCCGCGGCCCGCGCCCGTGCCGTTGACCCGGTAGACGATGTCGACGCCGTCGACGATGACGGTGGGAACCCGCTGGTCGTTCAGCCGGTCCTTGATGTGCTCGGTCTCAGCCACGGCCGTACGTCTCCTCTGCCTTCCAGAAGTAGATGAACCCGCCGACACCGAAGAGCAGCGCCCAGCCCACGGCCAGCGCCCAGACGTGCGGCGGCAGCTGGTCCGCGGAGAAGCTGTCGATCAGCGCGAACCGCATCAGGTCGATGTAGACGGCGGCCGGATTGGCCTTGAGCAGCGCGATCAGGACGGGCGGGAAGTCCTTGCCCGCCGACAGATGCGTCAGGCTCCACATCACGCCGGACACGTACATCCACGTACGCAGCAGGAACGGCATGAGCTGCGCGATGTCCGGGGTGTGCGCGCCGATCCTCGCCATGATCAGCGCGAGCCCGGTGTTGAAGACGAACTGGAGCACCAGCGCCGGGATCACCAGGAGCCAGGACATGGTCGGCGGGACGCCGAAGCAGAGCAGGATGACGACCAGCGCGACCATCGAGAACAGCAGTTGCTGGAGCTGCTGGAGACAGTAGGAGACCGGCAGCGAGGCGCGCGGGAAGTGCAGCGCCCGTACGAGTCCGAGGCTGCCGGAGATCGCCTTGGTGCCCGCCATCACGGACGACTGCGTGAACGTCCACACGAAGACGCCCGTGACCAGGAACGGAACGTAGTCGGGCACGCCCCGGCTGGTCCCCATCAGGACGCCGAAGATGAAGAAGTAGACCGCCGCGTTGAGCAGTGGCGTGGCCACCTGCCAGACCTGGCCGAGCTTCGCCTGGCTGTACTGCGAGGTGAGCTTGGCGGTGGCGAAGGCCGTGATGAAGTGCCGCCGCTGCCACAGCCGGCGTACGTACTCGGGCAGCGAGGGGCGTGCGCCGCTGACGGTCAGCCCGTACCGGGCGGCGAGGACGGCGGGGTCCTCCGCGCCGCTCCCCGTGAAGGAGACCGGTGCGGGAGGCGTGTCCAGGACCTGACTCACATCCGCTGCTTTCGCTCGAAGGGTGGGGGACGACGCCGGAACCCGCTTCTTCGACGTGCTTTTGCTTCCCGTTTACGTCGGGACGGATCCGTATCGTCGTGACGCGAGACTAGGACCATTCGACGTCGGAACGCAACCGTTTCGTCGTTACGGCCCTATGCTTTTCCCCATGACGACCAACGCCGACTCCGCCAAGCCGACGCGTCGCAGGGCCCCCGCAGGTGCGGCAGTACTCCGTGAGGACGTGACGGAAGCCATTCGCGCCGCCGTCTTCGAGGAACTCGCCGCCGTCGGCTACGCGCGCATGTCCATCGAGGGCATCGCACGGCGCGCGGGCGTGGGCAAGACGGCGGTCTACCGCCGGTGGCGCTCCAAGCTCCACCTCGTCCTCGACCTGGTCTCCGCCATAGCGGTGCAAGGCCTGCCCGCCCCCGACACCGGGACCCTGGAGGGCGACCTGCTGCTCCTCTACCAGGTGACGTCCCGCGCCCTGAAGCACCCGGTGGCCGGCCAGATCATCCCCGACCTCCAGGCCGAGGCGGCCCGCAACCCGGAGATCGCCGACGCCATGCAGAAGGCGCTGCGCGAAGGACAGCATGGGGTGGCCAGCGGCATCGTGCGCTCGGCCGTGACCCGGGGCGACCTGCGCGACGGCCTCGACGAGGACCTGGCCCTCGACCTGATCTCGGGCCCGCTGTACTGGCGCTCGGTCGTCGTCCGTACGCCGGAACTCCCCAAGGGCCACCTGAAGCGCCTCGCGGCGGCCACGGCGGCGGCGCTCAGGGTGTTGTGACCGGTGGGGCCGGGGCGGGGACCTCATCGGTCCCGGCCCACTCACCGTCTGAGGCGGTCTCCTTCGTCACGGCAACCACGCACACCTCAGATGGCCGGCCCGCGCCGTCCTGGCCGGAGACGTGACCGCCTGCGCTCCCGGCGCATCCGAGACCGCTCCGCACCGCCCCCTACGCCGCCACGATCTCCAGCTTCTCCAACTCCCCGCGCTCCGCGATCACTTCGATGCCCGTGATCGCCCCCTCCGCGTCGAACGCGAACGTGAGGACCAGGACCAGGTGGCCGGCGCGGGCCATGACCAGGCCGGGGACGCCGTCGATGAGGGCCATGCCCGTGTGGCGGGCCCGGGCGACCGCCGCCATCGCGCTCTCGGCCACCACGCGGGCGCCGGCGAGGCGGACCGGCTGCGGGGTCGGGATGACGGCCGCGTCGGCGATCAGGACGACGTCGGGGGCCAGGAGCGAGAGCAGGGACTGGAAGTCGCCGCCCCGGGTCGCCGCGAGGAACGCCTCCACCACGCCGCGGCGGCGCGACTGGTCGGCGTCCGGCGCGGGCCGCGCTCCCTTGATCCGGCGCCGCGCCCGGCTGGCGAGCTGGCGTACGGACGCGGGGGTGCGGTCGAGCAGCGGGGCGATCTGCTCGAAGGGCACCGCGAACGTGTCGTGCAGGACGAACGCCACCCGTTCCGCGGGGGAGAGCGTGTCGAGGACGACCAGGAGCGCCACGCCGACCTCGTCGGCGAGCAGCGCCTCCTCCTCGGGGTGGCCCTGCTCGTCGGGGCCGAGCTCCGGGTCGGCGGGCCGCTCGTCGAGCGGGTCCTCGCGGCGGGTGGTGCGCGAGCGCAGCATGTTGAGGCAGACCCGGGCGACGACCGTGGTCAGCCAGCCCGCCAGGTTCGTGACCTCGGACGTGTCGGCGCGGGCGGCCCGGATCCAGGCCTCCTGCACCGCGTCGTCGGCCTCGCTGAGCGAGCCGAGGATGCGGTACGCCACCGAACGCAGCCGCGACCGCTGTTCCTCGAACCGCCGCGCCAGCTCGTCCTCGCCGAGCACGCCGAGCGGCTCCGTACCGTCAACGGGCTTGTCCGTCATGCGCGTTCCCCCAGTTCCGAAACTGGGAGAAGTAGATCACGCGGCTCACGCCACGCGCGTGGCCCCTGCGAACGGCATCTGGTCGATCGGCGCGATCCGCACGGGCGCGGACGGGTTCGGCGCGTGGATCATCTGGCCGTTGCCGATGTAGAGGCCGACGTGACTGATGCCGGAGTAGAAGAACACCAGGTCGCCCGGATGGAGTTGGGACTTGGGGATGCGCTGCCCCGCGTTGATCTGGGCGTACGTGGTGCGGGGGATCGAGACGCCCGCGGCGCGGTACGCGGCCTGGGTCAGGCCCGAGCAGTCGAAGGCGTTGGGCCCGGTCGCGCCCCAGACGTACGGGCTGCCGAGGGCGCCCTGCGCGTAGGAGATCGCCGCTGCCACGCGGGAGTTGGACGCCTTGCCGAGGTCGGCGGTGAGGTCGTCGCGGGACGTCGCGCGCGAGGCGTGACCGGAGCCGTCCGTGCCGTACGAGGCGCCCGGGCCGTCCGTGCCGCCGGAGGCGAGCGCCCGGTCGGCCGGGTCGAGGCGGTCGAGGAGCCGCTTCGCCTCACCCAGCTTCTTCGTCACCGTCTTCTTCTGGCGCTCCAACTCCCGCTGTTTCCCGCGCAGTTCGGAGAGCGTGCCGTCGGCTTTCCCGCGCACCTGGTCGATCTCGCGCAGCTCCTTGCGGACCCGCGCGATCGTGGCGGCCTGCCGGGTGCCGACCCGGTCGGCGAGGGCCGCCTCGTCCAGGTAGCGGTCGGGCGTGGAGGAGAGGAGCAGTCGGACGGTCGGGTCGACACCGCCGGTGCGGTACTGCTCCGCCGCCATCGAGCCCAGCTTCTGCCGCTGGGAGTTGAGGGCCTCGGTGCGCCGCGACGCCTCGTCCTGGAGACTGTCGACCTTCTTCTGGGCCTTCTCGGCCTTCTCCTTCGCGCCGTTGTACTTCTCGGTGGCGACCTCCGCCTCCTGGTAGAGCTTGTCGACCTTCGCCTTCACCTCGGTGGGGGAGAGGTGCGGCTCCGCGTGCGCCGTGCCGCCGTCGAAGACGGTGGCGGTCGCCGCGGAGGCGAGGGCGAGGGTGGCCGCTGTGCGGGCCGTACTGCCACTGAGCGAGCGCTGTCGGGGCTTGCGGTGCGCTGCCGGCACGTGACGCCACGTCCTTTCGGAACGTCCTGCTTACGCGTCCGGCGGCGGCCCGCACAGGGGGAGCGGGCCGCCGCCGGACCTTTCTCGGCGGTGGTGTCCGACTGCCGCCCCTGGCCCGGGCGGCGGTGGGGAGCCGGTCACCTGAGGAAGGACGCTAAACCTCGGCGTAACGGGTTGGTGGCGGATTGTTCGCAACTGGCCCGTTTGTTGTGAGCGGTGTCGGAGAGTGACAGTCGCGTGCCCGCGGATGTCCGGGTGGGGTGCGGTGGAGTCCATGGGGGAGCGGTGACGGCCGGCGATCACCGCTTGGCTACGCTCCGCCTCATGGACGTACTCATCCACATCTTCGTCGGCCTGCACATCATCGGCATCGCCTCCCTGCTCGGCGGCTTCCTCACGCAGATGTCCGCGATGGGGCAGGGCGCGGCCCGCTTCAACAAGGCCATGCTGCACGGCGCGCTGACCATGCTGGTGACCGGTGTCGCCCTCGTCGGCCTCAATCAGGCCGACGAC
Source organism: Streptomyces sp. NPDC052225 (assembly GCF_040679615.1). Lineage (NCBI taxonomy): Bacteria > Bacillati > Actinomycetota > Actinomycetes > Kitasatosporales > Streptomycetaceae > Streptomyces > Streptomyces sp. NPDC052225. Next base: position 51,005 of record NZ_JBFAVD010000028.1, on the reverse strand, counting down.
AACACCGTGAACAACATCAAGATCGGTGTGAAGCTGGCGATCCTCATCGTCATCCTCGGCATCGTGTACGTGAAGCGCGACGAGGAGAAGGCGGAGAAGGCCCTGTTCGCGACCGTCGGCGGACTCACGATCGCGAACATCTTCATCGCCGTTCTGTGGACCTGAGGGATCCGAGGGGTCAGGCGGGCCGCACCACGCTGTGGATGGACGACGTGCCGTCGTAGTAGATGGACTCCTCGCGGACGTACGCACCCGGCTTCGGCGCGTGGATCATCATGCCGTCGCCGAGGTAGAGGCCGACGTGGCTGATGTCGTCGTAGAAGAAGACCAGGTCGCCCGGCTGGATGTCGGAGAGCGGCACCGTCGTGCCGACCTCGACCTGGTCCCAGGTGGTGCGCGGCAGCGAGATCCCCGCCGCCTTCCACGCGGCCTGCGTGAGCCCCGAGCAGTCGTACGAGTCCGGGCCCGTGGCGCCCCACACGTACGGCTTGCCCTCCTGGGCCTTGGCGAACGCGAGCGCCTTCGCCGCCTTGGTGGCGTACGAGTCGGACGTGTCCGAGGCGGACCCGGAGGAGTCCGACGAGTCCGTGGAGCCCTGCTCCTTGGCGGCGGCCTCCTCGGCGGCCTTCCGCTTCTCCTCCTCCGCGGCCTTCTGCTGTGCGGCGAGCTCGGCGGCCTTCTTCTCGGCCGCCTCCTGCTTCGCCTTCTCGATGGCCGCGAGGCGCGCCTTCTCCTCGGCCGTCAGCTTGGAGAGCAGTTCCCGCGCGTCGGACAGCTTGGTCTGCACGTCCTGCTTGGTGGTCCTCAGCTCGGTCTGCGACGTGGTGAGGTCCTTGAGGCTGGCCTGCGCCTCGGTGCGCTTCTTCGCCGTGGTGCGCTGCTGGACCTGGTAGTCGTCGACGGCCTTCTTCTGCTCGTCGGTGAGCCGGCTCATCAGCTGGCGCTGCGAGAAATAGTCCTCGGGGTCGTCCGCGAGGAACATCGTCGCCGTGTCGCTGATGCCGCCCGTGCGGTACTGCTCGGCGGCGAACCGGCCCAGCTTCTGGCGCGCCGTGTTCATCTTCTCGGTGCGCTGCGCGATGTCGTCGAGGAGCTTGTCGACCTGCTTCTTCTTGCCCTCGGTCCGTTCCTTGGCCGCGTTGTACTTCTGCGTGGACACCTCGGCCTGCCGGTACAGGGTGTCGACCTTCTTCTGCACCTCTTCGATGCTCGGCTTGTGGGGCTGCGTGGGGGCGGCCTGGGCCGTCTGCGAGAGCAGGGCGACGGAGGTGAGCGCGGCGGTCGTGATGCCGACGGCGGGTGTCGTACGAAGGCCGCCGGATATCCGGGACCGGCTGCGCGGCTTGCGGTGCGACGCCAAGGCAGGCGACTCCTTCCATGGTCCGCCTACCGGGTTAGCTGTCGGGTTCGGGCGGGTGGTGCTCGTCGTGCGGAAGGCTGCCCTACGGTCAACTGCCCGGTGCTGCCGGGCCGTTGGGCCGATTCACCCCAAGGTCGGTGGGTCCCCGGTTCCCTGCCTTGCGGCGTACGGAACTCAGCGGGGGCTGTCCGGTCGCCGCGTTGTTCGCGGGCGGGGGGACGGACTGCCCGCGCAGCACCGTAGCCAACTGGTGTTGCTGCTGTGAAGGTTGATGTTCGATATGCCCGATACATTTTCGTGACCTTGGCTACTCCTCGGGCCCGCGCCCGGCCGTACGTGGTCAATCCGGAGGGATCTGCGCCGAATTGTCCGTAGATTGACCGGAGCCTTCCCCGGAGTTGCGGAGTCCGCCGACTTGTCCGCAGTACGGCCCCGCCACCGCGGGAGCGGGCGAGGGCGGCCCCGAGGGCGACACCTGTATCGGCACCTCGGCGGGCGTCGCGAAGCTCGACCAGGACGGCGGCGGGTGCCGGAGGAAGGCGTCGTTCGTCCCCGGGCTGTCGTCGGGCGCGACGAAGGACGGCGGCTTCGCGACCGGCCTCGACGGCGTCTTTGTCTCGGGCGCCCCGTCGTAGCGGACGTGGCGGGCGACGACCTCGTCGTGGTGTCGCCGGGCGGCAGGGCCAAGCCGTTCACCGTCTTCCCGAACCGCAACGGCCACGTGGCCGTCCCCGCCTCGATCGCCCTCGGCCCCGACGGCAACCTCTACGTCGGCGACCTGAACGGCGAGGCCGCCAGGGCGACCGCCCGCGTCTGGAAGGTCAGCCCCGGCGGCAGGATCCTCGGCTGGACCTCCGGCTTCGGCCCGGTCACCGGCGTCGCGGCCGACGGACACGGCGATCTGTACGTCAGCCGGCTCTTCGCCCGGACCGTCACCAAGGCCGACCGCGCCGGGACCGTCCTGGAGGGCGGAAAGAAGTCGCCCGGCGGCCGGTTCCGGCAGATTCTGTCCTTCTGACCTGCGACTTTCCCGGATTCCGGAGTCTGTCTTCCAGCGGTGTCGCAAAGGCGGCGGCGGGGTGTCAGTGGGGCGGCCTAGACTCGTAGGGCGATGAGCAGCCTCTTTGACGACAACTTCCTGGCCAGCCTCCAGAGCGGCGCGGAGGAGCCCCCGCCGCCGCCCGAGGACACCGATCCCGCAGCAGCTCCGGAGCCGATCCCGGACGACCTGTTCGGCGGGAAGTTCGACGTGCCTCCGGCCCGGGACGCCCACTACCGCGACGGTGCGCCGCGCCCGGTCATCGACCCGGCCGCGCTCCTCGACGGGCTGAACGAGAACCAGAAGGCGGCCGTCGTGCACGGCGGCTCGCCCCTGCTCATCGTCGCGGGCGCGGGCTCCGGCAAGACCCGCGTCCTGACCCACCGGATCGCCTACCTGCTCGCCGAGCGCGGCGTCCACCCCGGCCAGATCCTCGCGATCACGTTCACGAACAAGGCCGCGGGCGAGATGAAGGAGCGCGTCGAGTCCCTCGTCGGGCCGCGGGCCAACGCGATGTGGGTCTCCACCTTCCACAGCGCGTGCGTGCGCATCCTGCGTCGCGAGTCGAAGAAGCTCGGCTTCACGTCGTCCTTCTCGATCTACGACGCCGCCGACAGCAAGCGGCTCATGGCCCTGGTCTGCCGCGACCTGGACCTGGACCCGAAGAAGTTCCCGCCGAAGTCCTTCAGCGCGAAGATCAGCAATTTGAAGAACGAGCTGATCGACGAGGAGGACTTCGCCGCCACCGCCGCCGACGGCTTCGAGAAGACCCTCGCCCAGGCCTACGCGATGTACCAGTCGCGGCTGCGCGAGGCCAACGCCCTCGACTTCGACGACCTGATCATGACGACGGTCAACCTGATGCGCGCGTTCCCGGACGTCGCCGAGCACTACCGCCGCCGCTTCCGCCACGTCATGGTCGACGAGTACCAGGACACGAACCACGCGCAGTACGCGCTGGTGAAGGAGCTGGTCGGCCCGGCCGACTCCGACCCCGCCGAGCTGTGCGTCGTGGGTGACGCCGACCAGTCGATCTACGCCTTCCGCGGCGCCACGATCCGCAACATCCTCGACTTCGAAGAGGACTATCCGGACGCGACGACGATCATGCTGGAGCAGAACTACCGCTCCACGCAGACGATCCTGACCGCGGCCAACGCGGTCATCGAGCGCAACGAATCGCGCCGCCCCAAGAACCTGTGGACGAACGCGGGCGCGGGCGCCCGGATCACCGGCTACGTCGCGGACACCGAGCACGACGAGGCGCAGTTCGTCGCCGAGGAGATCGACCGGCTCACCGACGCGGGCGACGCGAAGGCGGGCGACGTCGCCGTCTTCTACCGGACGAACGCGCAGTCCCGTGTCTTCGAAGAGATCTTCATCCGCGTCGGCCTGCCCTACAAGGTCGTCGGCGGCGTCCGCTTCTACGAGCGCAAGGAGGTCAGGGACGTCCTCGCGTATCTGCGCGTGCTGTCGAACCCCGAGGACTCCGTCCCGCTGCGCCGGATCCTGAACGTGCCGAAGCGCGGCATCGGCGACCGCGCCGAAGCGATGATCGACGCGCTCTCGCAGCGCGAGAAGATCTCCTTCCCGCAGGCGCTGCGCCGCGTCGACGAGGCGTACGGCATGGCGGCCCGCTCCACGAACGCCGTCAAGCGGTTCAACACGCTGATGGAGGACCTCCGTACGATCGTCGAGTCCGGCGCAGGACCGGCCACGGTCCTGGAGGCCGTGCTCGAACGGACCGGATATCTCGCCGAGTTGCAGGCCTCGACCGACCCGCAGGACGAGACCCGGATCGAGAACCTTCAGGAACTCGCCGCCGTGGCCCTGGAGTTCGAGCAGGAGTCCGGCGCGGCCGAGGAGAACCAGGACCAGGAGGACGTGAGCGGCGGAACGCTCTCCGACTTCCTGGAGCGCGTCGCGCTCGTCGCCGACTCCGACCAGATCCCGGACGAGGACGACGACGGCAGCGGCGTCATCACGCTGATGACCCTGCACACCGCGAAGGGCCTGGAGTTCCCGGTCGTCTTCCTGACCGGCATGGAGGACGGCGTCTTCCCGCACATGCGCTCGCTGGGCCAGACCAAGGAGCTGGAGGAGGAGCGGCGGCTCGCGTACGTCGGCATCACGCGTGCGCGCGAGCGGCTCTACCTGACGCGCTCCTCGATGCGCAGCGCCTGGGGCCAGCCCTCGTACAACCCGCCGTCCCGCTTCCTGGAGGAGATCCCGGAAGCGCACCTGGAGTGGAAGCGCAAGGGTGCCGCGGCGCCCGCGCCGTCGACGAAGAGCATCGGCGGTGGCATCGCCGCGTCGCTGTCGTCGTCCCGCTCCCGTACGACGCCCGCCTTCGCGACGCGCCGTACGAACGAGAAGCCGGTGGTGTCCCTCGCCGTCGGCGACCGCGTCACGCACGACCAGTTCGGACTCGGCACGGTCGTGGGTGTGGGCGGCTCGGGCGGGAACGCGGAGGCGACGATCGACTTCGGCGACCCCAAGCCGAAGCGGCTGCTGCTGCGGTACGCGCCGGTCGAGAAGTTGTAGCCCGGGTTGTCGCGGGCTGCGAGGGGGGCTTACGTCGGGTCGAGGCCGTGGCTGCGCAGCCACGGCAGCGGGTCGATCGCCGAGCCGCCGCCCGGCCGTACCTCGAAGTGGAGGTGCGGCCCGGTCGAGTTGCCGGAGTTGCCCGAACGCGCGATGACGTCACCGGCCTTCACCGGGCCGCTCATCACGGTGTGCGCGGAAAGGTGGCAGTACCAGGTCTCGGTACCGTCCTTGGCGGTGACGATCGCCATGTTCCCGTATGCGCTGTTCCACTGCGTGCGCACGGTGCCGTCCGTCGCGGCCATCACCGGAGTCCCGTACGAGACCGGGAAGTCGATGCCGGTGTGCACGGACATCCAGTTGATGCCGGCCTGGCCGTAGTAGGCGCTCAGGCCGTGCTCCTTCACCGGGAGCGCGAACTTCGGGCGGGCCGCCTCCTTGCGGGCGGCCTCCTCGGCGGCCTTCTTGCGGTCGGCCTCCTGCTTCGCCTTGAGGTCGATGCGCTCCTGGGTGCGGCTCGCCCGGTCGGCGAAGTCGCCCGCGTCCGCGGAGAGATCCTGAAGCTGCGTGTCCAGCTTGTTGTTGACGGCGGACGGCTTCACGGCGGTCGCGTCCGGCACCGACGCGGCCTGCGTCTCCTTGCCGTCGTCCCCGCCGCCCATCACCGACGCCGCTGCCGCTCCGGCCACGCCGATCACGCACACCGAGGGCACGGCGACGGTCAGCAGCGCCGAGCGCTTGGTGGGGGTGCGGCGGCGGGCCCGGCCGCGGGACGCCGAGCGGGGGGTGAACTCGGGCTCGGGGGAAGGGGGTTCGGGTTCGGGTTCGTGGCCCGGGGCGTGCTCGTCATGGGGCTCGGCGTGGTCGACCGGGCTGTACTGGTCCGGGATCTGCTCGTGCTCGCCGGTCGTGGCGGGATCGGCGGATCCTGCGGCGTTCCAGGCCGTGGCGTCGTACGCGCCCGAGTCGTAGGGCGTCGTGCCGAAGACCGGCGCCTCGAAGGTCTGGGTGTTCTGCGCGGCGTAGGCCTGCGTGTCCCACTGGCCCGTGTGCTGCTGCTCGTAACCGGCGCTCGCCCAGACGGCGGTCGTGTCGTAGCTGCCGGTGTCGTAGGAACCTGTGTCGTAAGCGTCGTACGTGGCCGTGGCGTACGGGTCGGCGTACGAGGCCTGTTGTTGCTGCTGGGCTGCCGTGTGCCACTGGCCCGTGTCGTAGCTGCCGGTGTCGTAGGAACCCGTGTTGTAGGAACCCGTGTTGTAGGAGCCCGCTTCGTGGGAACCCGTGTCGTACGGGTCGTTGCCAGGAAGGTCACCGAAGAGTGGATCGGTGGCGAAGCTGGTCGTGGAGTAACCGTCGTAGGTCGCGTAGTGCGCGGTCCCCGACGGATGACGGTCGTTCACCAACTTCTCTTTCGCCTCGACAACAGGGGCTGCCAGAGCAGTGCGGTGACTGTACCCGGCGGTACGCGGGCACGACAATCTTCGTCAGGTTTCACGCATTGCGGAAACGGGCAATCGGCCGTCTTTCGGTGAACTGTGGGCACTCTGTGGGCAGAGCTTGGCTCTGAGTTCGAGAACCGTTCGAGGTCGGACCGGCGTCAGGCCACCGTCAGGCCACCGTCAGGCCGCCGACCGAGTCGGCGGCGAGCGCTCCTTCCGCGGGCTCGGCATCGAGCGCCTGCCGGATACCGGCCGCCACGGCGGGGTGCACCGGAAGCGCCAGATGTCCGATCCCGGTGACCCGCACGTTCTGCACGAGCAGATCGGGGTGGTCGATGCTCGCCGTCTCCAGCGGCACCATCAACTGGTCCAGATCGCTCCAGAAGCTGACGAATCGCGTCCGGCATCCCGGTGCCGGCCGCTTCAACTCCTCGACCACCGACGAGGCCGGACGCATCTGCCGTACGAGCGGGTGCGCGTCGGCGAGCGGCGCCACGCGCGTCCCCGCGTGCGGCGTGCCGAGCGTGACGAGGGTGCGCACGCGCTCCTCGCCGCCGAGGCACTGCACGTAGTACCGGGCTATCAGGCCGCCCAGGCTGTGCCCCACGATGTCGATCCGGTCCTGGCCCGTGCGCTCGCACAGCTCCTCCACGTGCCGGGCGAGCAGCGCCGCCGCCGCCCGTATGTCGCATGTGAGAGGGGAGTAGTTGAGCGACTCGATCTGGTGCCGCCCGTGCTGCGCGAGGGAGCGGCGCAGCAGGACGAACACCGAGCGGTTGTCTATGAATCCGTGCAGGAGCAGCACCGGGGGTTTCGCCGGGGCCGGCAGGCGCGGTGCGTCGGCCAGTTCCTGGAGGTCTTCGGCCACCGGGCCCTCGTCGGGGGAGGAGCCGGGGGAGGAGGGGTGAGGCGGTCCGGGTGGCAGGGGGTGCGGGTGCCTTCGTTCCGGGAGGATGCCCGAGGGGTAGAGGAGCAGATGCCCCGCGAGGATCGCCAGCTCCAGCGCCGTCGCCTTCAGGAGCGCGATCGAGAGTCCGGCCAGTCTGGCGGGCGTCAGGTGGCAGAGCGGGCGAAAGGGCAGGGCGCTTGTGACCTTCATCGGTCGACCTCCCGTCGGCACACGGGAGAACAGCTCCGACCCCCGTGTGCGCTCATGGGGAGCCGGTCGGAGTGGTGACCAAGGTCCGGGCCGGTGTGCCGACCCAGCGGCCCGTGCGATGGCCGAAAGCACCGTGCCACCGCGCCTTGCGGCTGTCGGCGCGGTGGCACGGCGACCTCGTAGCGGCTCCCCTCGCGCCTGTCCCGGATGCGGCTCATGTGCCGCCTGATGGGTGCGTGGCGCGCAGCGAACGTGTCCCACCGTGTGATTTCCCCCTCGGTCCGCACCGCGAAACGGCCGGTTGCGGGATGCTGTCGATAACGTTCGTTCACTTCAGGGAGGCAGTGATGGGTGTGGCAGCCGGTCCGATCCGCGTGGTCGTCGCGAAGCCGGGACTCGACGGCCACGATCGCGGGGCCAAGGTGATCGCGCGGGCGCTGCGCGACGCCGGTATGGAGGTCATCTACACGGGCCTGCACCAGACGCCCGAGCAGATCGTGGACACCGCGATCCAGGAGGACGCCGACGCGATCGGGCTCTCCATCCTCTCCGGGGCGCACAACACGCTCTTCGCGCGCGTCATCGAGCTGCTCAGGGAGCGCGACGCCGAGGACATCAAGGTGTTCGGCGGCGGGATCATCCCCGAGGCCGACATCGCGCCGCTGAAGGAGAAGGGCGTCGCCGAGATCTTCACGCCCGGCGCCACCACCGCCTCCATCGTGGACTGGGTCCGGGCCAACGTGCGGCAGCCTGCCGGGGCTTAGGCCGTTTCCCCAGGGCCGGTTCCGCGCGGACCGGCTGGGGGTGGGGTCGGGGTGGTGGCGTGCGGGGTCAGTTCGTCGCGCATCGCCTTGCGCAGGCGCAGCGTTCCGACCAGGCGTTGGAACGCCTCCGCCCAGTAGCCGCCGGCCCCGGGCGCCGCGTCCTGCGGGTCCTCGACCGTGGCCGTGAGCCCTTCCAGGCGCACGGCCTCCTCGGGGTCCAGGCAGCGCTCCGCCAGGCCCATCACTCCGCTGAAACTCCACGGGTAACTCCCCGCATCCCGCGCGATGTTGAGCGCGTCGACGACCGCCCGGCCGAGCGGACGCGCCCAGGGCGTCGCGCACACCCCGAGCAGCTGGAACGCCTCGGACAGGCCGTGCGCCGCGATGAACCGCGCGACCCACTCGGCTCTTTCCTCCGCGGGCAGCGCCGCGAGCAGCTTCGACCGCTCCGCCAGGGACACCGCTCCCGGGCCCGCCGCGTCGGGTGACGTCGGTGGGCCGAGCAACGCCCGCGACCAGGCCGTGTCCTGTTGGCGTACCGCCGCTCGGCACCACGCCGCGTGCAGTTCGTCCCACCAGTCGTCGGCCACGGGCAGGGCGACTATGTCCTCCGGGGTGCGGCCGCCCAGTCGTGCCGGCCAGCGGTTCAGGGGCGCTGCTTCTATCAACTGGCCCAGCCACCAGGATCGTTCGCCTCGTCCCGCGGGGGGCTTGGCCGTGATGCCGTCCCGCTCCATCGCCGCGTCGCACTCGTGCGGGGCCTCGACGGTGATGGTCGTCGTCGTGGTGGTGGTCGTGAGGTCCAGGGATACGCAGGTCAGGGCGCGGTCCGCCATGCGTGCGGCCAGGGCCGAGTTCGGCAGGGCCGAGAGGAGTTCGGCCGCCGTCGCTCTGACGTTGCGGCTGCGGTCGGTCAGGGCCTGCTCCAGGAAGGGCTCGTCGGCGTCCGTGAGTCCCGTGCGGAGGGAGTCGAGGAACATCAGGCGGTCCTCGGCGCGCTCGGTGGACCAGGTGCCGGCGAGGAGGGTGCGGGCCGCTTCCGGGGTGTGGGCGCGGACGGCGGCCAGGAGTGCGACCCGTTCGGCGAACAGGCCCTCCTGCCAGAGGAGTTCGACCTGTTCCATGTCGTCCGGGGCGGGGAGGGCGGTGCCCGCGCCGGGTGTCGCGCGCAGGGCGAACTTCCAGTCCGGGTTGAGGTGGGCCAGCCACAGGGCGCGCGGGCCCGCGAACGTGAGAGCTTGCGGGCGCAGGTCCGTGCGGCCTCTGGCCGCGTCCAGGAGGGCGGGCAGGAGTTCGGGCGGGGGTGCGTAGCCCTGGGCGTTCGCCGTGGCGAGCCACTGGGGGAGGAGTTCCAGGAGGTCGGGGGCGGAGCCTCGGCGGGTGGTGGCGGTGCCGGGGCGGTCGGCGAGCAGGGTTGCCAGGCGGTGGCGGGCCGGGGTGGGCAGGGGTGGGCGGGGGTCCGGTGCGGCCGGCTCGGGGTGGGGGGCGGCCGTGGCGGGGCGGAGGCCTGCGCGGCGGCGGACCGTGTTCAGTGCCGCCTCGTCCAGGAGTGCCCGGGGGGTGTCCGGGGTGGTGCCCCGGCGGCGGTCCGTGCCCAGCAGTGCCGTGGTGACCAGGGTTTCCCAGGGTGTGTTCACTTTGCTCTCCGTTGTTCGCCGTCGGTCGGTGGGTGGGGGCGGGGCCGTGTCGGGGTACCTCCTCGGCCGGATTGGTGTCCTCGTTTCCGGACGACCAATGTCGGTTCGGGTGCGCTGAGTGCCTGCGGTGTCCTGCGGGGGCACCCCGACACGTCCCCTCCCGTTGACTTGCGACTGCGGGTGCGTCGTCGTGTCAGCGGAGGGGGATCACTTCTGGGGCGGTTGTCGGCTGCCAGGTGGACAGGGGGGTGAAGCCCCTGTGGCCGCATTCGCCGAAGACGGTGACGGGGGCGCCGGCCGAGAGGGCCACCAGGCGCCAGAGGCCGGGGTGAGTGGCGGCGTGGGGGGTGAGGGGGAGGGCCGTTTTGCCCTCGGCGTCCGCCAGTTGCCAGTCGCCCTCGGGGGTCTGGGTCGGTATGACGTCCGACAGCGTTGTCGGCCAGGACTCCAGCCATGGGTCCTGGGTGAGGGCGTGGGCGTAGGTGGTCAGGGCTGTTGTCGTGTCAACTCCTGGGGGGTGGGTGGTTGTTGGGTGGGGGGTTGTGTGTTGGTGCAGTAGGTCTGCTCTGTGTGTGGCCGGGCCTGGGTGGGGGCGGATCTCGGCGTCCAGGGTCAGGCCCGGGGGGAGGGCCAGGGTGGGGGCGCGGCCCGCTGCTCCGTAGTTGAGGAGCAAGGCCGTGCGGGTCGACCGGGTGCCGTAGAGCCAGATGCGGCGGGTGGTGAGGTGGCCCTCTGTTGCGTCGTGTTGGGAGAGGATCAGCCAGTGGTCGCGGGTGGTGGGGGTGGTTGTGGTTGTGGTTGTGGGGAGGCCTATGTGGGTGCGGACTGTGGTGGCCAGGGGTGGGGGGAGGGTGTCGCGGTGCAGCCAGCCCTGGGTGAGGAGGTGGGTGAGGGCGCATTCCTCCAGGAGGCGGGTTGGCCAGCCCGGGCCTGAGGCCGGGATGGCGCCCAAGTCCCTTACGCGGGAGGCCAGTCCGGGTGCCTGCGCGTCGACCATGCGGGCCGCTGTCTCCTCCCACAGGGCGTAGCCCGACTGCTCCGTCTGGGCGAGGCCGCCGCGCAGGAGGTCGGTCAGGCGCTGTTCAAGTTCTGTGGCGCCGGACGTGATCCGCTGGGCCCGTCGTTCGGCCCTGCGGCGCGCCGCCTCGGGGTCGGCGGGGGGTGGCGGGGCGTCGGGTGCCGGCTTTGCGCGTGCCCGGCGGGCGTTCAGCCACTCGGCCGCCCAGTCGGGTGGGGCTTGGGTGGGTGTGTGTGCTTCGTTCGCTGACCAGAGGAGCAGCAGGCCCAGTGCGTGTTTGCACGGGAACTTGCGGCTCGGGCAGCTGCATGTGTAGGCCGGGCCGCTGATGTCCACGATCGTCTGGTACGGCTTGCTGCCGCTTCCCCTGCACTGTCCCCATACCGCCCCCTCGTCCGAACTCCCGGTCTGTGACCAGGGTTCCGCTGTACCGAGCTTGCTTCCCGCTTTGCGCGACGCCGGGTCAGGTGCCAGTGCGAGCACCTGGTCCGCCGTCCAGCGCACCCCCTGCTGAGTCATGTCTTCGACGGTAGATCCCGCCACTGACAATCGGTTTGACCTGCGGGAACGGTCGATTGTCAGTGGCGTGGTGCACCGTGGAATCCAGCGTGAGCCACGTGAGTTGGAGGGGGATGCGTCATGACCGTTTCCGTTGAGGACCAGGTTGACGGCGGGGTGCTGCGGCCGCATGCCGAGGATGCGTTCGCGGGGGAGCTGGCGGCGCTGGCCGCGCAGGACGACCGGCCGCGGCCGGCGCGTTGGCGGCTTTCGCCGTGGGCCGTCGCCACGTATCTGCTGGGCGGCACGCTGCCCGACGGCACGGTGATCACGCCGAAGTACGTGGGGCCGCGGCGGATCGTCGAGGTTGCCGTGACGACCCTGGCGACCGACCGGGCGCTGCTGCTGCTCGGGGTTCCCGGCACCGCCAAGACCTGGGTGTCCGAGCACCTCGCGGCCGCCGTGAGCGGGGACTCCACCCTGCTCGTGCAGGGCACGGCCGGCACGCCGGAGGAGGCCATCCGGTACGGGTGGAACTACGCGCAGTTGCTCGCGCACGGGCCCAGTCGGGGCGCGTTGGTGCCCAGCCCTGTCATGCGGGCGATGGCGGAGGGGATGACCGCTCGGGTCGAGGAGCTGACGCGTATCCCCGCCGATGTGCAGGACACGCTGATCACGATCCTGTCGGAGAAGACCCTGCCGATACCGGAGTTGGGGGAGGAGGTGCAGGCCGTGCGGGGGTTCAATCTGATCGCCACGGCCAATGACCGGGACCGGGGGGTCAATGATCTGTCGAGTGCGCTGCGGCGGCGGTTCAACACGGTGGTGCTGCCGCTGCCGGCGACCGTGGAGGACGAGGTCGACATCGTCTCGCGGCGGGTCGAACAGGTGGGGCGGTCCTTGGAGTTGCCCAGCGCTCCGGAGGGGGTCGACGAGATCCGGCGGGTCGTCACCGTCTTTCGCGAGCTGCGTGACGGGGTGACCGCTGACGGGCGGACGAAGGTGAAGTCGCCCAGCGGGACGTTGTCGACGGCCGAGGCCATTTCTGTGGTGACGAACGGGCTCGCGCTCTCCGCCCACTTCGGGGACGGCGTGCTGCGGCCGTCCGACATCGCCGCCGGGATCCTCGGCGCGGTGGTGCGCGATCCGGCGGCGGACCGAGTCGTCTGGCAGGAGTATCTGGAGGCCGTGGTCCGCGAGCGGGACGGGTGGAAGGACTTCTACCGGGCCTGCCGCGAGGTGAGCGCATGACAGCCCCGCTGCTGCTCGGGGTGCGGCATCACGGGCCCGGGTCCGCGCGAGCCGTGCGGCGCGCCCTCGGGGCCGCCGCGCCGGGGGTGGTGCTGATCGAAGGGCCGCCCGAGGCCGACGGGCTGGTCGCCCTCGCCGCCGAGGAGGACATGCGGCCGCCCGTCGCGCTGCTCGCCCATGTCGTGGACGAGCCGGGGAAGTCGGCGTTCTGGCCGTTCGCCGAGTTCTCGCCCGAGTGGGTCGCCCTCCGGTGGGCCCTGGAGCACGAGGTGCCGGTTCGCTTCATCGATCTGCCAGCGGCCCACGGTCTCGCGATGCGGGAGGCCGAGGAGGGGGGTGGGGAGGGAGACGCCGATGTGCGGGTCGATCCGTTGCGGGTGCTCGCCGAGACCGCCGGGTACGACGACGCGGAGCGGTGGTGGGAGGACGTCGTCGAGCACCGGGAGGGCGATGCGTTCGCCGCCCTCGGTGAGGCGATGAGTGCGCTGCGCGAGTCGTACGGGGACGGCGGGCACGGCCGTGATGCCGTGCGCGAGGCCTATATGAGGCTGCAAGTGCGCGCCGCTCAGCGGGAGTTCGGTGACGGTGGTGGCGTTGCGGTCGTGTGCGGGGCTTGGCATGTGCCCGCGCTGCGGCAGAAGACCACGGTGGCCGCCGACCGCGCCCTGCTCAAGGGGCTGCCCAGAGCGAAGGTCGACATGACGTGGGTGCCGTGGACCCATCGCCGCCTCGCCCGCGCCAGTGGGTACGGGGCGGGGATCGAGTCGCCCGGCTGGTACGGGCATCTGTTCAGCGCGCCCGACCGGCCCGTCGAGCGCTGGCTGACCAAGGTCGCCGGGCTGCTGCGCGACGAGGACCGCATCGTGTCGTCCGCCCATGTCATCGAGGCCGTACGGCTCGCGGAGACTCTCGCCGTGATGCGCGGGCGGCCGCTCGCCGGCCTGACCGAGACGACCGACGCCGTGCGGGCCGTGCTGTGCGAGGGCTCGGACGTCCCGCTGTCGCTCATCCACGACAAGCTCGTCGTCGGCGATGTTCTGGGGGAGGTGCCGGAGGGCGCGCCCGCCGTTCCGTTGCAGCGCGACCTCACCCGGCAGCAGCGCAGCCTGCGGCTCAAACCGGCAGCGCTGGAGAAGGAGTTGGACCTCGACCTGCGGGGCGACACGGACGCCGCGCGCAGTCGGCTGCTGCACCGGCTGCGGCTGCTCGGCGTCGCCTGGGGCGAACCGGCCACGTCCGCGCGCGGCTCCACCGGCACGTTCCGGGAGACCTGGCGGCTGCGCTGGGAGCCCGAGCTGTCGGTGCGGGTCGCCGAGGCCGGCGTATGGGGCACGACCGTGGACGCGGCGGCGACCGCCAAGGCCGAGTCCGACGCCGTCGCCGCGCCCGCCCTCGCCGACGTCACGGCACTGGCCGAACTCTGCCTGCGCGCGGGCCTGTCCGAGGCGCTGCCCGTCGTCATGAGCGTGCTCGCCGACCGCGCCGCCCTCGACACGGACGTCGGCCACCTCGCCAGGGCCCTGCCCGCCCTCGTTCGCGCCCTGCGCTACGGCGATGTGCGCGGCACCGACACCGGCGCCCTCGCCGAGGTGGCGACGGGCCTCGCCCACCGCGTCTTCGTCGGCCTGCCCCCGGCGTGCGCGGGGCTCGACACGGACGCGGCGACCGAGATGCGCGGCCACGTCGACGCCGTGCACTCCGCGGTCGCGCTCCTGGAGGACGCCGAACTGCACGACCGCTGGCGGGTGGTGCTGCGCACGCTCGCCGTGCGGGACAGCGTGACCGGGATCGTCCGGGGCCGGTGCGCGCGGATCCTCCTCGACGAGGGCTCCCTCGGCGAGGAGGAGGCGGCGCGCCTGATGAGCCTCGCCCTCTCGCCGGGGACGCCGCCGGTCGAGGCCGCCGCGTGGATCGAGGGGTTCGTCGGGGGCGGTTCGGGCGGGCTGCTCCTTGTGCACGACGAGAGGCTGCTCGGGCTTGTGGACGCGTGGCTGACGGGGGTCGGGGCGGAGGCGTTCACCGACGTGCTGCCGCTGCTGCGGCGCACGTTCTCGGCGTACGAGTCGGGGGTGCGGCGGACGTTGGGCGAGCTCGTCCGCCGCGGGCCCTCCGGAGGTTCGGCAGAGGTGGGGTCGGGGTCGTCGCGGGGGTTCGGGGAGGAGTTGGACGTGGGGCGGGGGGACGCGGTGGTGGGGGTTGTGCGGTTGCTGCTCGGGGCGGGGGCCGGGGCCGGGTGAGGGGTGGGGTGGTTGGGGTGCGTTGCCGGGTGGGGCGTGCGTCGTGGCTGGTCGCGCCCCGTGGCGGAGCCGCCGATGGCACAGCTCCGCGCCCCTGAAGCATGCGTTGCGCGCAGCTTCCCCAGGGGTGCGGGGAACTGCGCGAGCGACCCCCACCCACCCGCAGGCGCGGACGGACCGCACCACGCAGATGGACAGGGCTACCAACGACCAGATGGAGGCGGGGAGATGACCGGGAGCACGTTGGACGGGGACGAGCGGCTGCGGCGGTGGCGGATGGTGCTCGGGGGAGATGCCGCCGAGGGGACCGGGTGTGCGCTCGGGGGGCGGGACGCCGCGATGGACGGTGCCCTCACCGCGCTGTACGGAGGCGGCGACGGGTCGGCCCGCGGAGCCGATCGGCGCGCCGGGCTCGGGGCCTCCGCCCCGTCCGTCGCCCGCTGGCTCGGCGACATACGCACGTACTTCCCGTCGTCCGTCGTCCAGGTCATGCAGCGCGACGCCATCGACCGCCTCGGCCTGTCCGCGCTGCTGCTCGAACCGGAGATGCTGGAGGCCGTGGAGGCCGACGTGCACCTCGTCGGCACGCTGCTCTCCCTCAACAAGGCGATGCCGGAGACGACGAAGGAGACGGCGCGGGCCGTCGTGCGCAAGGTCGTCGAGGACCTGGAGCGCAAGCTCGCCACCCGTACCCGGGCCACGCTCACCGGCGCCCTCGACCGCAGCGCCCGCGTGAGCCGCCCGCGCCACCACGACATCGACTGGAACCGCACGATCGCGGCCAACCTCAAGCACTACCTGCCCGAGTACCGCACCGTCGTGCCCGAGCGGCTCATCGGGTACGGGCGGGCCTCGCAGTCCGTGAAGAAGGAGGTCGTCCTCTGCATCGACCAGTCGGGCTCGATGGCCGCGTCCGTCGTCTACGCCTCGGTCTTCGGGGCCGTGCTCGCCTCGATGCGGTCGATACGGACCCGGCTGGTCGTCTTCGACACCGCCGTCGTCGACCTCACCGATCAGCTCGACGACCCCGTCGACGTCCTCTTCGGCACCCAGCTCGGCGGCGGCACCGACATCAACCGGGCGCTCGCGTACTGCCAGTCGCAGATCACCCGGCCCGCCGAGACGGTCGTCGTGCTGATCTCCGACCTCTACGAGGGCGGTATCCGTGACGAGATGCTGAAGCGGGTCGCCGCGATGAAGGCGTCCGGCGTCCAGTTCGTGACGCTGCTCGCGCTCTCCGACGAAGGCACGCCCGCCTACGACCGGGAGCACGCGGCGGCGCTCGCCGGGCTCGGCGCGCCGGCGTTCGCCTGCACGCCCGATCTCTTCCCCGACGTCATGGCCGCCGCCATCGAGAAGCGACCGCTGCCCATACCGGATGAAGCAGACATGAGTACCCATCGGTAACAAGGGGTGACACGGGGCTTGCGCAGCCTCCCGCGTGCCGTGCGAGGATCGGCGGCACCGTGACTCCCTCGACGACTCCTCCCGCACCCGCCGCGCGCCTGTTGCGCACGGCGGCCGGGCGGCGCGCGCTCCAACTGGCGCTGCTGCTCGGCGGGTTGGTCGCCCTCGGCCTTCTCTGCGGCGGCCGGGCCCACGCGGACGACACCTCCACCGCGCTCGCGCCCCGCGCCGCGGCGGTCGGCGAGCGTGTGGCCGAACCCGTGGAGCGCGTGGCCGAACCCGTGCGCGAGGCGCGGGCGAGGGTCGTCGAGCCGGTGCGCGAGAAGGTCGTGCGGCCCGCCGTCGACACGGCGCGGAAGGTGACGGAGCCGGTCGGTGACGCGGAGCTGATCCATGCCGCCACCGACATCGCCACCGGTGTGACCGGCACGGTGTCCCGGGTGACCGGAGACGCCGTCGGCGGCCTCGCCTCCGTAACCCCCGAACCCCTTCCGTCCGGCGCCGCGGACCTGCCCGCGCTGCCCGAACTCCCCGCGCCGCCCGGCCAGTCCGAACCCCCGGCCGCGCAGCCCGCGCCCGCCCCGCCCGCATCGCCGGCTCCGCACCACGCGGACCCGGCGCCTCGGTCCGGGGCGCGTCCGGCCGAGGCGCCCGCGGGCCCGGCGGCGTACGGCACCGCGTGGTTCGGCGACGTACACGGGACGCACCCGCACCACGCGGATGCCGCCGGGCGCATCGCCGTACACCCCGCCGAGCCCGGCGTTCCGGCGCGGCCCGACGGGATCCCCTCGGCCAACGCGTCCGCGGGGGACGGCGGTTCGACCCGGCACGGAGATCTGCACGCGGCGGCGTTCGGCGCCCGGGTGCCCGTGCTGCTGCCGCCCGGCGCGCTCGCGTCCGGCCGGCCCGCGCCGGTGGCCGACCGGCATCGCGACATTCCCGAATTCCCCGGCTAGGGCAGCCAGTTCCCCGCTCGTGACCTGCCGCGCGGGGGCGGAACAGGTCTGCCCACCCCGGACACCCCCTCCGTCCGGGACAGCCAGGAATTCGAAGGAACAGACGTACCCATGAACAAGAACATCCGCCGCTCGATCGTCATAGCCGCCGGCGTCTCCGGTGCCTGGGCCCTCGGTTCGGCCGTCGCCAGCGCCGACGAACTGCCCGCGCACGCGGTGTCGGTCCCCGACGTGGCCGGCGACATCGTCTCCGACGCGCAGGACACCATCGCGCAGGACACCACCCTCCAGGACACCACCCTCCAGGACACCACCCTCCAGAACACCACCCTCCAGAACACCACCGTCCACGACACCGCCTCGCAGGCCACGGCGAAGGTCACCGAGGCCAAGGCCACCGGCAACAAGGTCACCGGCAACAAGGCCACCGCCACCACCGACGCCGTCAGGAAGCACGTCACCCCCGCCACCGCCGACGCCGTCGCCGACCCCCGGGGCGACGTCGACTACCTCTTCGGCCCGCTCGCCGCCTTCGCCCCGCACCTGGACGAGACGACCACCGCCGCGGGCCCCGTCGTCGACGAGACGGCCGCCGCCGTGCTGCCGCCCGTCGCCGCCACCGCCGTGCACGGCGTGGTCCCGGTCGCGGGGCAGGCCGTCGGGGACGTGACCGTGCTCGCGGACGGCGCCGTCGCGGACGTCACTCCGTTCGTGTCCACGGTCGTCGGCGACGAGGTCGCCCCCTTCGCCACCGGCGTGACCGGGCAGGTGCGGCCGCTGGCCGGCGGGGTCGCCGGTGAGGTCGGGCCGTTCGCGCGGGGTGTGGTCCTCGGTGACGTGGCGCCGTTCGCCGGCGGCGTCGTGGGCTCGGTGTCGCCGCTCGTGGAGACGGTCGTCGACCAGGTCCGGCCGGTCGTCGACGGCGTCGGCACCAGCGCGCACGGGCTCGCGCGGGGTGTCACCGGTGAGGTGGCGCCGTTCGCGTACGGAGTGGCCGGCGAGCATGTCGCGCCCTTCGCGCAGACCGTGGTCGGCGAGAACGTGGCCCCGCTCGCGGGTGGCGTCGCCGGCGAGGCCGTCCCGTTCGCCCAGGACCTGACCGGCACCGTCACCTCTGACGCCCACCCCCTCGCGGGCAACGCGGTCACCGGCGTCCAGGGCGTCGCGGACTCCGTCGCGCCGAGCTACGTGCGCGGCTACGTCCAGCACATCTAGCCACCCCCCCAGTAACCCCCCAGCACCCCCCAGAAAAAAGCAGCCCCGAAGCCGACGCCGGTGGCCCGGACGGCCGAAAGCCGTCGGCCCGATCCGGACAGTGACCGGCGAGGGGTGGGCGGCCCGTGGGGACGGGCCGCCCGACCTGGGCCCCTTTGTGGAAGTACGGGGCCCTTCGGGCGGCCTCATCGCACGTACCCCCGTGCGGTGAGGCCGCGCAAACAGGACGCTCTGTGACCGGTATCACCGCTCAGGTGTGATCTGCGATTTAGAAGGCATAGCTGCGCGGCGATAACCTGCGAGACGGACATGCCGCGTACCCGGCCACTGTGTACGCCTCGTACGCCTCCCTAGTGACAGCGGAGTCACGTTGCCCATTCGCGGCACGCCCACGCAGGAAATCGAACCGCGAGATCACTGATAGGGACGGACGCGCGTGGACCTGTTCGAGTACCAGGCGAGGGACCTCTTCGCCAAGCACGGTGTACCGGTGCTGGCCGGTGAAGTCATCGACACGCCTGAGGCAGCCCGCGAGGCGACCGAGCGTCTTGGCGGCAAGTCTGTCGTCAAGGCCCAGGTGAAGGTAGGCGGCCGCGGTAAGGCCGGCGGCGTCAAGCTCGCCGCGAACGCCGACGAGGCCGTGGCCCGTGCCACCGACATCCTCGGGATGGACATCAAGGGCCACACGGTCCACAAGGTGATGATCGCCGAGCTGTCTCCGGAGATCGAGGCGGAGTACTACGTCTCGTACCTTCTCGACCGCACCAACCGCACCTTCCTGGCCATGGCCTCGGTGCAGGGCGGCATGGACATCGAGGAGGTCGCGGAGAAGACCCCCGAGGCCCTCGCGAAGGTCCCGGTCAACGCCGTGGACGGCGTGGACATCGTCAAGGCCCGCGAGATCGTGGCCCAGGCGAAGTTCCCGGCCGACGTGGCCGAGGGCGTCGCCGAGGCCCTGGTCACCCTGTGGGACACCTTCGTCGCCGAGGACGCGCTCCTCGTCGAGGTGAACCCGCTGGTCAAGACCAAGGACGGCCGCATCCTGGCGCTGGACGGCAAGGTGTCCCTGGACGCCAACGCCGACTTCCGTCAGCCGGAGCACGAGGCCCTCGAGGACAAGGACGCGGCCGACCCGCTCGAGGCCGCTGCCAAGGCCAAGGGCCTCAACTACGTCAAGCTCGACGGCGAGGTCGGCATCATCGGTAACGGTGCCGGTCTGGTCATGTCGACGCTGGACGTCGTCGCGTACGCCGGTGAGAACCACGGCGGCGTGAAGCCGGCCAACTTCCTCGACATCGGTGGCGGCGCCTCCGCCCAGGTGATGGCGAACGGCCTGGAGATCATCCTCGGCGACCCGGACGTCAAGTCCGTGTTCGTCAACGTCTTCGGCGGCATCACCGCCTGCGACGAGGTCGCCAACGGCATCGTCCAGGCGCTCGCGCTCCTGGAGGAGAAGGGCGAGAAGGTCGAGAAGCCGCTCGTCGTGCGCCTCGACGGCAACAACGCCGAGCTGGGTCGCAAGATCCTCTCCGACGCCAACCACCCGCTGGTTCAGCGCGTGGACACCATGGACGGCGCGGCCGACAAGGCCGCCGAGCTCGCGGCCGCGAAGTAAGGGACGAGGGACAGAACAGCCATGGCTATCTTCCTCAACAAGGACAGCAAGGTCATCGTCCAGGGCATGACCGGTGCCACGGGCATGAAGCACACCAAGCTCATGCTGGCCGACGGCACGAACATCGTCGGTGGCGTGAACCCGCGCAAGGCGGGCACGTCGGTCGACTTCGACGGCACCGAGGTCCCGGTCTTCGGCACCGTCGCCGAGGCGATGGAGAAGACGGGCGCCAACGTCTCCGTCCTCTTCGTCCCGCCGGCCTTCTCCAAGGCCGCCGTGGTCGAGGCGATCGACGCCGAGATCCCCCTCGCCGTCGTCATCACCGAGGGCATCGCCGTCCACGACTCCGCCGCCTTCTGGGCGTACGCGCAGTCGAAGGGCAACAAGACCCGCATCATCGGCCCGAACTGCCCCGGTCTCATCACCCCGGGCCAGTCGAACGCCGGCATCATCCCGGGCGACATCACGAAGCCGGGCCGTATCGGCCTGGTCTCGAAGTCCGGCACGCTGACGTACCAGATGATGTACGAGCTCCGTGACATCGGCTTCTCGTCGGCCGTCGGCATCGGTGGCGACCCGGTCATCGGCACCACGCACATCGACGCCCTCGAGGCGTTCGAGGCGGACCCCGACACCGACCTGATCGTGATGATCGGTGAGATCGGCGGCGACGCCGAGGAGCGTGCGGCGGACTACATCGCCAAGCACGTCACCAAGCCGGTCGTCGGCTACGTCGCGGGCTTCACCGCCCCCGAGGGCAAGACCATGGGCCACGCCGGCGCCATCGTCTCCGGTTCGTCGGGCACCGCCCAGGCGAAGAAGGAGGCCCTGGAGGCCGCGGGCGTCAAGGTCGGCAAGACCCCGACCGAGACCGCCAAGCTGGCCCGCGAGCTGCTTTCGTAGTCCGTACGCCGTGACGCCAGTGGGCCCGCACCTTTTCGAAGGTGCGGGCCCACTGGCGTCACGGGACTACTCGGCGGCCGGTGCGAGCCGTTCCGGGCCGCCGCTCAGCTCGGCCCGCAGCTTGCGCCGCAGCTCCCGCTCGTGCTCCGACAGAGGCCCGGGCCCGGTCAGGGCGGGGACACCGCTGATCGGGGCGCCGGGCGCGGGCACCGGCTCGTAGTGCGTCGGCGCCACCCGCAGGGTCAGCGCCGTCGCGCCGACGATCACGACGGTCACCGCGATCGCGGCCCGCGTCCAGAACCGGACGCGCTTCTCGCCGCCGGTGCGCACCAGCGTCGACCCCGGCGCGTCGAGCTTCTCCGCGCCCGCCAGCTCGGTGAGCCGCCGGTGCAGCTGCTCCGGCACGGCCAGCTCGGGGAACTGCTCGGCGACCGCCTCGCGGGCGTGCAGGATGCGGTTGGCGGCGGCCGGGGTGGAGGCCTCCGTCTCGGCGGCGGTCTCCGGCAGGTCGAGACCCACGCCGTCGTAGAGCAGCAGGGTGCGCCGGTACGCGGGCGGCAGGCTCAGGAGTACGTCGAGGAGCTTGCGGTCCTCCGGGTCGGCGGGCGGCGCGTCCGGGTGGCGGTGCGCCGGGCGCATCCGGTGCCACGGCGACATCGCGTACTCGTACGCCGCCGCCCGCACCCAGCCCGCCGGGTCCGGGTCGACGGCGACCTCGGGCCAGCGCTGCCAGGCCAGCTGGAAGGCGCGCTCCACGGACTCGCGGGCGAGCGTGCGGCGGCCGGTGAGCAGGTAGGTCTGGCGCACGAGGAGATGGGCGGTGTGCGTGTAGAGGAGGTCGAAGGCCTGGGCCGGGGTCATCGGGGGAGCCGGGTCGGCCTCGGGCTCGGGTTCGAGGCGTGCCTTTCGGGGCGGCGTCCGCTTGGCCAGGTCCACCGGTGGAGCTGCCGACGATGCCGTCGCCGCCGCCGGTGCCGCCGCGACGGACACCAGCTCCGGTTGCGGCTTGCCCGCCGGCTCCGTGAGCAACCGCGCGTAGACCTCCCGCTTGCGCCCTCTGGGGGAGGTGCGTCCGGTCTCCCAGGACCGGACCGTTTCGCGTGTCACGCCGACCTTCGCGGCGACCTGAGCCTGCGTCAGGGACTTCGCCTCGCGGAGCCTGCGGCGCTCCTTGGGCGTCGGCAGTGGGGTGGCAGGGCTCTGCGTCATGGGGAACTCCACACACCCTTTCGCGCGAAAAAGTACATAAACGTATCTTGAGCGACACATCCGTACTTCGCCTGTTACAGGGCGAAAGCGCGTGTCGTTGGGAGCATGGGCCCGTGACCCAAATGACCGGCCGTGGACTGTCGTTGCCCCTGCTTCTGACCCGGGTGCGGGAACGCTCGCCCGGACCCGCCGCCGGAGTGTTCGGGGGCGCGGTGGCCGCGGGCCTCGGGCTCGGCGCGTTCACGGTGCTCGTGATGGTCCTGTGGATCAGTTCGCCGTATCCGGACAGCGGGCCGGGCGGCGCCCTGCACACCGCCGCCGCGCTGTGGCTGCTCGCGCACGGCGCCGACGTGGTCAGGACGGACACGCTCTCGGGGGTGCCCGCGCCGCTCGGGGTGACCCCGCTGCTCCTGCTCGCGGTGCCGGTGTGGCTGGTGCACCGGGCCGCACGGGACGCCGCGGAGCCGGACCCCGACGACCCCGGGAGCGCCGACGCCCCCGAGGTGCCCGCGGTCGCCGCGTGGGGCGGGGTCGTCCTCGGCTACCTGCTGGTCGGCGCCGCGGCCGCGTGCTACGCCTCCGGTGGTGAACTGCGCCCCGCGTGGCTGAGCTGCGTGGCGCATCTCGTCCTGGTGACCTTCGCCGCGGCCGCTGCCGGGGTGTGGACCGCGCACGACCGCCCGCGCGGACCGCTGCCCGCGCCCCTGCGCCGTGCGGTGGACCGGCTGCCGCAGGAGCTCGTACGGGAGGTGCTTCCGGCCGCCGCGCGGGCCGCTGCCGCCGGGGTCCTCGTCCTGGTCGCCGGGGGCGCGCTGGTGGTGGCGGCCGGGCTCGCGGCGCACGGGGGTGCGGTGCGGGAGTCGTTCCTGGAGCTGACGGCGGCGTGGTCGGGGCGGTTCGCGGTGCTGCTGCTCTGCCTGGCCCTGGTGCCGAACGCCGTGATCTGGGGCGCCGCCTACGCGCTCGGCCCCGGCGTCGTGATCGGGGCCGGGCACACCGTCGGACCGCTCGGCGCCGCGGGCGGCCCGCTGCTGCCCGCGTTCCCGCTGCTCGCGGCGTTGCCCGCGGCCGGCCCCGGGACACCGCTGACCTGGGCGGCCGGGGCGGTGCCGGTGGCGGCGGCGGTGACCGTGGCCTGGTTCACGGCGGGCGAGGCGCGGCTGCGGGACTGGTCGCGGGGGCGCCTCGCCCAGGCGGCGGGGGCCGCGGCCGTGCTGTGCGGGGCGGCGATGACCGGGCTCGCGGTCGCGGCGGGCGGTGCGCTCGGCGTCGCGGCGCTCGCCGAGTTCGGGCCCGTCGGGTGGCTGACCGGGCTTGTCACGGCCGGGTGGATCGCCGGGATCGGGGTGCCGGTGGCGCTCGGGGCGCGGTGGTGGCGCGGCCGGGAGTCGGCGGTGCGGCCGCGGGTGACGGCGTGGGCCGCGTCGGTGGTGGCGGCGCGGCGCCAGGCCCCGCCCGAGCCCGAACCCGGCCGGGAGCCGGCCGGGTTCGAGCCCTACGACTTCTTCGACGAGACGTCGCGGGACGCGCGCTGGGCGCTCCTGAAGGAGGCGTCCGCGATGGAGCAGCGGTCACGGGCCCCGGAGGGACCCGGGACCTGACAGGCCCTAGTCGCTGCCGAGCAGGGGCCGCAGCTGCTTGGGGAGGAGGTCCTCGCAGGACTTCTGCGCCGCGTTCGTCAGGGCGTCCGCCCGGCACTCGTAGTAGTCGCTGTAGACGAGCTTCGCCGTGAACAGGGACGCCACCATCGCGAGCGCGAGACCGCCGGTGACCAGGCCGCTGATCGCCGCGGTCGTCTGCGGGCGCGACTGGTCCTGGGGGACGGGCGCGGCGGGTGCGCCGGGCTCGCCGGGGGTCTTCTTGCGGGGATCGGCGCGCAGCGAGCTGATGCCCCAGTACAGGGCGAGCGCGCCGAGCAGCAGGGCCACGGACGGCACCCCGAAGAGGATGAAGAAGAACCCCCACATGCCGGCCAGGAGGGCATAGCGCGCGCGGCGCTGGGCCGGGTCCGTCGGGTCCCAGCGCATGCCGCCGCCGGGGCCCTGGCCCTCGGGGCCGCCCTGTCCGCCGTTGTTGTTGTTCCCCGGGCGGTCGCCGAAGAGGCCGCCGCCCTGGGCGCGGCCCGGCTGCCGGTCGCTCCACTGGTTGCCCCAGGGCGAGGAGTCGGAGGGTTCGTCCGAACCCTCCGGGCGGCGCGGCTGCCACGGGCGGTCCGGGGCGTCGTCGGCGGGCGGCGCGAACGGATTGTCGTCGGCGGGCGCCTTGCCGGGGGCTTTGTCGGAGACCTTGTCGGAGCCCGAGTCGGAGCCCTTGGGCGGCGACGGCGGCGTGGGTCGGCCTTCGCGCGGCAGGACGGCGCCGGCGGGCAGCGTGTGGCGAAGGCTTCGGTCCTGCATCAGGTGTGCGTCTTCCCCTAGGTCGGCGGTCACGTACGTCTCGCGGTGCGGCTTGCTTCGTTCTTCTGTGCAACGCCCGATGGCCGCGCAGCGTTCCGTGACGATGACGCTACCTGGCGGCTGTGCCCCCGTCCCGTGGGGCCCGTCGAGTGTGCCGGTATCGTTGCTGCCGGTCGGCCGCTTCGTAGGGTTCCCCGTATCGGGGGGCGCGAAGCCTTCGTACGACCGTACAAAGAAGCTCCGCGAGAAAGGGCCCCGCCGTGGCCAAGGCCAAGCGCCTCGTCGTGCTGGTCTCCGGATCAGGTACGAATCTGCAGGCACTCCTTGACGCCATCGCGGCCCGGGGAGTGGACGCGTACGGCGCCGAGGTCGTCGCCGTCGGCGCGGACCGGGACGGCATCGCCGGCCTGGAGCGCGCCGAGAGCGCCGGGATCCCGACCTTCGTGTGCCGGGTGAAGGACCATGCCACGCGCGAGGACTGGGACCGCGCGCTCGCCGAGGCGACCGCCGCGTACGAGCCGGACCTGGTGGTGTCGGCGGGCTTCATGAAGATCGTGGGCAAGGAGTTCCTCGCCCGATTCGGCGGCCGGATCGTGAACACGCACCCGGCCCTGCTGCCCAGTTTTCCCGGTGCGCACGGGGTGCGGGACGCGCTCGCGTACGGCGTCAAGGTCACCGGATGCACCGTCCACTTCGTCGACGACGGCGTCGACACCGGCCCGATCATCGCCCAGGGCGTGGTCGAGATCGTGGAACCGGACACAGCGGACGGCGAGAGCGCTCTGCACGAGCGCATCAAGGAAGTCGAGCGCACGCTGCTCGTCGATGTCGTGGGGCGTCTGGCCCGTAACGGCTTCAGCATTGAGGGACGAAAGGTAGTTATCCCGTGAGCACCGCCGAGAGCACCAAGCGGCCCATTCGCCGGGCGCTGGTCAGCGTCTACGACAAGACCGGTCTGGAGGACCTCGCACGCGGGCTCCACGAGGCGGGCGTCGAGCTCGTGTCGACCGGGTCGACGGCCGGGAAGATCGCCTCCGCCGGGGTGCCGGTCACGAAGGTCGAGGAGCTCACCGGGTTCCCGGAGTGCCTGGACGGGCGCGTGAAGACGCTGCACCCGAAGGTGCACGCGGGCATCCTCGCCGACCTCCGTCTGGAGGATCACCAGAAGCAGCTCGCCGACCTGGGCGTGAAGCCGTTCGACCTGGTGATCGTGAACCTGTACCCGTTCAAGGAGACCGTCGCCTCCGGCGCGACCCCGGACGAGTGCGTCGAGCAGATCGACATCGGCGGTCCCTCGATGGTCCGCGCCGCCGCCAAGAACCACCCCTCGGTGGCCGTGGTCGTGAACCCGGCCGCGTACGGGGACGTGCTCAAGGCCGTCGCGGACGGCGGGTTCGACCTGACCGCCCGCAAGCGCCTGGCCGCTGAAGCGTTCCAGCACACCGCCTCGTACGACGTCGCGGTCGCCTCCTGGTTCGCCGCGGACTACGCCGCCGCCGACGACAGCGGCCACCCCGACTTCCTGGGTGCGACGTACGAGCGCAAGAACGTCCTGCGCTACGGCGAGAACCCGCACCAGGGCGCCGCTCTCTACGTCGACGGCACGGGCGGCCTGGCCGAGGCCGAGCAGCTGCACGGCAAGGAGATGTCGTACAACAACTACACGGACACGGACGCCGCGCGCCGTGCCGCGTACGACCACGACGACCCCTGTGTCGCGATCATCAAGCACGCCAACCCGTGCGGTATCGCGGTCGCGTCCAACGTCGCCGAGGCCCACCGCAAGGCGCACGCCTGCGACCCGGTCTCCGCGTACGGCGGCGTCATCGCCGTGAACCGCCCGGTGACGAAGGAGATGGCGGAGCAGGTCGCCGACATCTTCACCGAGGTCATCGTCGCGCCCGACTACGAGGACGGCGCCCTCGAAGCCCTCACCAAGAAGAAGAACATCCGCGTGCTGCGCGCCCCGAACGCGCCGTCCGCGCAGGTCGAGACCAAGCAGATCGACGGCGGCGCGCTCCTCCAGGTCACCGACCGCCTCCAGGCCGACGGCGACAACCCGGCGTCCTGGACCCTCGCGACCGGCGATGCGCTGTCGCAGGGCGAGCTCGACGAGCTGGCGTTCGCCTGGCGGGCCTGCCGCGCCGTGAAGTCCAACGCGATCCTGCTCGCCAAGGACGGTGCCTCCGTCGGCGTCGGCATGGGCCAGGTCAACCGCGTCGACTCCTGCAAGCTCGCCGTCGAGCGGGCCGGCGAGGAGCGGGCACGGGGTTCGTACGCCGCCTCGGACGCGTTCTTCCCGTTCCCGGACGGGCCGCAGATCCTGATCGACGCCGGTGTCAGGGCGATCGTCCAGCCCGGCGGTTCGATCCGTGACGAGCAGGTCGTCGAGGCCGCCAAGAAGGCGGGCGTGACGATGTACTTCACGGGGACGCGGCACTTCTTCCACTGAGCCGCGGTGTCGTACGCAGCAGGGCCCACCGGCCGTGACCGGTGGGCCCTGCTGCCGTCAGTCGCAGGAGTTGTAGTCGTAGCCCGCGGTCCTCACGGCCCCGGCCGGGACGGTGAAGGAGTACCGGCCGTTGACGGGGCGCTGGAGCTCGAACGCGTGGACCAGGCCGTGGTAGCGGACGATGAGCGTGCCGTTCGGCTTCTTCCCGACGACCTCCAGCTTGCCGCCCGGGTCCCGCCGGTACTTGCCGTCGGCCTTCCCGAAGGTCTTGCCCCCGACGGCCCCGTCCACCGTCACCCCGTGCCGCTTCTGCCAGTTCCGCGTGGCGAACCAGGTGTTCTTGCCGAAGTGGCCGTCGATGTCGGACACATCGAACCGGGTGCCGTTCTGCTCGATCGCGCCGTCGGCGTACAGGATCACCTGCCACAGGCAGCCGGCGTTGGAGCTGCTGTGCGACGACGACGAAAGCGTCCCCTCGTCACCGAAGTCGTCGTAGACGGACGAGCCGCCGCTGACGTACCCGTCGGACGCCGAGGCCGACGCGGGGGTGGCGCCGAGTGCGAGTGCCCCCGTGACGA
Organism: Streptomyces sp. NPDC052225; assembly: GCF_040679615.1. Taxonomy (NCBI): domain Bacteria; kingdom Bacillati; phylum Actinomycetota; class Actinomycetes; order Kitasatosporales; family Streptomycetaceae; genus Streptomyces; species Streptomyces sp. NPDC052225. Next base: position 23,388 of record NZ_JBFAVD010000028.1, on the reverse strand, counting down.
GCGCGGCGCAGACACCCCCGGTCAGGCGGCTTCGTGTCGTACGGACGTTCATGGGTGTTCCTCCCCGTTGACCGCGTTGCGTACGGCATCACTGTGCGGGGGACCCGCGGCGGGCGGTACCTGAAATGTTCCAGGGTGCTCAGTCCGTCGGCCCGTCGCCGCAGTGCTCGATCCAGCGGTGGGACAGCGGGGCGTACGTGCCGGCCAGGTTGCCCTGGACCCGTTGGGGCGTGCAGCCGGTGCGGCCGCGGGAGTTCGGGCGGGTGACGTCCTCGCCGACCGGGGTGAAGTCGCGGCCACGGTAGTAGGCGACGCCGCCCTGGCCTGTGGTCTCGTCGCCGTTGTTGAAGATCGAGCGGACGGGGTCGTCGCGGGTCCAGGGGCAGGTCTCCGCGCCGGCGAGCCAGTCCGGGTCGTCGCCCTTCCACCGGCACATGTCGCCCATGCCGTTCTGCTCGCTGAAGAAGCACACGTGGCCGGTCGGGCAGCGGCCGTAGCCGTAGGTGAGGCCGTCGCCGCCGTTGTCGCGCGCGATCACGTACGTCACCGCGAGGGCGGTCGCCATCAGGGCGGCCAGCGCCGCGCCGAGGATCGCCGGCCGGCGCCGGCGGCGGCGCAGCCGGGGCAGGCGCGGGGAGGGAGCCGTGCCCGCGGCGGCCTCGACGCGGCGCAGCAGGGTCGCGGAGCCGAGGGCGGCCCGTTCCTCGTGGCGCGGCGCGAGGCAGTCCGTGACGATCTCCCGCCAGACGGGCGGGAGTTCGGGGTGCAGGCGCAGCTGCTCGGCGCCGCGGGCGTAGCGCGTCGCCGCGTCGACCCGGGCCGTCGTCGTGGCGCCCGGCAGCGGATATGTGCCGGTGAGGACCAGGTGGGCCAGCACGCCGAAGGCCCAGATGTCGGCGGTGGGGCGGATCCGCGCGCCGCGTTCGTCCATCTCCGGCCACAGGAGTTCGGGCGGGGTGAAGTCGGGGGTGGCGAAGGCGGGGGAGTAGGCGTGGGTGCCTTCGAGTTCCGCCGCGAGGTTGAAGTCGGCGAGACGGACGGAACCGTCCTTCATGAGCAGGACGTTGGCGGGTTTGAGGTCGCCGTGGATCCAGTCGGCGTGGTGCAACTGCCGTATCCCGGCTGCGACTTGGGCGAGCACGGCCGGTCCGGACGCGGGCCGGGGTCTTCGCTCAAGGAACGTTTCCAGGGACTGCTCGGCCCGTTCCAGTACGAGGACGGTGGCGCCGTCGAGTTCGGGGTGCTCCGGGTCGTCGACGGTCAGGGTCTCGTACATGCGGATCAGCCGCGGTGCCTGTACCCGGCGGAGCAACTCCACCTCCCGCTCGGCCAGTTCGCGCAGATGGTGCAGCTGGCGCGGGGTGCGGGTGCCCGTGGGCAGGAACTTGAGGGCGACGGTGCGCGGCACGCCGGGGGCGGGGTCGTCGGCGCCGGTGCGGCGGGCCGCGTACACCGTCGCGAACGCGCCCGACGCGAGGAGTTCGCGCACCTCCCAGGGGCCGACGCGATACCCCTTCGGTACGGCGACGGCGTACTGCTCGTGGCCGCTCACCGGGCGACCTCGCTCGCGGCGGCGGGGGCGAGCACGATCAGGTCGTCCTCGCGCACGAGGTCGAAGCGGAGCGCCAGCGAGACCAGCGACTCCTTCTTGCCGCTCAGGCGCCGGCCGGGCTCCGCGTCCTCGGGGCCGGGGCGCAGCCGCAGCTTGAGGGTGAGGTAGTCGATGTTCCAGTAGACCGAGGAGCGGCTGACCGTCGGCCAGGCCGGGCGCAGGCGTTCCACCAGCTCTTCCACGGTGGGCAGCGGCGCCTGGGGCGCGCCGCGCAGCCGCGGTTCGCACAGGGCGGCGAGCACCGCGTAGTACCGCTTGGTGCGGTCGAGGGTGAACGCGGGGGCGGTGGCGTGGCCCGGCAGCGCGTGCCGGTCGGCGGCACGGAAGGCGTGCCGCGGCGCCCACACGTCGAAGGTCAGCAGATCGCCCGCAGCGGGCAGCACGACCCGGGCGAACTCGAACGGCACGGGCGCGTCGAGCCGCCCCGGCGCGACCTTGAGGTGCTCGCCCGCGCCCTCCGGGTTCTCCACCACGTACGTCTGGTCCGCGCTGAAATTGCTGAGCAGCCAGAACTGGCGGTGCGCGGTGATCTCCCCGGCCGCCCGCGACACGCCCTCGTGGGCGATGACCATGCAGGGCTCCGCGCCGCGCTCCGGCACGGACCGGCCGAACGCGAGCCGCTCGCCCGATCCGATCCTGAGCTGGTCCTCGGGACGTTCACACTTCGGTGGCACGACGATGACGCTGAACATGGAGTTGTCCCCTCCCCCGGCCAATGGGCAGCAGGGTAGGGGAGGTTGTTGTGCATCTTCGCGGCTTTCGCGCGCCTCGGCGGGTCTGTGGAGCAGCCGTGGTCGAAGCGCTTCGAAAGCTTCACGGGATCGGGCGCCCCGGACACGAATAACGGCCGCAACTCCCGTTTCGAGGCGTGGGAGTTGCGGCCGTCGGCGTTTTCGGGACGTCAGCCCTTGACGTGCACGACCACCGTGCTCGCGACCTTGTCGTGCCAGCCCTGCTTGCGTCCCGACTTGTCCCACAACGGCGAGAGGTAGACGACGAGCTGGCCGATGCCGCAGGCGAACGCGCCCACCGTCGGGATCACCCAGCGCAGGAAGGCGCCGCCGACGCCCGGCTTCTCGCCCGTCTCGGCCTTCAGGACGCGGATGCCGACGGCCAGCTTGCCCAGGGTCGCGCCGACGAAGGCGATCAGCAGGATCTCGTAGGCGAGGACCAGGACCATGAAGGCGGCGGCGAGCGGCAGCATCGACGACTGGAAGTCGGAGAAGGCGTCGTTCACGCACGAGTCGTACGTGGACGACCCCGAGTCGCAGGCCCGCACGTCGTCGATCAGGGACATGATCTTCGGCGCGAGGAACACCGCGTAGACGACGGAGAACAGCACGCCGTCGATCAGGCGCGCGCCGAGCCTGCGGCCCATCCCGGCCAGCGGGGGGACGCCCGGCATCGGGGCGGCCGGCTGCGGCTGGCCCGCGTACTGCTGCTGCGGGTGGCCGTAACCCTGCTGCGGCACGCCCTGCGGGGCCTGCTGCCCGTACGGGTTGTCCTGTGGCGGCTGCTGGCCGTAGGGGTTGTTCGGGTCGCCGAAACTCATGGCGGGGTTCCTCCGGGGACGGTGAGGGGAGCGGTGTCGATCATGTTTCTGGGCCCGGCACCTCCCTGTCCAGCGGCTGTCCCCGCCTGTTGTGCAAGTGCAACTTGGGTGAACCAGGGCCGCCCTGAAAGAATGGGTGGCATGACCGCCCAGATTCTCGATGGCAAGGCCACCGCAGCCGCGATCAAGTCCGATCTGACCGCCCGCGTGGCGGCGCTGAAGGAGAAGGGCGTCACGCCCGGCCTCGGCACGATTCTCGTGGGGGAGGACCCCGGAAGCCAGAAGTACGTGGCGGGAAAGCACCGTGACTGCGCCCAGGTGGGCATCGCGTCCATCCAGCGCGAGCTGCCCGCCTCCGCCACGCAGGAGGAGATCGAGGCGGTCGTCCGCGAGCTGAACGAGGACCCGGCCTGCACCGGCTACATCGTCCAGCTGCCGCTGCCCAAGGGCATCGACGAGAACCGCATCCTCGAACTGATGGACCCCGACAAGGACGCCGACGGCCTGCACCCGATGAACCTGGGCCGCCTCGTCCTGAACGAGCCGGGTCCGCTGCCCTGCACCCCGTTCGGCATCATCACGCTGCTGCGCAAGCACGGCGTGGAGATCAACGGCGCGGAGGTCGTGGTCGTCGGCCGCGGTGTCACCATCGGCCGCCCGATGCCGCTGCTGCTCACCCGCAAGTCCGAGAACGCGACCGTCACCCAGTGCCACACCGGTACCCGTGACCTGGCCGCGCACCTCAAGCGCGCCGACATCGTCGTGGCCGCCGCGGGCGTCCCGCACCTGATCAAGCCCGAGGACATCAAGCCGGGCGCGGCCGTGCTCGACGTCGGCGTCTCGCGCGACGAGAACGGCAAGATCGTCGGCGATGTCCACCCGGGCGTCACCGAGGTCGCGGGCTGGATCTCCCCGAACCCGGGCGGTGTGGGCCCGATGACCCGCGCCCAGCTCCTGGTCAACGTCGTGGAGGCCGCCGAGCGGAACGCGAACGGTGTTCGCTGACGCGTCGGGGGGCAAGAAGCGGGGCACGCGGCGCTTTCCGCTGTGGACGCGGGACACCGCGCGTCCCGAGGGCGGCGGCCGCGCCGCCCCGGGTGACGCGCCGGCGCCCGCCCGCCAGTGGCCGCTGATCGCCGTCCTCACGCTCACCGGCGTGGGCCTGCTGATCACCGCGCTCGACCACTTCCGCATCGGCTGTCTGCTGATCGGCGCGGCGCTGCTCGGCGGTGCCGTCCTGCGCTGGGTGCTGCCGGGCGTCGGCATGCTCGCCGTCCGCTCCCGGTTCACCGACATGATCACGTACGGGATCCTCGGCCTCGCCATCGTGCTCCTGACGATGATGGCGCAGCCGCACCCGTGGCTGACGATCCCGTTCCTTCAGGACACCCTGCACTTCACCGTGCGATGAGCGGGGCGGGAGCGGCGTGAGTGACGGGCGGGGCGCCGGCACCGGAGTCCCGCCGTCCTCGTGTGGTGATGTCCGGCCGACTTCGGGGATTTTCTCGTACGAGGCTGGACAAGGCACATAGCCTGGGCAATCGGGACGCTCCCGGACGTCCCGGGCCCGGATCGTGCAAGGGGGCGCGATTCGGTGCCGTCTGCTTGTCGAACGCTGTCGAATGCCCCCGTGCGCCCTCACCCGGGGAACTGACATCCTGGCTACTCGCATCCCATTGGGTAGCCAGTGGGGGCGAGTGCGCTGGCGCGGCGCAGGGGGAATTCAGGCACGTATGGGGGGAATAGGGGGAACGCAATGCCTCGTTGGAGGGCGCTACCGGACGAACTCGACCCGCAGGTCAAGGAGTTCGCCAGCCAGTTGCGCCGGCTGGTGGACCGCAGCGGGCTCGGGATCGCCGCACTGGCGGACCGCACCGGGTACAGCAAGACCTCGTGGGAGCGATATCTGAACGGACGGCTGCTGGCACCCAAGGGCGCGATCGTCGCGCTCGCCGAGGTGACCGGCACCAGTCCCGTTCACCTGACCACGATGTGGGAGCTCGCGGAGCGTGCGTGGAGCCGTTCCGAGATGCGCCACGACATGACCATGGAGGCCATCCGGATCTCCCAGGCGCGAGCGGCGCTCGGGGAGTTCGGCGGTCCTGCCCCGTCCGGCAAGGGCGGCGGCAAGAACGGCAGCGCGACGGCGGCCCGCCCCACCGGGATCGCCGGACCCGCCGGGGTCTCGCCGACCGTTCCGCCGCAGGCACAGGCGCCGAGCGTGGACCGGTTCGGGCCGCCGTCGGCGCCGTCGGCGCCCTCGACCCGGTCCGCGCCGTCCGGCGGCAGGCGACGGCTGACGATGTTCCTGGCGGGCGTGCTCGGCGCCGCGATCGTCGTGCTCATCGCGTACGTCCTGACCAGCGGCGGCGACGGCGACAAGGGCGACGACGCGAAGCCCACGCCCTCGCCGACCACCAGCGCGCCGCAGCTGCCCGCGGGGGTGCAGTGCGTGGGTGCCGACTGCACCGGCAAGGACCCGGAGGCCATGGGCTGCGGCGGCGACCTCGCCGACAGCTCCGCCAAGGCCACGGTCGGCGCGGGCACGGTCACCGTCGAGGTCCGCTACAGCAAGACGTGCAAGGCGGCCTGGGGCCGGATCCAGGGCGCGACGCCCGGCGACAGCGTCACTCTCGGCGTCGGCGCCAAGACGTCGAAGAAGGGCCTGGTCGGCGCCGCGGACACGGACGCGTACACCCCGATGATGGCCGTGGGCTCCGCCGCGGAGGCCAAGGCCTGCGCGACGCTCGGCGGGGGGCAGAAGGGCTGCACGAAGTAGCCCGTACGTGTGCATGGGGGCCGCGCTTCGGGGAAGGCGCAGCAGTACCCCCACGGGAGTGGTCACGGAAGTGACATCCCACGGCGGCCGCCGAGCCCACTCTCCCGGGCCGGCGGCCGTCGCCGTCCGCGCTCTGTGCCGGGTGGGCTGTGGGGCGGGCCACACGAACCCGGGGGTGCGGCCCGGGCGGGGCGCGATAGCCTGACGAGCGGATCTCTTGATGTAGAGAGATCGATCAAAAGACCTGCTGTCATACGGAGAACGCCATGACCCGCACTCCCGTGAACGTCACCGTCACCGGCGCCGCCGGCCAGATCGGCTACGCACTGCTCTTCCGCATCGCCTCCGGCCAGCTGCTCGGCGCGGACGTGCCGGTCAAGCTGCGCCTCCTGGAGATCACCCCGGCCCTCAAGGCCGCCGAGGGCACGGCCATGGAGCTGGACGACTGCGCCTTCCCGCTCCTCCAGGGCATCGACATCACCGACGACCCGAACGTCGCCTTCGACGGCACCAACGTCGGCCTGCTCGTCGGCGCCCGCCCCCGCACCAAGGGCATGGAGCGCGGTGACCTCCTCGAGGCCAACGGCGGCATCTTCAAGCCGCAGGGCAAGGCCATCAACGACAACGCCGCGGACGACGTCAAGATCCTGGTCGTCGGCAACCCGGCGAACACGAACGCGCTCATCGCGCAGGCCGCCGCGCCGGACGTACCGGCCGAGCGCTTCACCGCGATGACCCGCCTCGACCACAACCGTGCGCTGACGCAGCTCGCGAAGAAGACGGGCTCGACCGTCGCGGACATCAAGCGGCTGACGATCTGGGGCAACCACTCCGCCACCCAGTACCCGGACATCTTCCAGGCGACCGTCGCGGGCAAGCCGGCCTTCGACGCGATCGGCGGCGACGAGAAGTGGCTGGCCGAGGACTTCATCCCGACCGTCGCCAAGCGCGGCGCGGCGATCATCGAGGCGCGCGGTGCGTCGTCGGCGGCGTCGGCCGCCAACGCCGCGATCGACCACGTGTACACCTGGGTCAACGGCACGGCCGAGGGCGACTGGACGTCGATGGGTATCCCGTCGGACGGCTCGTACGGTGTTCCCGAGGGTCTGATCTCGTCGTTCCCCGTGACGACGAAGGACGGCAAGTACGAGATCGTGCAGGGGCTGGAGATCAGCGAGTTCTCGCGTGCGCGGATCGATGCGTCTGTCGCGGAGCTGGCGGAGGAGCGCGAGGCGGTTCGCGGCCTCGGGCTCATCTGAGTCTCGGTTGCCGTAGGGCTTTTCACCGCCCGTGGTGGGTCGTATTCGACTCGCCGCGGGCGGTTTTGTGTGGGTGGGTGAGTGCGGGGTTCGTCGTGGCTGGTCGCGCAGTTCCCCGCGCCCCTGAAACGCAGACGCTTCGCGTCGCATTTCCCCGATGAAGGCTGCGCGCAGCGCATGCCTTCTAGGGGCGCGGGGAACTGCGCGACCAGCCCCCACCGGACCCGCAGACAAACCGCAGCCGTGACCCCGCCCACTTTCGCGGAGCGATCACGCATGCTTTCCGGCCCCCGGGGCAGGGGCTTCCGACATCCGGAACGGAAGGCAATACAGGACGTGTCAGCACAGAAGACCATCCACGTAGGCGGCGAGTGGCGCGGGGCCGCTTCAGGGGCCACCCGCGACATCATCGATCCCGCGGATGCCAAGCCGTTCGCCGTGATCGCCGAGGGCGGCGCCGAGGACGCGGACGCCGCGATCGCCGCGGCCCGCCGCGCCTTCGACGAGGGCCCGTGGCCGGCGACCCCGGTCGCCGAGCGGGCCGCGCTGCTGCGCCGCGTCGCCGACCTGCTCGTACGGGACCGGGAGAAGATCGGTCTCCTGGAGAGCCGTGACGCGGGCAAGACCGTCGAGGAGGGCCGCGTCGACGTGGACTGCGTCGCCGACGCCTTCCGCTACTTCGCCGACCTCGTGATCGGTGAGGGTGCGGGCCGGGTCGTCGACGCCGGGTCCGACGAGATCCACAGCGTCGTCGTGCACGAGCCGGTCGGTGTCTGCTCGATGATCACGCCCTGGAACTACCCGCTGCTCCAGGCGAGCTGGAAGATCGCCCCGGCGCTCGCCGCGGGCAACACCTTCGTCATCAAGCCCAGCGAGATCACCCCGCTGACCACGGTGGTGCTCGTGGAGCTGCTCGTCGAGGCCGGGCTTCCGGCCGGGGTCGCCAACATCGTGACCGGGCCGGGGGCCACCGTCGGTGCGCGTCTCGCCGACCACCCCGGCGTCGACCTGGTCTCCTTCACCGGCGGCCTCGTCAGCGGCACCAAGGTCGCGCAGGCCGCCGCCGCCGACGTCAAGAAGGTCGCCCTGGAACTGGGCGGCAAGAACCCGAATGTCGTCTTCGCCGACGCCTGCGAGACGGAGGAGGGCTTCGACACCGCCGTCGACCAGGCGCTGAACGCCGCGTTCATCCACAGCGGGCAGGTCTGCTCCGCCGGGTCCCGGCTCATCGTCGAGGAGTCGGTGCGTGAGCGCTTCGTCGCCGAACTCGCCCGCCGCGCCGAGAAGATCCGGCTCGGACGGGGGACGGAGGAGGGCGTCGAGTGCGGCCCGCTCGTCAGCGAGCCGCAGCGTGCGAAGACCGAGGCGTACGTCGCCTCCGCCCTCGCCGAAGGGGCCGTGCTGCGGTGCGGCGGCAAGCGGCCCGAGCCCAGCGACGTACGCCCCGCCACCGGCTACTTCTACGAGCCGACCGTCCTCGACCAGTGCCACCGCGAGATGCGGGTCGTGCGCGAGGAGACCTTCGGGCCGATCCTGACGGTGGAGACGTTCCGTACGGAGGACGAGGCCGTCGCCCTCGCCAACGACACCGAGTACGGGCTCGCCGGCGCCGTGTGGACCGCCGACGCGGGCCGCGCCCGCCGCGTCGCCGGACGACTGCGCCACGGCACCGTCTGGATCAACGACTTCCACCCCTACCTGCCGCAGGCCGAGTGGGGCGGGTTCGGAAAGAGCGGTGTGGGACGGGAGCTGGGGCCCGCCGGACTCGCCGAGTACCGCGAGAGCAAGCACATCTACCAGAACCTCGCGCCGAAGCCGGTGCGCTGGTTCGCCGGCTGAGCCCCGCCGCCCCCTGATTCCCGTACGACCTCATTACGCGAAGTACCTTGCTAAGCCTTGGAGTTGACGCATGACTGAGCAGAACGACCTGCCCGAAACCACGTACGACTACGTCGTCGTCGGCGGTGGCACCGCTGGATCGGTGATCGCCTCCCGGCTGACCGAGGACCCGGACGTCACCGTCGCCGTCATCGAAGGCGGCCCCAGCGACATCGACCGCGACGACGTGCTCACCCTGCGCCGCTGGCTCGGACTGCTCGGCGGCGACCTCGACTACGGCTACACCACCACCGAGCAGCCGCGCGGCAACTCGCACATCCTGCACAGCCGCGCGAAGGTCCTCGGCGGCTGCTCCTCGCACAACACGCTGATCTCGTTCAAGCCGCTGCCCGGCGACTGGGACGAGTGGGCCGCCGCGGGCGCCGAGGGCTGGGACCACAAGGCGATGGACCCGTACTTCGGCAAGCTCCGCAACAACATCGTGCCGGTCGACGAGAAGGACCGGAACGCCATCGCCCGCGACTTCGTCGAGGCCGCGCGGAAGGCGACCGGTGTGCCGCGCGTCGAGGGCTTCAACAAGGCCCCGTTCAAGGACGGTGTCGGCTTCTTCGACCTCGCGTACCACCCGGAGAACAACAAGCGCTCCAGTGCCTCGGTGGCGTATCTGCACCCCCACATGGAGGCGGGCGACCGCCCCAACCTGACGCTCCTGCTGGAGACGTGGGCGTACCGGCTCGACTTCGACGGTGACCTGCGGGCGCGCGGCGTGCGCGTGCGCGCCAAGGACGGCTCCGAGTCGCTGATATCCGCGCGGCGTGAAGTCGTCGTCTGCGCGGGCGCCGTCGACACGCCGCGACTCCTGCTGCACTCCGGCATCGGCCCCAAGGCCGACCTCGAAGCCCTCGGCATCCCCGTCCTGCACGATCTGCCGGGTGTCGGCGAGAACCTGCTCGACCACCCGGAGTCGGTCATCGTCTGGGAGACGGACGGGCCGATCCCCGAGAACAGCGCGATGGACAGCGACGCGGGGCTCTTCGTCCAGCGGGACCCGCAGGCCGCCGGGCCCGACCTGATGTTCCACTTCTACCAGATCCCGTTCACGGACAACCCGGAGCGGCTCGGCTACGAGAAGCCCGAGCACGGGGTGTCCATGACGCCGAACATCCCGAAGCCCCGCAGCCGCGGCCGCCTCTACCTGACCAGCGCGGACCCCGAGGCCAAGCCCGCCCTCGACTTCCGGTACTTCACCGACGAGGACGACTACGACGGCCGCACCCTCGTCGACGGCATCAAGATCGCCCGCGAGATCGCGAAGACCGAGCCGCTGGCCGGCTGGCTGGGCCGCGAGGTCTGCCCCGGCCCCGACGTCGTCGACGACGAGGCGCTGAGCGAGTACGCCCGTAAGGTCGCTCACACCGTCTACCACCCGGCAGGTACGTGCCGCATGGGTGCCGTGGACGATGAACTCGCCGTGGTGGACCCTGAGTTGAAGGTGCGCGGGCTGCAAGCCATCCGTATCGCCGACGCGTCCGTCTTCCCGACGATGCCCGCGGTGAACCCGATGATCGGGGTGCTCATGGTCGGGGAGAAGTGTGCCGAACTGATGGGTGGTGATGCGTGATGAGTACGACCACTGCTCCTGCCGTCACGAAGAACGAGACCGTCTTCTCCGTCCGCAACCTGTGGAAGGTCTTCGGGCCGAAGGCCGAACGGGTCCCGCGGCAAGCCGAGTTGGCGTCCCTGGACGCCGCCGAACTGCGTGCACGCACCGGCTGCACCGCCGCCGTCCGTGACGTCTCCTTCGACGTCAGGCGCGGCGAGGTCTTCGTCGTCATGGGCCTGTCCGGCTCCGGCAAGTCGACCCTCGTACGCTGCCTGACCCGGCTCATCGAGCCGACGTCGGGGACCCTGGAGATCGACGGCGAGGACGTCCTCGCCATGGACAAGGGCCGGCTGCGCGCGCTGCGCAGGCACCGCGCCGCGATGGTCTTCCAGCACTTCGGGCTGCTCCCGCACCGCACCGTCCTCGACAACGTCGCCTACGGCCTGGAGATCCAGGGCATGGGCCGGGCCGAGCGCCGCGCGAAGGCCGCCGAGGTCGTCGCGAAGGTGGGCCTGGAAGGTCTGGAGGCGCGCCGCCCCGGCCAGCTCTCCGGCGGCCAGCAGCAGCGTGTGGGCCTGGCCCGCGCGCTCGCCGTCGACCCCGAAGTCCTCCTCTTCGACGAGCCGTTCAGCGCGCTCGACCCGCTGATCCGGCGCGACATGCAGGAGGAGGTCGTCCGGCTGCACCGCGAGGAGGGCCGCACGATGGTCTTCATCACGCACGACTTGAACGAGGCGCTGCGCCTCGGCGACCGTATCGCCCTCATGCGCGACGGCAAGATCGTGCAGCTCGGTACGCCCGAGGAGATCGTGGGCTCGCCCGCCGACGACTACGTGCGCGAGTTCGTCCGCGACGTGCCGCGCGAGCAGGTCATGACCGTCCGCCGGGCCATGCGGCCCGCCGACGCCGACGAGGCGGAGCGCGGCGCCGCCGTCGCCCCCGACGCCACCGTGTCCGAGGCCATCGAGGCCGTCGCGCGCACCGGGTTCGCCGTGCGCGTGATGGACGACGGGAAGTGCCTGGGCGTCGTCGACCACGAGCGGCTCATCTCCGTCGTCGGCGGTGGTGTGGCCCCGGGCGCCCCGAGGACCGCGGGCGAGGAGGCGGTATAGATGACCGCCGCAGCCACCACCGCCCCCCTCAAGGAGAGCGCGGGCCCGCTGGACGCCCTGCGCCGCAACCGCGCCGTCGGCAAGCTCCTGCTGCTCGCCGTCGCCGCGGCTGTCCTCGTGCCCGTGGCCAACTCGCACTGGGCGAGCGGCACTTGGCCGCACGCTCTCACCGTCGACCTGACCGAACCGCTCGGCAAGACGACCGACTGGGTCATCGACAACCGCGACAGCCACCCGCTGTTCCTGTACTTCCTCGGCCACATCAGCAACGCGATCGTCGTCTCCATCCGCGCCGTCTACCTCGTCCTGCTCGCCGCGGGCTGGGCCGGCGTCACCGCGGCCGCCGGCCTCGTCGCGTGGCGTGTCGCCGGCTGGCGGATGGGCGCCGGAGCCGTCGTCGCGTTCCTCGCGTGCGGCGCCCTCGGCATGTGGATCCCCACCATGCAGACCCTCGCGCTGATGGTGATCGCCGTCCTCGCCTCGGTGGTCCTGGGCGTCGCGCTCGGCCTCGCCGCGGGCCTGAGCGACCGCCTGTACCGCGCCCTGCGCCCGGTCCTCGACACCATGCAGGTGCTGCCCGCGTACGCGTATCTGCTCCCCGTCGTCCTCGTCTTCGGCATGGGCGTCCCGGCCGCCGTCCTCGCCACCGTCGTCTACGCCGCTCCGCCGATGGCCCGGCTCACCGCGCTCGGCCTGCGCGCGGCCGACGGCGGCGTCATGGAGGCCGTCGCCTCCCTCGGCGCCACCGCCCGCCAGCGCCTGTTCACGGCACGGCTGCCGCTGGCCCGCAAGCAGATCCTGCTCGGCCTCAACCAGACGATCATGATGGCGCTCTCCATGGCCGTCATCGCCTCCGTCATCGGCGCGGCCGGCCTCGGTGACCGCGTCTACCAGGCCCTCGCCTCCGTCGACGTCGGCGCGGCGCTCGCCGCGGGCATCCCGATCGTGCTCCTCGCGGTCGTCCTCGACCGTGTCACGGGCGCGGCGGGCGAACGCCTCGGCTCCCAGGAGACGTCGTCCGTCCACTGGAAGTGGGACGTGCTGGCCGTCGCCGCCGGCACCGCGGTCGTCGCCCTCGCGGGCCGCTTCGCCGACCGCCTCGACTGGCCCGACTCCTGGGTCGTCACCATCGCGACGCCCGTCAACGACGCCGTCGACTGGATGACCGACCACCTCTACACCGGCGTCCCCTACATCGGCGGCACCGCCGACTGGGCCGCCCACTTCACCACCTGGATCCTCGACCCGGTCCGCGACGGCCTCACCTGGCTGCCCTGGTGGTCGGTCCTGCTGATCGTCGCGGCGCTGGCCTGGCTGATCGGCACGTGGCGCACCGCCCTGACCGCCGTCCTCGCCATGGCCGCGATCGGCGTACTCGGCGTGTGGAAGCCGTCGCTCGACACGCTCTCGCAGGTCCTCGCGGCCGTCGCGGTGACGCTGGTCCTCGGCTTCGCGATCGCGGTGGCGGCGGCCCGCAGCACCCGCGTCGAACGGCTGCTCCGCCCCGTCCTCGACGTCTTCCAGACGATGCCGCAGTTCGTGTACCTGATCCCGGTCGTCGCCCTGTTCGGCGTCGGCCGCGCCCCGGCCGTCGCCGCGGCCGTCGTCTACGCGCTGCCCGCCGTCGTCCGCATCACCACACAGGGTCTACGAGGCGTCGACCCGGCCGCGATGGAAGCGTCCAGGTCCCTGGGCGCGACCCCGGGCCAGCAGCTCCGCCAGGTCCAGCTCCCGCTGGCCCGCCCGGCGTTGCTCCTCGCCGTCAACCAGGGCGTCGTCCTGGTCCTCGCCGTCGTCATCATCGGCGGCCTGGTCGGCGGTGGCGCGCTCGGCTACGACGTCGTCTTCGGCCTCGCCCAGGGCGACCTCGCCACGGGCCTCGTCGCCGGCGCCGCGATCGTCTGCCTCGGTCTGATGCTTGACCGGGTGACCCAGCCGACGGAACGCCGCACGCGGGACGGAAAGGAGGCCTGAGATGACGCGAACTCGTAGGTCTCTCATGGCAGTTGCAGGCGCGGGGGCGCTTCTGGCCGTCACCGGCTGCGGCGCCGCCGACATGACCAAGCAGGCGTCCCCGTTCGCCAACGCGCAGGGCGCGAAGACGGTGACCCTCTCGGTCCAGTCCTGGGTGGGCGCCCAGGCCAACGTCGCGGTCGCCCAGTACCTCCTGGAGCACGAGCTCGGCTATCGCGTCGACACCGTCCAGGTCGACGAGGTCCCGGCCTGGGACGCGCTCAGCCAGGGACGCGTCGACGCGATCATGGAGGATTGGGGCCACCCCGACCAGGAGCAGCGCTACGTCAAGGACAAGAAGACGATCGTGAACGGCGGCGACCTCGGCGTCACCGGACACATCGGCTGGTTCGTCCCGACGTACTTCGCGAAGCAGCACCCGGACGTCACGAACTACAAGAACCTCAACAAGTACGCGTCGCAGATGAAGACGGCGGAGAGCGGCGGCAAGGGCCAACTCCTCGACGGCTCACCGTCGTACGTGACGAACGACAAGGCGCTGGTCAACAACCTGGACCTGGACTACCAGGTCGTCTTCTCCGGTTCGGAGGCGGCGCAGATCACGCAGATCAAGCAATTCGCGAAGCAGCGCAAGCCCTTCCTCACGTACTGGTACCAGCCGCAGTGGCTGTTCAAGAAGGTCCCGATGACGGAGGTGAAGCTCCCCGCCTACAAGGAGGGCTGCGACGCCGACCCGAAGAAGGTGGCCTGCGCGTACCCGAAGACGCCGCTGCAGAAGTACCTCAACGCGGACTTCGCGAAGAAGGGCGGCAAGGCCGCGGGCCTCCTCAAGAACTTCAAGTGGACGACGGAGGACCAGAACGAGGTCTCCCTCCTGATCGCCGACCAGAAGCTCACCCCCGAGCAGGCCGCGAAGAAGTGGGTCGACACCCACCGCTCGACATGGAAGGCGTGGCTCGCGAACTAACGGGGCAGAACGACTTGGTGCCGGGCGCTTTTCCTGACGGGGGCGCCCGGCACCGTCATGCGCGGCCGGGCCTCCGTTTGCCCGTAGTGACCTGCGAACCGTTCTTCAGTGCCGCGAGTACGGAGGTGAACATGTGCCCTGGGCTGTTGATCGACGACGAGAAGACTGCTGGTGTGGTTCCTGGCCACCGGCAGCCAGTGGGAGTGCACCTCGGATCCGACCATGAACCAGTCGTCCCCGTCGGCGCGTGCTCGGCCAGCCAGTGGTCGAGTTCGGTGAGGGTGCGCGAGGCCTACTCCAACTCCTCCGCCAGCAGGTCCATCAGCAGCCCGTCGTGCCAACTGCCGTCCGGGCCGCGCTCGTACTGCCGTATGATGCCCACCGGGCGGAAGCCGACCTTGCGATAGCAGCGGATGGCGGGGGCGTTGTCGGCGGCCGGGTCGATCACCAGCCGGTGGTATCCGTGATCGTCGATCAGATGGCGAGCCAGGGTGCGGACGGCGTCAGTGCCGAGGCCCTTCCCGTGCACCGCGGGGTCGAGGTAGATGTCGATGTTGGCGTGCCGGTAGTCCGGATCGTCCTCGGCACCCCACTGGACGGCACCGACCACCCTGCCGTCATGCTCGACCACGAAGGTCCGCACCGCGGGATCTTCGAGGTCCTGGGTCACCGCGGCCGTCAGGTCGTGGCCGCCCCGCCAGCGCGCGTACACCTCGGGCGTGGTCCGGATCGCGGTCAGGGCGGGGATGTCGCCCGGCGTCGACGGACGAAGGGTCACCAGGGCTCCCCGCAGGACCGGCTGCATACCCCTGATGATCCCGGACTTCGGAGCCACTCGTCCAGTCTCACGATTAGTCCTGGCCGAACCGCAAGGAGCGCCACCCGTGTCATACCCGCAACAGCGCACGCCCGAAGAGCAACTCGCCGCTGCGAAGCAGCTGTTGGGCCTTCCTCATATCGTCGCGATCTGCGGCTCGACCCGCTTCATGGCCGAGATGAACGAGGCCGACGTACGGGAGACCGAAGCCGGAAGGATCGTCGTCAAGCCGAGCTGCGGCCTGGGCTCTGCCGAGGCCGCGGCGTTGAAGCCCCGGCTCGACGCTCTGCACCGGGCGAAGATCCGGCTCGCCGACGAGGTGCTCGTCGTCGGCGACTACGTCGGAGACAGCACCCGAGCCGAAATCTTCTACGCCCGCTCGCTGGGCAAGCCCGTACGGTTCACGCACCCCGAAGCTGACCCTGCCGGCGGAGCCTGAGTACGCGTACTCAGGCTCCGCCCGCAGACCTCGGCCACACTCACGCCATGCCCCCGCGCAGAATCACAGCCGCCCTCGTCACCGCTACCGCCGCACTGGTCCTGACCGGATGTTCCGGGGACGATCTCTTCTCCAACATGAACGGAACCCGCTCCGCCAGCGCGGAGCCGCCCTCCCCGGCAAGCAGCCGGCCGCCGATCGCCGATGCCCCGCCCAACTACGGAGACAACAGCCGAGTTCGCCGGCCGAAGCCGATGACGCCCCGGGACGAGCAGGCGGCCACGCATCTGGCGCGGGACGTCAGGCGTGTTCTGGAGACGCAGCGAGAGCAAGGGCGCATCTCCCCGGCAGAAGTGCGCCGAGTTCTCGAAGACCTCGTCGCGCCCGCACGGCTCGATGTCGGCAACCGCAGGACCGGCACCGCTCCGGCCGTGCAGGCGGACGGCAGCACCTTCGGTGTCTTCGTCGACAGCACTGCTTGCGTCAACGGGGCGGTGAGCGAGCGGCGTGTCTGGGTCAGCGTGACAGGCCACTACCCGGAGACGGGTTGCGTCGAGCCGCTTGCCCCCCATTAGCGCCCGGGGCGCAGGCCGGAGCGGATGAGCCCGATGGCGTCGGAGCGGCCCGCTTCGCTCAGGGGAGGCATTGTCAGAGGCAGCAGCCACACTGCGCCGTATGAACTTGGTGACTGCGCACGACTACGCCTGGATCCGCACCTCGCCGCTCTTCCGTCGCATGTCGGCGAGCGGATACACCTTGACGTTGATACGGGGGAGGACCCCGCAGGAGGTGCTGCGCACGACGGGGGCGGAGCCGCGCGGCACCGGGGAGGGCGCGGCCGGGCTGACCGAGGCGGATGACGCCCACCGTGACGAGATAGCTGGCGACTACTGGGACGAGTCCTACGTCGCGGGCGCCTTCAAGGCCGCGGGCGAGCAAGGCGACTGGACGGTGGTCCTCGCCTTCGACGGTGGCCTTGGGCTACCGCACATGGGGACGCTGTCGGAGGGCGGCCGGGTCGTGGCCCACTCGACCAACGGCGGCAAGCCCATCGACCTCTTCCACTGGTTTGAGGACGGTGAGCTCCGTACGACATTCGAGGGCCCCTCGGCACGCGACGGCAGCAGCCCCGATGAACTGGTCCCCCTGTTGCGGGAAGTCGGCTTCCCCCTGACTCCTGACGGGGAGCACAACGAGAGAGCCTCGACGGTTGGCGGGAAGGCGGCGGTCCTCGCTCTGGCCGAGAGGCTCACCGGCGTGGGCATCACCGAGTCACTCCTTCAGGACGCCACCTACGAACTGGGGCTCGTCCCCGAACAGCCTGCCGAGGAGTGGACCGGCCTGGTGATCGACATCACCGACGCCCATGGAGAGCGTTTGTACGAGGAATGGACCTACGAGGAGACCGCGACGGCGTTCGACCGCGCACGGGCGGAGGCGAACGCGCCGGTCGTGACCGTCTACAACGAGCCTCGCGCCCAAGGTCGTTCGGAGGACGAGACGGAGGAGTAGGAAGTGGGTGCTTTCGAGGACCGAGGCAGACGACGACTCTCTACTCTTGCGATGCTGTCGGGATGATCCCTTGGACCCTGATCGATCTGGACCGTGCCCTGCGCGCCAGTTGGGCTGCTGACACCTGCTCTCCGGACGACCTTGCCCGCTCGGGCTGGCAGTCGGAGAATCCGGCCTGGGGCCACTGCGACATCACGGCCCTGATCGTCCATGACGTCTTCGGTGGCGACCTCATGGCCGGTGAAGCGCACGTCGACGGAGTCCAGCACGGATTCCACATGTGGAACCGGCTGCCCAGCGGGGTCGAGCTGGACCTGACGCGTGAGCAGTTCCAGCGTGGCCAGACGGTCTCCGAGGGCTGGGTGGTCGAACGTCCGCCTGGCCCGCTGCGCCGCTGGGACGAGTACCTCCTCCTTCGCGAGCGGGTCATGGAGCGCCTCGGTTCGCTTCCCGAGCCTGCTCTATAGACGGCTTGGGCGTCGCCTGGGCGACTGGCGGCGTTCGCGTCCGCGAGCTGGTCGACGCCGAGTGCGAGGCGCTCGTGCCGGAAAAAAACGGCGTCCTGCCCGCCGACCTCGTCACCTGCAACCGCCCTTGTAGCGCCAGTAGAGGAGTGCGGTTGCGACCAGAAGGACCACAAAGCCAGCGCGGGCAGCGGTGTTACCTCGTCCGCGAAGCGGGTGCGGAGGGCGGGGGCGTCGCCCGGCACGCTGATCGCCTTGAGGACCTGCAGGTTCACCTTGCTCGGCGGCTGCAGGAGCGGGTGTGTGGGTCGGGCGAGACCCCGGGTGACCTCGGTGGTGAGGAAGGCCCCGTTCTCGTACGGGAGTTGGCGCGTGACCTGAGTGACGTACTGCTGATCGCAGAGTGTCGTGGTGACCGCCTCGGCCTGTCGGGCTTGGAGTGGGGCGGCGAGGTGGGCCGCTATGCGCCGGTGGAGGCCCGGATCGCCGATGTCGCCCACGCCCTCGGCTCTTCTGCGGGAGAGGCCGTCACGCTCATGTCCTTGTCCGGGCATCGCTTGCCTCGGCAGGCGATGCGCGTCGTCACGTACGGGGCGCGGTCGACGGATGGGGACTGGGGAACGGGACGGCGTATGCGGTGGAGGCCGTGACCGGGGAGCTCGCGGCCAACGCAGTGTCGTACGGCGGTGTCGGCGAGATCACGGTCGCGGTCGCGCGGCGCCGGGGAGACGCGGTGACCGTGTGCGTGGTGGACGGCGGGTGCGCCGAGGGCGGAGGCGGCCGCGGGCTCGGCCCCCTCAGCCCGGTGGGCGAAGCGGCCTTCGACGCCGAGTCGGGCAGGGGTCTCGCGATCGTGGAAGCGCTGGCTCATCGGTGGGGGTGGTGGGCCACCGGGCGGGGCGGGCTCGTCGTCTGGGCCGAGGTCGACACCGGGAAGGAGGTGCGATGACACGCTCGCGCTGTGCGCCTGTGGCGATACTGGGGGCGGGAGGCCCCATGACACGGCAGCAGACGACCCACTACCGGCAGCTGCGCGAGCTGCGAGACCACTTCACCCCGCCGCCGGGCTTCGCCTGGCCCGAGATCAGCGACGGACAGCTCGTGATGATGATGAATCCGCGTCCTCGCCATCAGCTGACCGCCAAGTTGGTCACCAAGCAGCTCGACCCGCAGCTGCCGGAAGGGCATCTCGCGTTCGAGGCGACGGATGTCGACGACGACGCGCTCGGCAAGCTTCGTGTCCCGGACATCCTTGTCTGCCCGCAGGACGCCATGGAGACCGACGACCCCCTTGATCCCCGTGAGATCACCCTCGCGATCGAGATCGTCTCGCCGTCGAACCCCGGCAACGACTACGAGAACAAGACGCGCGACTACCCAGCCATGGGCATCCCCCACTACGTGATCCTCGATCCGCGGGACGGGACATGGACCTACCAGTGGGAGATCGGCCGGGCCGACGGCCGTCCCGCCTACGAGAACCGGCTGCACCTCCCGTACGGCAAGACGGTCACCGTCGCCACGGACCTCGGCGCCTGGACCATCCGGACCGAAGGGCTGCCCCGTTACAGCGCGAAGGACCTGGGGCTCGCCGAGTAGCCGGTCCCGGCCCGGGCTAGGGGCGGGCGGCCGTGTCGAGGGTGTGTTCCTTGAGGAAGGCGCCCGCGTGGGCCGCGGCTTCCTCCGCCGTTGCGTGGCGCGTCCCCTCGGTGGATGCCCCGTCGGCGCCCGTGCCCGTCCAGCTCCAGTCGCCGGAAGGCGTCTGCGTCAGTTCGGCCGTCCCGCCGAAGAGGGTCAGCGTCCTGCGGCCCGCCGTCGAGCGGATGACGGCGTCGGGCCATTTCTTGCGGGCGCCCTGGCGGGTGATACCCCACACGGCACCCATTTGCTCGTAACTCGCGCCGTAGGCGCCGGCGGTCCCTGCCGCCTGGGCGGTGAGGCGCTTGACCTCGGCGTCCATCACCTTCCAGGCGGCCAGGACGGACAGCGCCACGTCGACCGGCTGTGCGTCCCACATGCGGTCCGCGGGCTGCCCGGTCTGGCGGGAGCGGATCGCCGAGGCCAGCGGATTCAAGGCGTCGTACAGCGCCTTGTCGAGTTCTGCCTGCTCTTCCGGGGTGATCTCAGAGGCCGTCATGCGACAACCTTAGTTCACGAAGACCCGGTATGGAAACTAAAGTTTACGTACTGACTTGCCTGAGTTCCGTCGCGATCTCCCGCAGCGCCGCCGTCGCCCTGCGCTGCAACCCCGGGCCGAACGTGATCCGGGTCGCGCCCAGTTCGCCCCACTCCTTGAGCGAGGGGCCGCCCAGCGGGGCGCCGATGTTGATCGGGCCCTCGATCTCCGCGCGGAGGCGGGGGAGTGCCTCCGGTGGGGCGCCGATCGGGTAGACGCAGTCGGCGCCGGCCGCGATGTAGAGGCGGGCGCGTTCGATCGCCTCGGTGACCGGGTCGGCGGCGCCCCTGATGAACGTATCGATACGAGCGTTCAGGAAGAGCTCGTCGCGCGGAGCCGCTGCTCTTGCCTCGGCGAGCCGATCGGCGTGCTGGGAGGGGTTGCTGAGGGTTCCGTCGGGGCCCGTGTCCTCCAGGTTGCAGCCGACCGCGCCCGTGTCGAGGAGGCGGGCCACCAGGTCCTTCGGCGGCAGGCCGTAGCCGGCCTCGATGTCCGCCGACACCGGGATCGAGACTGCGCGGGCGATGTGGCGGATCGCCGCGAACATCTCGTCCGCGGGCGTTTGGCCGTCCTCGTAGCCGAGTGACGCCGCGACTCCCGCGCTCGGCGTCGCCAGCGCCGGGAAGCCGGACTCCTCGAAGACGCGGGCGCTCGCCGCGTCCCACGGGCCGGGCAGGACCAGGGGGTCGCCGGGGGCGCGGTCGTGGTGCAGGGTGCGGAAGGTCCGGGCCTTCACCGCCGTCACCATGCCGGGCCTCCGGGCTCGATGCGGCGGCTGACCATCAGGCGGTTCCAGGAGTTGATGACCGTGATCGCCCCGATGAGGTGGGCGAGTTCGGGCTCCGTGAAGTGCTTCGCCGCCTGCGCGTAGACGTCGTCCGGGACGAAGCCGTCGGTCAGGACCGTGACCGCTTCGGTGAGGGCGAGCGCCGCCCGCTCCCGCTCGGTGAAGGCCTCGCCGGCCTCCTGCCAGGCGTTCAGGAGCGCGATGCGCTTCGCCGTCTCGCCGTGCTTGGCGACCGCGATGTCGACGTGCATGTCCAGGCAGAAGGCGCACGCGTTGAGTTGCGACGCGCGGATCATCACCAGTTCCGCCAGGGCCGGGTCGCCCAGGCCCTTCTTCGCCGCCGCGCTCAGCGCGGACATCGCGTTCCGGACGGCCGGGTCCAAGTACGTGGTGCGCGCGGTCACTTGTAGTCCCCGGGGGTGTAGTGGCCGGGCGACTGGCGGGTGGAGACGCCGAAGCGGTTCCAGGCGTTGATCGTCGTGATCGCGGCGATCAGCTGGGTCAGCTCGCGCTCGTCGTAGACCTTCGCCGCCTGCTCGTACACCTCGTCCGGGACGAAGCCGTCGGTGAGCACGGTGATCGCGTCGGTCAGCGCCAGGGCCGCGACCTCCCTCTCCGTGTAGAAGTGCTTGCTCTCCTCCCACGCGCTGAGCTGGATGATCCGCTCGACGCTCTCGCCCGCGGCCAGCGCGTCCTTGGAGTGCATGTCGAGGCAGAGCGCGCAGCGGTTGAGCTGCGAGGCGCGGACCTTGATCAGCTCGGCGGTCTTCGGGTCGAGGCCCGCGCGGGACGCCGCGTCCAGCTTGATCATCGCCTTGAAGACCTCGGGGGCGTGGCGCGCCCAGTCGAGGCGGGGGGTGTGCTCGTGGACGTACGGGGTGGCGGGGGTGTTGTTCGTGGTGGTCATGTACGCAAGGCTACGGAGGCATTTGCCCAGGGGTATGGTCCATTTCCATGGCAGAAAACTGGGCCACTTCGGCCTCCGGGCAGGCGCTCGGGATCGACCTGCACGTCGACGTCCCCGGGCCCTCCGGGCTGCGCCGCGGCCTCACCGACGCGCTCCGCGAAGCCGTACGCGGCGGACGCCTCGCCCCCGGCACCCGGCTGCCCTCCTCGCGCACCCTCGCCGCCGACCTGGGCATCGCCCGCAACACCGTCGCCGACGCCTACGCCGACCTCGTCGCCGAGGGCTGGCTCACCGCACGCCAGGGCTCGGGCACCCGCGTCGCCGAGCGGCCGGTGGAGGCCCCGCGCCCCGCGCCGGGCCCGAGCCGCCGCGCCGCCGGAGGGCTGCGCCACGATCTGCACCCGGGCACGCCCGACCTCGCCTCCTTCCCCCGCGCCGAGTGGCTCAAGGCCGCCCGGCGCGCCCTGAACGCCGCCCCGAACGACGCCCTCGGCTACGGCGACCCCCGCGGCCGCCCCGAACTGCGCACCGCCCTCGCCGGCTACCTCGCCCGCGCCCGCGGCGTCCACGCCGACCCCGAACGCATCGTGATCTGCGCCGGGTTCGTGCAGGGCCTGATGCTGCTCGGCGAGGTGCTGCACGCCAGGGGAGTGCGCGACGTCGCCGTGGAGTCGTACGGGCTCGACGCGCACTGGAACGTCCTGACCCGGCCGGGCCTTCGCTCCCGCCCGCTCCCGCTCGATGAACTCGGCGCGGACATCGGCCAGTTGGACGCCTGGTCCGGCGTCGGCGCCGCGCTGCTCACCCCCGCCCACCAGTTCCCGCTCGGTGTCCCGCTCCACCCCGACCGGCGGGCCGCCGCCGTCGACTGGGCGCGGCGCACCGGCGGGCTGATCCTGGAGGACGACTACGACGGGGAGTTCCGCTACGACCGCCAGCCCGTCGGCGCGCTCCAGGGCCTCGCCCCCGACCGCGTCGTCTACCTCGGCACGGCCAGCAAGTCCCTCGCTCCCGGGCTGCGGCTCGGCTGGATGGTCCTGCCCGCGTCCGTCTCCGACGAGGTCATCGAGGCGAAGGGGGCCGGCGACTGGTCGTGCGGGGTGCTCGACCAGCTCACCCTCGCCGAGTTCCTCGACTCCGGCGCCTACGACCGCCACCTGCGCGCCGCCCGTCTGCGCTACCGGCGCCGCCGCGACCAGCTCGTCACCGCCCTCGCCGAACACGCCCCCGCCGTCCGCGCCACCGGCATCGCGGCGGGTCTGCACGCGGTGCTCCAACTCCCGCCGGGCACCGAGCAGTCGGTGATCCGCGCTGCCGCCTGGCAGCGGCTCGGCGTGGCCGGGCTGTCCAGCTTCCGGCACGAGTCCGCGGCGCGGGCGGAGGGCAGGGACGCGCTGGTGGTGGGGTACGGGACGCCGGCGGACCATGCGTGGGCGGGGGCGCTGGAGATGTTGTGCCGGGTGCTGCCGTAGGGGGTGTATGGGGGTGCGGTTTCGTCTGCGGGTGAGTGGGGGCTGGTCGCGCAGTTCCCCGCGCCCCTGAGATGCGCACCTTCGGTGCGGCATCTCCCCGATAAAGGCTGAGCGGCG